>SXPB01000204.1 GCA_005776475.1 Planctomycetia bacterium
GATGCCGAGCTTGAAGATGTGGCCGACTTCGATGCCGCGCGCCTGCTCGAGCGGCTTGCCACTGACGGGACAGCCTTCGCCCGCGCGCGCCGTGCGCAGATCCTTGAACGACGGCATGCGGCAATCGCGGCCGAGGTTCACGTTCAGGCAGTGGAAGCCGGTCTGGTTGCAGCCGACCAGCAGGTTGGTGCGGTCGCGCAGCGATTCGTCGGCCATCAGCGGCACCGTCTCGGGCATGCCGACCGGACCGGCGAAGCCGACGTCGGCGCCCGTCGCCGCCTTGATCTCGTCTTCGGTCGCCAGCCGCACGTTCAGCGCGTCGACCGAGTTCGCCAGCTTCACTTCGTTGATCTCGAGGTCGCCGCGCATCATCACGGCGACGATCTTCTGCATGTCCTTCCAGGTGACGTGGTAGAGCACGGTCTTCGCCATGCGCCCCGCCTGCCAGCCGGGGAAGAACGCTTCGAGCTGCGCCACCGTCTTCACGTCCGGCGTCGCGTGCTTCTCCATCGGCTTCGGCTCGCCGCCCGCGGGCGCGTCCGGCAGCTTGCTGGTCGCCTTCTCGACGTTCGCGGCGTAGCCACTCTCGCGACAGAACAGGATCGAGTCCTCGCCCGAGTCGGCGATCACCATGAACTCTTCGCTGCCGGCACCGCCGATCGCGCCCGAATCGGCCTGCACGACCGTGTAGGCGAGGCCGCAGCGTTCGAAGATGCGGCAGTAGGCGTTGCGCATCTTCTGGTAGGCGACGTCGAGGCTCGGCACGTCGGTGTCGAACGAGTACGCGTCCATCATGATGAACTCGCGCCCGCGCATCAGGCCGAAGCGCGGCCGGATCTCGTCCCGGAACTTGTCCTGGATCTGGTAGCAGTTCACCGGCAGCTGCTTGTAGGAATTGACCTGCGTGTTGACGTACGCGGTCATCACTTCCTCGTGGGTCGGGCCGAGGCACATGTCGCTGCCCTTGCGGTCCTTCAGCGTGAACATGATGCCGTCGTTCACGTAGCGGTCCCACCGGCCGCTGCTGACCCACAGCTCCTTCGGCTGGATGATCGGCAGCATCACTTCGTTGGCGCCCTCGCGGTCGAGTTCGTCGCGCACGATCTGCGCGAACTTCTTCACGCTGCGCCACATCAACGGGGCGAACGTGTAGACGCCGGCGGCGATCTTGACGATCAGGCCAGCGCGGGCGAGCAGGCGGTGGCTCGGGATCTCGGCGTCGGCGGGGTCGTCGCGGAGGGTGGAGATCAGGATCTGGCTGAGGCGCATACGGGGGCGGGGAGCATAGCGACGGCGCGCGGAGGTTGCCCGGCGTCAGAAGATGGCTGGACGAAATACTTTGTGGCATGGAACGCCCGCGCCAACGCACACGCCAACGGGCACGCCGCCGGATCGACGACCTCGCCGGAACGGTAGCGCGCGAGCAACCGCCGCGACTGTTCGGCGAGTTCGCGCCGCACTTCACGCCGCCGCCCCGCCACGCGCGCGATCGACATCGAGTCGTAAGCCGTCGTCTGGTGCCGCAACCACGCGATCACCGCCGCCGCCGCGCGTTCTTCAACCGGAATGCGTTCGGTGCGTGCGACCGTGCCGCTGCCAACCGGCGTCGCGTGCGCTGTCACCGCCACCGCCAACCGCGCCGCGAGTTCTGCGTGGTTGGGCGCGAACCGCAAGTACGCGCGCACCGCCCCGCAAAAGTCCTCGACGTAGGCCACCTGCTCGCGCTCGCGCCGCGCCCGCCCGGCTGCCAACTTCTTCGAGTAGGCAGGCTCGGCCCGTTCCTGGTCGAGCTCGGCGCGCAACCGTTCGATGCGTTCGCGCGGCGCCCACACGCCATAGCCAAACACCTTGGTGCCCTTCTTCTCCTGCATCACCCAGCACACGCCCTCGGCCTTCACGCGCCGCGTCAGCCCCGGATCGCCGGGCGGCAGCAGTTCCCAAGCGTCAGGGACCCTCTCCTGGCCGCGTTCGGTGCGCACGGTGCGTGGGTTGAGGCCTTTGGCGACGATGCGGACGGCGTCGGGCATGCGCCTTCCCATACCCGGGAGCTCCGCCGGATTCTTCGATGGCTGTCGAACGCGCCCACGCACAATCGTCAGCACGGCAACCATGCATCCAACCACGCTGTCGTTGTTCCTCCCGCTCCTCTTGCTGGCGGCCTGCGCCACATCCCCAACCACACCCACGCTCGATCCCGTGAATGCGCCGCTCGCCGACGCCGCGTGGCTCGCCGGCCGCTGGGTCGGCACGGGCTTTGGCGGCGAATGCGAAGAGACGTGGGCGCCGGCGTCCGGCGGGCAAATGGTCGGCCACTTCCGTCTCGTCAGCGGCGGCAAGCCGCGCTTCTACGAAATCATGCTGCTCGACCGCGTCGAGGCCGGTCTGCGGCTGCGCGTGAAGCACTTCCACGCCAACTTCCACGGTTGGGAAGAGAAGGACGGCTGGCACTCGTTCGAACCCGGCGTCGTCGCGGACGGCGCGCTGCGGTTCCCGGGGTTCGTGCTGCGGCCGATCGGCGACGACCGCGCCGAGTTCGTGGTGTCGGTCGAGAACGGGGGCAAGGTCAGCGACGAAGCGCTGCAGCTGCGGCGCGCACCGCTCTAACGCGGTTGCCAGTGCGACGCCTGCACGATCCAGACCTCAGCCACTTGGCGAATCCAGGGCACCTCGACTTCGCTCGACTCGAAGGCGTCGCGAACCCGTTCGACGATCCGATCGCGCTCCGACACGTCCAATGCGCGGCGCAAGTCGGCGGATCCTTGCATGCAATGCGCCAACGACGCCACTTCGGGCAGGTCCGGGAACCTTCCCACCACGTCGTCGAGTTGCCGACGCAGGCGCCGCGGGTCGATCGTCGCGACTTCCTCGCTCAGCTCGCGCAAGGGGAGGCACGCTCGCAGGACCTCATGCTCGCGCAGCAGCGGTCGCGCGTACTCGAGTGCCGCCGCATCGTCGCTGGCGACCAGGTCGGCCAACTGCGCGGTGTAGCAGCGCACAACGAGCCACCGGTCGAGCGCCTGCAGTCCACGCTGCAACGCAGCGATGCGTTCCTTGCCGGTGGTCGCGGCGGCGGCGGCGAACGCTTCGTCGCGACTGCGGCGACACGCTCGCGCCCGTTCGATGCGCTCCCGCAACTCCGTGTCTGCCACTTCCCCGTCGCATTCGATGGTCGCGAACGGCAGCCCGGCAGCATCCACAAGCAGGTTCACCGGAAGAACTGGCTCGAACGCAATCGTCGGCGGCCCGTCGCCGACC
>SXPB01000205.1 GCA_005776475.1 Planctomycetia bacterium
GCGGTCAACGATGGCCAGTGGCACATGCTGACGACGGTGCTGCCGGCCGGCGCCACCACCCTGGGCCAGGTGCGCCTGTTCGTCGATGGCGTGCTCGCCTACACCAACTCGGGAACCCAGACGATCAACACCTCGAGCGGCCCCGTCGTCGTCGGTCGCTCGGCGAACCCGCAGACGCTGATCCAGTTCTTCCCCGGCACCGTCGACGACGCCGTCGTCTGGTCCGAAGCGTTCTCCGATGCGCAGGTGAAGGGTCTGCATGCCGTCGCGACGAACGCCGCGCTCGCGTACGCGGCTGGCGAGTTCGAGCAACTGATGAAGGTCTATCGCCAGAACCTGGCGAACGTGACGATCGCCGGCCGCACTTGGCGCCGCGCCACCGGACTGACCGGCCCCGCAGGACTGTCGGCGCTCGCCGGCGGCGGCTACCAGTTGGTGTTCGATACCGCGACCGGCGCGGGCGTCGTAACGCCTGCCGCGACGTTCGTGACGTCGGGCGCTGGCTGCGCGAGCCCGCTCGGTGTGCCGGCTCTGTCCTGTCCGCAGCTGCCCGTGATCGGCGCGAGCTTCGCGGTCGCGATGAGCAACGTCGCGCCAACCGCCCTGCCGTTCATGGTCCTTGGCTCCACGACCATTGCCCCGTTCCCCATCAGCGCGCTGGGCTTGGCGACCGACCCCGCGTGCCTGATCAGCGTCAGCCTCGACTTGCTCGCGGGCCCGCTCGCGATCGTCGGCACTTCGGCATCGCTGTCGGTGCCGCTCCCGGCCAACACAGCGCTCGTTGGCGCGCCGATCTACGTGCAAGGTGCGCAGCTGGAACTGACGACGGGCAACTGGAACCTCAGCGATCGCGGCGCGGCAACGCTCGGATTCTGAACCGGCGACCAGGCCGCGGCCAAGCGCGGGCAGGAGTCTGGTTGCACTTGTCCGGCGCAACGGACATCGTCCCTTGGCAATCCCGCTCCCCGCACCGCCAATGCAACGCTCGTCCTTCCTGTCCGACGACTGCCCGCCGATGGGCATCTATGAGACGCTGTACGCCTTCCGCGACAGCTTCGGCAAGTTCATGGGCTCGCCCGGAACGCATCCGTGGTCGCAGGGCTTCCCGCTGACGACGCAGCTGACGGGCGGGCCGGAGCTGCCGGGCAGCGTCGCCGTGACGTGGGAGGATCGCTTCTATCCCAAGGCATGGGGCCACCCGCTGCTGCGCGATGCGATCGCTGCGCACTACAACAACTTCTACGGCTCGCGCATCACGCCGGAGAACGTGATGGTGTTCGCCGGCGGTCGCCCCGGCATCTACGCGGTGCTCGCGTTCCTGAAGAAGCACGTCGAAGTGCGCATCGGCAACGTCGAGTGGCCGGCCTACCTCGACATCCTGACGCAGACCGGCTGCAGCTGGCGCGTGGTGCCGTTCACGCGCGAGAACGGTTTCCACCCGGCCAACGCGACCTACTTCGACCGCAGCGGCCTCAACGCCAAGACGCACCTGATGCCGGTGATCTCCAACCCCGGCAACCCGACTGGCCACACGCGCGCCGGAGCCGAACTCGAGGAACTCATCGCGATGGCCGAGCAGCCGAAGAACGGCATCCTGCTCGACGAGGCCTACGAGATGTTCCACGCGACGAAGGGGGTGAGCGGCATCCGCTACGTCAAGGACCTCGACAACAGCAACGTGTTCCTCGCCGGCGCCTGCACCAAGGGCCTGCAGAGCCCTGGCATCCGCATCGGCTGGATCATCGCCAGCAAGAAGAACGTCGAGACGCTCAGCAACTTCTCGAGCTTCGGCATGGGCGGCGTCAGCCACCCGTCGCAGCTCTACGCGGCGCAGCTGCTCGAGCCCAAGCGGGTTGCGCAGGCGCGCGACGCCCTGACCAGACACTACGGCATGCAACGCGAGCGCTACGGCAAGGCGTTCGCTGCGATGGGCCTGAAGGTGCACACCGGCGACGGCGGCTTCTACCACTGGCTCGAGCTGCCTGCGGGCCTGAACGCCGACGAGCTGAATCGCCGGCTGTTCAAGCACGGCGCCGCGATCCTCAAGGGCTTCGACTGCGACATGGCGCGGCCGCACCAGAAGGACCCGAGCTACCGCTCGCCGTACGAATCGTTCTTCCGCTTCTCGTTCGGACCGCTGCTGCCGGCGACGTTCGAGTCGGACATCGCGATCCTGCGCCAGGTGCTGGACGAATACCGCGCCGCCGTCGCGCGGTAGCACGCAGCCGTCGCCACCGCGCGGCCCAGGATGAACCCGATCGGCAGGGCGCTGATGCTCAGCTGGATAGAGCACTGGTTTCCTGAACCGGAGTTCACAGGTTCGACTCCTGTCGGGCGCGCCACTCGCGGTGCACGACAGCAGCCGCGAGGCGCGGCTCGCTCAAAGCGCGCCGATGACCAACGACAGCGCGTTCGTGACCGTCGCATTCATGATGTTGCCCAGCGCGTCGACCTCGATCGGCACCAGCTGGTTGAGGAACGTCTGGCCGAGCACCGCCGCACTCGACGGGATCGCCAGGCTCACCTCCGCGCTGCCAGTGTGGGTGACAAACAGGTCGTAGGAAGACGCTTGGACCCGCAGCAAACAACCGGCCTGGGCCTGCGGCAGCACCAAGGCGAGTGGCACGGACAACGCCTGGAACCCGATGAGCGACGCGACGAATGCGTTCGCAGGCAGTTCGGTTCCCCGCCCCAGGTACGCGTCGCCGAGGAACGGCAACACCATCGGCGCGAGGATGTTGGCACCGCCGCTGCCCGGACATCCCACTCCGAACGCCGTCGCGGACGCCGGGCAGTTCGTGGCCAACGTCCGGATCCCGTTTGCGGCACCGCCGAGTTGCATGAACGAGCCACCGACGAACACGGCGTTGTCGATCCGCGCCAGTGTCCACACCGTCCCGGTCAGCGCGGGCATGCTCTCCCAGACGTTCGCGGTTGCACGCCAGCGTCGGAAACCGCTGCTGAAGGTGGTTCCGCTGCTGCCGCCGACCAGGAAGTCACCGCCGGGCAGGGCCAACACCGCGCAGGCGGAGGTGTCGAACCCGTTACCGAACGGCTGCCAGGTCGTCCCGTTCCACGCAGCAACCCGTGCCGCGAAGACGCCGCCGATAGCCAGGAAGTTGCCCACCGCAACGGTGCGGCCGTCCGCGATCACGGTCAGGTCTTGCACGCTGCCGCTGGTGGACGACGACATCGAATGCCACGCCGAGCCGTTCCAACGTGCCACGTTGTGAGCGGGAACGCCACCCACACTCGTGAACACGCCGCCGATCACGAGATCTCCGTTTGGCAAGGCGATCATCGCTTCGACTCTCCCGGTGCCGAGCGAACCCAGGGACTGCCACGCGGAACCGGTCCAGCGGGCGACCTCGCCGTCGAACGCGAACGATGGCAGCCATCGCCGACCGAAAGCGAACAAGTCGCCCGCGGGCCCCACGGCGAGAGCGTCGACGGACATGGTGTAAGTGTGACTGAGCGGTTGCCACGCACCGCCACTCCACCGCGCGACGTTCGTCAACGGCACGGTTCCGGACGCGCCGAACACTCCACCCGCGACCAGCGCCTCGTCCGGCATTACCACGATGGCGGCCACCGGGCCAGACAGTCCGGCGCCAAGCCCCTTCCAGTTGCCCGACGGGTGATACGTCGCGATGTTGGCAACCGGCTGGTTGCCCGCTTGCGCGAACGAGCCAGCTACGGCCACAACACCTTCGGACAGCGGCGCGATCGCGAGCACCTGAGGCGAGGATCCGCCGATACCGGGAAGGCCGATCCCCGAACCCGCTGGTCCGACCCCGAGCGAACACTGCGCCGAGATGACCGGTGCGAGAATCGACGAGACCAGAACGGCAGCTATCACGTGACGCGTCGGGGCTGGCACGGAGGGTGGCTCCATTATTGAGACGCCAGGGCGCGCATAGGAAACAAGCTGTGGTGCCAGACCACCAGGAACCCGTCCCGCCATCCTACTGCATCAGGACACCTCGTCCATCGGGTCGCGGCGACCGGTTCAGGCCTCGTTACCGCCACTACACTTGCCACCGCGCGAGTTCGTTCCGCCCTCGACGCCACGAAGTTTCATAACAAGTGGCGCAAGATGGAAAGCGATCAGCTGGCGCGGACCCCAATGGCACATCTCGGCAAGGACAGCTACTCCCACATCCACTACGACTCAGCCCAGGCTTGCACGATCTCAGTACGCGAGGCTGCGAGGCTGCAGTCGTTCCCTGACGGATTGCAGTTCTGTGGCAGCATGAACGCAGGGTTGCGGCAGATCGGCAATGCCGTGCCGCCTCTGCTTGGCTATGCGCTCGCACGCCAGATCCGGAGGCAACTGGGCTTGCACGAGCAGCCCGACTTCCGTCGCGAATTCATGCAGGTGCCGGGCCGCTACCACGCGCACCCGTCGCACGAAATCCGCGACCACCCCCGCGGCAACGGCAACCGCACTCCCCAGCCAATCCGCTAGCATCCTCGCCCCGATGGCCAGCCCCTGCAGCACCCCGACCGCCGACCGCTTCCTGCCGACCACGGCCGTCGAGATGAAGGCCCGCGGTTGGAACGAAGTCGACGTCGTGTTCGTCAGCGGCGACGCCTACGTCGACCATCCATCGTTCGCAGCGGCCTTGCTCGGCCGCGTGCTCGAGGCCGAGGGCTTCCGAGTCGCGATCCTGCCGCAACCGCCGTGGACCACGCCCGACGCGTTCCGCCAGTTCGGTCGCCCGCGCCTCTGCTTCGCGGTCAGCGCCGGCAACATGGAGTCGATGATCAACCACTACACGGCGAACAAGAAGCGTCGCAACGACGACGCCTATTCGCCTGGTGGCAAGATCGAGCTGCGCCCCGACCGCGCCACCAACCTCTACGTGCAACGCTGCCGCGAAGCGTTCAAAGACGTGCCCGTGCTCGCCGGTGGCGTCGAAGCGTCGCTGCGCCGCGTCGCCCACTTCGACTACTGGTCCGAGACCGTGAAGCCGTCGATCCTCGCCACGTCGAAGGCCGACCTCGTCGGCTTTGGCATGGGCGAACGGGTGCTCGTCGAAGTGTGCAAGCGGCTGCGCGACGGCAAGACGATCCGCGATTGCCGCGACCTGCGCGGCGTCGCCTACCTGCTCGGCAGCAAGGAGACTCTGCCCGCGCACGAGTGGCACGATGCCGCGTGCGACAACCAGACCGTCGAGCTGCCGAGCTTCGAAGCGGTGAGCGCCGACAAGGTCGCGTTCGCGGTGGCGACGCGCCACATCCACCACGAGACCAATCCGAAGAACGGTCGTCGCCTCACGCAGAAGCACGGCGACCGCCTGCTCGTCATCAATCCGCCAGCGCTGGCACTCGACGAACGCGGCATGGACCGCATCTACGACCTGCCCTACACGCGCAAGCCGCATCCGCGCTACACGGAGCCGATCCCGGCGCACACGATGATCAAGGACTCGGTCACCACGATGCGCGGGTGCTTCGGTGGCTGCACGTTCTGCTCGATCACGATGCACCAGGGCCGCGCGATCCAGAGCCGCAGCCAGCGATCGATCGTGCGCGAAGTGCAGACGATGGTGAAGGACCCCGAGTTCAAGGGCCACATCAGCGACGTCGGCGGACCGACCGCGAACATGTACCAGATGCGGTGCACGCGCCCCGAAGTCGAAGCGAAGTGCCGACGGCTGTCGTGCGTGCATCCGACCGTGTGCAAGCTGCTCGGCGTCGACCACGGCCCGACCAAGTCGCTGCTGAAGCAGGTGCGCGAAGTGCCCGGCATCCAGACCGTGCGCGTCGCGTCCGGCATCCGCATGGACCTCGCCCGCTTCGACGACGAGTACCTGGCGGACATGGCGAAGCACCACGTCGGTGGCCAGCTCAAGGTGGCGCCCGAACACACGAGCCCGAAGGTGCTGTCGCTGATGAAGAAGCCGGCGGTGTCGACGTTCGACGAGTTCGCCGCGAAGTTCGAGCAAGCGAGCGCGCGCGCCGACAAGGAGCAGTACCTGATCCCGTATTTCATCGCGTCGCACCCCGGCTCCGGCGTGCACGAGATGATCGACCTCGCGGTGTTCCTGAAAGCGCGTGGCTACAAGCCGCGCCAAGTGCAGGACTTCATCCCCGCCCCAATGGACATCGCGACCTGCATGTATTGGACAGGGCTCGACCCGATGACGATGCAGCCGGTCGAGACGGTGAAGAAGCTGAAGGACCGCGAAGTGCAGCGCGCGTTGATGCAGTACTTCAAACCGGAGAACTGGTTCGTCGTGCACAAGGCGCTGGTCGAAGCCGGCCGCAAGGACCTGATCGGTTCCGGGCCGCAGTGCCTGATTCCCAGCAACCCGCCGAAGGTGGCGCTGACTTCGCGGCGCGACGCCGCCAACGGACGCGGCGGACGGCGAAGCGATCCCACCTACGTGCACGCGAAGGACGCCGGCACCAAGTCGCGCGGCGGACTGCCGTGCAACACGAGTCCGTACGACGACGACGAAAGCGACGACGACTGAGCCGACGCGGCGCGCTCTCGACGCGCGGGTGCGTTCGGCGTAGGGTCGGAGCGATGAGCCACGTGCACCTCGACCGCCGCACCTTCCTGTGGTCCGCCGTCGGCGCAACGCTGGCGGGCTGTCGCGTTGCGGCGTGCGACGTGGGGGCGAACGACCTCGAACGCGAACTCGTTGCGCTCGAACGCGGTGCCCGGCTCGGCGTCGCAGTGCTGGACACCGGCACCGGCGAGGTCCGCGGCCATCGCCTCGATGAACGCTTCGCGATGTGCTCGACGTTCAAGCTCGTGCTCGCAGCGATGGTGCTCGACCGCGCTGCCCGTGGCGGGCGCGCCCTCGATGCGCGCCTGGCGGTTGCTGCGGTGGACCTGGTGGCGCACGCGCCCGTCGCCAAGGCGGCTGTCGAGGCGGCGGCCACGCGAGGGCTCGCCACCGCCGAACTGACGCTCGGCGAACTCGCCGAGGCGGCGCAGACGACGAGCGACAACGCCGCGGCGAACCTGCTTCTGCGCGACCTCGGCGGGCCCGCGGCGTTCACCGCGTTCTGCCGTGCGCACGGCGACGACACGACGCGGCTCGATCGCTACGAACCCGACATGAACGTCGTGCGCCCCGGCGACGAGCGCGACACGACCTCACCGCGGGCCATGGCGCAACTGCTCGCCACGCTGTTTCGCGACGGGATCGCTCCCTCGGCACGGCAGACGTTGCGGCAGTGGATGATCGCGACGGAGACCGGCGCTGCGCGCGTTCGCCGCGGCTTGCCGATCGATTGGATCGCGGGCGACAAGACCGGCACTGGCGGCGACAGCGACGATGGCGTGACCATCAAGTGCAACGACGTGGTCTGGATCGAACCGCCGGGACGCGCGCCACTCGCCGTCGCCGTTTACTACGACACTGGCGTCGTCGGCGAATGGCCGACCGACGCCGACCAAGCCGTGCTCGCCGAAGTCGGCCGCATCGTGGCTCGCTCGCGCTGAGCTGCGCCTCGCCGGGCCACTTCACCCGCCGACCACCAACGTCAACGCATTCGAAGTCGAATGCGAAACTCGAATCTCTTCGCGCCGACGCTTCCGGTAGTCTGCATCGTCAGCTTCGCCGCGGCGGAAGCTCCTCGCCATGCGCGCACTGGTCTTTCAGCACGAACTCCACGAGGACGCCGGACTGTTCGCTCCGGCGCTGGCGCGGGTCGGCTTCACGCTGCAGACGCGGTTTCGCGAGGTCGATCCCAGCGACGAACATGCCGACCTCGTGGTCGTTCTCGGCGGCACCATGGCAGCCCACGCCACGGCATCGCATCCGTTCCTGGACGCCGAACTCGAACTGCTGGTGCGGCGCCTGCAACGAGGCGCGCCGTGCCTCGGCATCTGCCTGGGTGCGCAGTTGCTGGCGCGCGCGGCCGGTGGCCGCGTGTTTCGCGGCGAAGCGGGCACCGAGCTCGGTGGCTTGCCGGTGCAGTGGACGGTGTCGGGGCGCAGCGACCCCGTGCTCGGCGTCGCCGCGGCGACGCTGCTGGTTGCGCAATGGCATCAGGACACGTGGGCGGAGGTGCCAGGCGCGGTGCCGCTCGCAACCAGCGAGCGCTACGCCGCGCAGGCCTTCCGGATCGGGCCGTCGTATGCGTTCCAGTTCCATCTCGAACTCGATGCCGCCGCGTTCACGCAATGGCTGCAGCTGGATGCGGACGCGCTGCTGGCGAATGGGCACGACACCGCCACGTTGCTGCGTTCGGCAGCGACGCTCCAGACGCACGACAGCGCGCGCCGGCGCCTGATCGACCGACTCGCCGACCACTTCGCAGCAGTGTGCCGCCGGCGTTCGTGACGCATGGACGCCACCACGACACCAAAGCATTCGAAGCCGGGCGCTCCGTTGGTAACGTGCGGGCCATGACCGACGCCAACGCCGCCAAACGCGCCGCCGCTTTCGCCGCCGCCGACCTCGTCCAGGACGGCACCACCATCGGCTTTGGCACCGGTTCGACGTTCGCGTTCGTGCTCGAACGTCTGCACCAACGCATGCAGAAGGGCCTGCGCGTGCGCGGCGTCGCCACCAGCCAGGCCACCACCGATTTGTGCGGCAAGCTCGGCATTCCGGTGCTCGCACTCGACGACGTGCAGGCACTCGACCTCGCGATCGACGGCGCCGACGAGATCGCTCCGCAGAAGCACATGATCAAGGGCGGCGGCGGCGCTCACCTGCGCGAACGCCTGGTCGCGATCACTGCGCGCGAACTGGTCGTCATCGTCGACGAGACGAAGCTGGTGCCGGTGCTCGGCAAGTCGTTCCTGCTGCCGGTCGAAGTGGTGCCGTTCGGTTGGAAGCACACCGCGCGGCGCGTCGAAGGCACGGGCTGCAGCACCACCGTGCGCGAACGCGGCGGCAAGACGTTCGTCACCGACAACGGCAACCTGGTGCTCGACTGCCGTTATCCGGCGGGCATCCCCGATCCGGCCGCCCTGCAGCGCACGCTCGACGCGCTGCCGGGCGTCGTCGACCACGGACTGTTCGTCGGCATGGCCGGTCGCATCGTCGTCGGCAACCCGTCCGGCCAGGCTCGCATCCTGCCCTGAACAGACTCGGTCGGCTCGGCCTCAGACGCCGCCGCGCAACTCGGCCAACAGGCCGCTGCCAAACCACTCGTCGAGCGTGAACGTGCCGAGGGCGGCGGAGCAATCGGCGATGGCCGCGCGCGCCGCCGCGGCGTCCTTCGCATCGAGCCAGAACATCGCGTGGTTGCCGCCAATGCGCGCGGCGATCAACACGGCCGGGTGCTTCGCCAACGCGGCGCTTGCGGCGGCGCCGTCGCTTGCCGTCAACAGCACGTAGCCACGGCCGCCTTCGCCCGGAGCTGGCGTGCGGCCGGACGCCTTGATCGCATCGGCGGCGGCGAGGTCCTTGGCCAGTTGCGCGCGCAGCGGTGCTGTCGTCGTGAGCGAGTGGTACTCGAGCCGAAACACGCCGGCGAGGAAACCCGGATCGGTCTCCGCCAGTTCCTTCGCGCGCGCCGCGTCCTTCGTGGCGAGCACGAACAACCCGCGCCGCGCCGGATCGCTCTTCTCTTTGCCATACGGCCCCGCCACCAGCAGCTGGCCTTCGCGCGCGAGACGTTCCATGTTCGCGAAGTGGCCGCCGAAGACCTTGGTGCGCTCCTCCGCGGTCAACGGCACGGTGCGCGGCCCAGTCGCGAGCACGACCAGCGTGCACTCCAGCTCGGCGGGCGCAGCGGGCAAACAACTGCAACCAACGAGCACAACCGGCAGAACGAACGCGGCGAGGCAGCGCAGCATGGATCCAAGGTAGTCGAGCGGCACGCTGCGTCGAAGCGGCACCTTTCCCGGCCTCAGCGCCGCCGCACCCACACCCCGCGCAAGCCGGGCCGTTCCACCGGCTCGATTGCGTAGTGCGCTGGAAAGTGCGTCGTCCACAACGCGCGCACGGCCGGCTCTGTCGAGGCGAGGAAGCGACTCTGGGCGGCCGCGGTGACGAAGACCTCTGCACCTTCCGCGAAGCACCTCGCCAGCACCGCGTCGAACCACTCGGGCAGGGCCAACGCGACCTGGTTGCTCCGAGCCAGCCCGTAGTACGACTCGATCGTGCGATCGACCTCGGCGCAGAACACGCCGTCGATGCTCGTGCGCACCGCCGCCAGTTCTTCGGCATCGACGACCAACGCCAGCCGATGCTCGCGCCGCAACGTCTCGACGGCGGCCACGAACTGCGGATCGTGCGACATCGCGACTCGCCCCGCGACCGAGGTGACCGCGAGACCGGCGCTGAGCAGGAGCGCACCGACGAACAGCGAGCGCGGCAACGCCGACGCCGCCACCAGGACGGCCGGCACGGCGATGGGCAGCAGGTAGCCACCGTGCTCGAAGAAGTGGTCCCCGGAGCGCGCCAACAGCAGCACGACCGCCGGCGCGAACACCGCGACACCGGACAGGAACATCACCGCAGCCGGACGCGCGCGCTGACAACGCCACGCCAGCAGCACCAGCACCGACCACGGCAGGAACGACCAGACGACCTCGCGCCACAACACGCCCGCGACTGCGCCGGCTTCGGCAGTGCTCGCCCACACCATGAGGAAGTCCGCCGCCGAACCAACCGAGCGGAGCGATCCGGCACCGCTCGCCGATGCCACGGCAGCAAACACGGTGCCGTGCACCAGCACGACGAGTGCCATCGCGAGTCCACGTTCGCGCCAGACGACATCGCGAAGCAGCAGCATCGCGACCGCAAACCACGGCAGCAGCAGGTGGCCAAAGCCGTGCAGCGACGCCGCGATGCCGCACGCAGCACCGAGCAGCACCGCATTGCGAAGCCGTGGAACTGCGCACCAGCGCGCCAGGCACCACCACGCCAGCGACGAACCGGCGAAGGCGACGGCGTGCAGTTCGATCGTGGTCGCATACCAGAAACACGCCGGCGTCACCGCCACGGCGACCGGCAGCAACCACGGCGCGCGGTCTGCGGGCAACAGCCAGGCCGCCGCGCGATGCAGGCAGAACAGCCCAAACGCCGCTGCCATCGCCGACGCGAGCAACGCCGCCTGGTAGGCGCCGATGCCGAACGGCACCAGCAACCGATGCAGCCCCACCACCAGCGACAAGTACAGCGGATGCTGCGGCAACGCACCGGCGTCCCCACCCTGCACGAGGCCGATCACGTAGTCGGCATCGAAGCTCGCGACCGCATTGCTGCCGGCGACGACGAACACGACCAGCGCCACGGCGGCGAGGCACAGCGAGCGGTGGATCGGCACATGCCGAGGCCGCGCCGAAGCCGCCGGCACAACCGACAGCATCGGCTTGCCGAAGTACGCAGGGGCCTCTCCCCGCGCGACCTGGTCACGCCTTTCCATGGAGTCGCTAGCAAACCCGCGCCGCGCAGGAGGCGCAAGGCGGCGGGCAGCGCCGACCGCGGATTCTCAGCGCCCGTGCCGGTCGCTCCCGTCGGCTGCAGCGCCGAGGCCGCGGCGTCAGCGGATACCGAGCGTCAGCTCGAGCGCGTTGCTGGTCGCGACGCCGAGCGGGTTCGCGGCGGCATCGAGCACGCCGCCCTGCGCGTACACCTCGACGCCAACGAGCACCGGCGTGCTCGGCAACACGAGCGACCAGCCCGCGGTCGGTGCGCTGGCGAGCAGCGTCAACACCGCCGGCTCTGCCAGCACATCGCAGCCTGGCGCGCCAACGCCGCCGAGCGCGAACGGCAGCGGAACGCCGCCCCACGTGGTGTTCGACGTGCCGAACGCGACGAACGGGACGGCCGCAGCGGCGACGGGAGCCAGGGTACCGGCCATCGTGCTGCCGAGCCACGGCAGGTTCGCAGCGACGAGTTGCAGCGCACCGCCACTGCCGGCACAACCCGCGCCGAACGCCGTCGCCGACGCTGGCCACGGCGTCGCGAAGGCCCACAGGCGGTAATCGACATAGGCAACGACGCGGCGCCTGGGCTCGTCGTGCACCAACGCGATGCCCTCATTGGGGAAGGTGGGGATCGCGGGGGTCGCCGTGGTCAACGTCGTCCATGCGGCGCCGTCGAACTGGTAGGTGACGGTCTGGCCATTCTGCAGCTTCCCAGCCAACACTGTGCGCTCCCGCTGCGTGTCGTAGGCGATGCTCTTTACATAAAGCGCGGCGGACACCGGCGCTCGCTGTTGCCACGTCGTCCCGTCGTAGACCCAGGTCTCGGTGGGAGCAGCGGCGACGAAGGTGGCACCCTGGAGCACACATTCGCCGCGCTCGGTGTCGAACGTCATGCTGGCACTTCCGCGCGGAGGAGGCGGCGACGGGACGAAGACCTGGGTCCACATCGAGCCGTTCCACTCCCAGGTGTCGTTCGGGCTTGTCTCGCCACCCGACGGATGCGGGATCCAGCCGCCGTGCAACACGACAACGTTGCGGCGAGTGTCGGTCGCCATCGCGACACTGTGGCGTGGACTCGGGCGCAGCGCCGGTTGCAACGGCGTCCAGTTGGTGCCGTCCCAAGCCCACATCGTGTTCGTGTGCAGAGCGGCTAAGTCGCCGCCATTCCACAGCAAGGTGCGCTGCGAGATCGGGTCCCAAGCAGCGCTCGGGAAGCGGCATCGCGGCGACACCGTCACGCCCGCGGCGAGCGTCCAGGTCGCATTGTCCCATTCCCACGTCCGCGTGCCATTGTAGGAGATCTCGATGCCGACGAGCCGATCGCGGACCCGATCGTGGACCAACGTGTGCAGTGAGCCCGGCAAGCCGTCGTCACCGGACCAGCCGGTAACGTGCCCCGTGAAAGTCACGCTTTTCAGAGCGCTGGCGTATTGGCCGCCGACCGAGACGAGTTGCTGCCGTGCCACATCCCACGTCAGCGAGCTAACCCCGATCGCTTTCGGCAACGGGGAGGCGACGACCCAACTCACGCCGTTCCATTCCAGCGTGGCGGCATTGGAGTAGGGCCATGGATCCCCGAACGGATCGTTGGGCGGCCACCCCGAAATGCCCCCAGCCAACGCCAACCGCGCGCGGATCGGATCGAAGGCGACGTTGGCGATGCTGCGAGGCGACAAGGTCGCGTTGCGATGCTGCCACTGCGTCCCGGTGGCCGCCAACGAGTAGGTATCGGTGAAGACGACCTGCTGTGAGTAAGGGTAGACCGGGATGAACTGCGTCGCATGACCGCCGACTCGCACCAGCTCGTTGGCGATCGGGTCGTGGGCGAGCGCGGCGCCGATCACCTGGGGCCCACCGACGGCATTGCGTGACGCCCACGCGGTGCCGTTCCACTCCCACAGATCTGCGAGCCCGGCGCTCCATACGGAGGTCGTCGAGCTACCGCCGTACACGACGACGCGATTGCGACCGGCGTCCCACGTCATCGCGTGCAGGAACCGCGGTCCGGGTGCGTTCGGCGCGAACGTTCGCTGCAGCCAGGCGACGCCGTCGAACTCCCACAGGTCGCCGAACAAGTTCGCGCCGGCCCCGTCCCGGCCACCGAACATCACCAACCGGTTGCGCGCCGGATCGAACGCCATCGCGTGACCCTTGCGGGGCGGCGGCGTGGGCGCCGTCGAAGCGGTCCAGGTCTGGCCGTCCCAGCTCGACGTCCGGAACACGCCGTCCGGACCGAAGCCGAGGTGCCAGACGCGTTGGTTCGGCCCGAACACGGCAGGCCCAGTAACGTAACTCACCGGCGTCAGCTGCTGCCAAGCCGCTTGGCCGTGCACGAAATCAACGGTCGCCACGACGGCGAGGGCGAGGGCAAGATGAGCACGCATGGGCATGTTCGTGTGGGTTTAGGAATTTCAACCTGGGCTTCCGGACCACCCATTCCCCAGGCCGACATTCTGCTTTCGCCGCGCACCCCTGTCCAACCGGTTGCGCCACCTGCTCCACCTGCTTCGGTCAGGTTCACACCCCATCCCCGCCAGCGAATACACCGCTGCTTCGCCACGACCCACCCGAGGTCACCGCGCAATCGCCATCTCGAATTCCGCCACGACGCTGGCGGTGGCAGGCCCCATCGACCTGAGCACTGCTAGCTCAACCCAGGATCGTGGATCGCCCTCCCCGCCCGCGACGGGCTCCTATGCACTCAGGCAGACCAACAACTCCGCCGCGCTAGCCGAGCTAACGCCGAGCGCCGACGCGCCGGTAGAGTCCCGCACCCGCCCGATGAACCCCGACTTCACGAAGATCTCGTACGGCTTCGCCGAGTTCGGCAAGGCCTCGCTCGCCGAGTGGCAGAAGGCTGCCGGCTCCACCGAATCCTGGCAGAGCCCCGAGGGCATCCTGCACCGCGGCGTCTACACGAGCGCCGACGCGCCCATCCCCCATCAGGGCGGCCTGCCCGGCTTGCCCCCGTTCCTCGGCGGTCCCTATGCGACGATGTTCGCGCAGAAGCCGTGGACGATCCGCCAGTAC
>SXPB01000206.1 GCA_005776475.1 Planctomycetia bacterium
CGACACGCCCCTGCACACGGCGACGATGTGGCGCGATGCGCGCGCGGTGCAGTTGCTGCTCGCCGCCGGAGCCGACGTGCACGCCGCTGGCGAAGAACAGTACCTGCCGCTCGATTGGGCGGTCGCCTTCGGCCAACTCCGACTGACGGAACTGCTGCTCGCCGGTGGCGCCGATCCTAACCGCCACTCGGCGGCCGCCGAACCACCGCTGATCGCCGCCGCGCAGAGCAATCGCCCGCGCCTCGTCGCCGCGCTGCTTGCGAAGCAGGCCAACCCCGACGTGCGCGGCAGCGACGAGCGCACAGCCCTGTTCGAAGCGGTGCAGTTCAACCTCGTCGGCGTCGTCGATCTGCTGCTGCGCGCCAACGCCGATGCCAACCTCGCCGATGCGCATGGCCAGACTGCGCTGCACGTCGCGATCGACATGAACCACCGCCACCTGGTCGAACGGCTGCTGGCCGTCGGTGCCTCGACGACTGCCGCCGATGAAGCGGGCGCCACACCCCTGCAGTTGGCCGCGGAAGGCGACCTCCCCGAGCTGCACCGACTGCTGAGCGAACGCTCCGCCTAACGCGACTCGCGGCGCACGACCTGCTCGCGACGACCGTCGCCGTCGAGATCGCCTTCCTGCGCCGTCGTCGCCCGGGCGACCACTGCGGCTTCGACGCTCAGCGTCGGCAACTCGGGAACGCCATACCGATCGAATTGGCGCGGCATGACCTTGCCATTCGCCGCGACGGCGACGAGCAGGCGTTCGCCGCCGCCACCGACCGCGAACGCAACGCGCGCTCCCGGTGCTACGACACCAAGGAACGGTCCCACGGTGCGCACGAGCTGCGGCCCGGCCGCGAACATGGCGAGCTGCAACTCACCATGGCCTTGGGCATCCGTGCGCCAGACCACGAGGTCGTCCTTGCCATCGCCATCGGCATCGAACACCGCGAACTCCGCACTGCCGCTCGGCGCGACACCGCGCACGACCAAAACGTCGCGCCCATCGCGCTGCATGACGAGATCGCCAGGGCCGTCGACGCCGCCGCCGTACAGCGAATGCAGCCCCGCGAGGTCATGGTGCGACAATTCGGTGGGTCGCGTCGGATCGACCCCCATCACGGCATCGGCGACATCGACGTGGCCGAGCCCGAGCACGTGGCCGAGTTCGTGCAGCGTCGTCGCGAACAACGACACCGTGCCGTCGCCGCCCGCTTCGCTCCACGTGCGGCCGAGATCGAAGTGGACGAACGTGCCAATCTGCGTCGGCCCCGAATGCGCCACGTCGGCGCCGGGACCGAACGGTTGGCACGCGCCATGGTGGCCGCGCCGAAACCCAAGCGTGAGGTCGGGGACCTCCCCCTCGTCGGCGCGACGGAACCCAACCACGCCGCTCGCCGCCCACTTCGTCGCGGCACGCTGCACCGCGCGGTCGAACGCCCCCTCGGGCAAGGGGCTCGTCGTCGCCTCGACGCGATAGGACACGGCGAGCGGCGCCACCGGCCAGCGCCCGCGGATCGTGAACCTGGCTGGCTCCGTCGGTGGAGCGGGGCCGTCGCAGGCAACGGCCAACACCAACGCGAAGGCCGCCGCTCGCACCGACTACAGGTCCCCGAGGAAGCGCAACAGCGCGTCGCGGTCCGCTTCGGGGCGCGCTTGGAACGCCGCGCGCACGCCCGCAGCTTCGCCGTCGTGCGCCTGGATCGCCGCGAGCAGCGTTTCGGCGCGGCCATCGTGCATGTAGGGCGCAGTGTGGCTGATGCCCCACAACGGCGGCGTGCGGAAGAACCCGACGCCAGCCCCTGGCTCGGCCATGCCGCGATAGCCGGCTGGCATCACGTTGTGCAGCAGCAGATTCGAGTACAGCGGCACTGGCCCGCTGGCCCCTTGCAGAGCCGGAACGTGGCACTTCGTGCAACCGACCTCGCCGAAGATCTGCTGGCCGAGCGCGACGAGTGGGTCCGTGGATCCCGCGCGCACCGGAGCGGGCAACGAAGCCATGAACGCATGCACGTCGGCAGTCGCCGTCGCCCCCAACTCCGGATCGGCGACGGTGTCGCCATCCGTCGTCGGCGCAAAGCCCCGGCCGTCGTCGGGCGTCGTGATGCCGAGTTCGCCGAACATCGCATCGCGCACGAAGTCGGCGAGGCGCGGAATCTGCGCCTTCCAACCAAAGCGTCCGATTTCGGTGATGCCGTTGATCGTGAGGCGACGCGCGACGCCGCGCACGCCGTCGGCATTCAGGTCGTTCGGGTCTTCGTTGGCGACGATCGCGCTTTCAGGAATCGCATCGACCAAACCATCGCCGAGCAACGACGGCGTCTGCCGCTGCTCGAAGCAGTCGGCGGTGGCCGCCGCTTCTTCGCGCCAGGCGTAGTGCGGTGGCCGCAGCTTGCTCAGGCCCTGGCCGCCCGGCAGTTCCTGGAACGGACCGACGCCCATGTTGTCGAAGCCAAAGCGCGTGACGTTCAGTTCGAGCGCGCCCGCACCACCGAGCACCGGGTCGGAGTGGCAACCGCGGCACGTGTCCGCGTTCATCTCCGGCGTCCCGAGTCCTTCGGCTTTGGTGAAGGTGCGATCGAACAGTTCACGCCCGCGCGTGACCGCCGGATCTTCGGCGGGGAACGCCACGAGCCCGACCGCGACGACGAAACCGGCCGCGAGCAGCGAACGCTGCGTCAAGGTGAGATCGAACATCAGAGGCTCCTCAGGAACGTGAGAACGTCTTCGCGGTCCGCTTCGGAGAGGGCGACATAGGCATCGCGGATTGCCGCCGCTTCGCCACCGTGCAACCGGATCGCTTCGTCGAGGGTCGCAGCGCGGCCATCGTGCAGGTGCGGGCCGAACTTCGACGCACCCCACAGCGGCATGGTGCGGAACTCGCTGCCGGTGTGCACCGGGCTCGACGGCGACGCCTGCGCGATGCCGAAGTTGATGTTGTCGGCGAGCTCGGGCCCCATGTCATGCAACAGCAGATCGGAGAACGCGCGCACCGGACCCCGCGACGACTGCAATTCCGGGATGTGGCACTTCACGCAGCCGATGCTGGCGAAGGTGGCCTCGCCGCGTTTGCCGGCGGCGTCGAGCGGCTGCGCCTGCGGCGGCGCCAGGAAGCGCGAGAACGCGATCAGGTCGCCCAGGTCCTGCGACGTGATCTCGGGATCGGGGATGCCGTCGTTGTCGGTGGTCGATGCGTTCGGTGTGCCGGAGCCTTGCGGCGCCATGCCGTGCGCCAGCGACACCGTGCCGGCAACGCCCATAAACGGATTGCTGGTGATGCCCATCTGGTTCTTCAGCGGCGCCCGCGTGAAGAACTCGATGTTGTTCGACTGCGACTTCTGGCCAAAGCGCCCGAGTCCCGCGGCGTCGCCACCGTGGCGCCCGCTGATGCCGTCGGCATTCGCGTCTTCGGGATCGACGTTGGCGAGGATCGTCGCGTTGGAGATGAACTCGAACAGGCCGACGCCGAACAGCGGCACCGAATTGCGTTGCGCGGACTGCACCGGCGAGCCTTCGAACGTCTGCACCATCTCGACGCGCTGGCCTTCGAGCGAGAACAGCGGCGTGTCCTGCGTGCCGAACGCCGGGATCACCTGGCTCGGCAGCCCCGGCAGGTTCGACTGGAACGGCGGCACGCCGATCGAGGCGACGTAGAAGTTGCGGTAGAGGTCGGCGCTGCCGCCCATCACCGGCTTGCTGTGGCACGACTCACACGAAGTCGCATTGAACAGCGGGCCAAGACCTTGGCTCGGCGCAAAGCGCTTCTTGAACAGGATCTTGCCGCGTTCGAAGGCGGCGAGTTCGTCGGCAGTGAGTCCGGGCAATGGGTCGCCGAGTTTGACCGGAGTTGGATCGGGATCGGGGTTCGCGTCGGGTGTGCGGTTGCTGCCATTACATGCGAGCAACGACAGCGACGACAGCACGGCAAGGGACAACGTGCGCATGCGCAGCCTCTGGGATTGGGGACGGCGGCGACCGTCGAGCGGACGCGATTGAAGCCGGAGCCCCGGCCGGAGGAAACCCCCGGCACCAAGTAGCTCCGGTCGGTCGGCGAGACCTGTACCACCGGTCCCTGGCGAGGCAACCTGAGGTGGCCCGGGTTTGGCGGACGCCGCGATCGAACCGGGGGCACAGACGAGACGTTTGTTCGACACGAACCCTGCCCGGAGGTGCTTGGCGCGCCAATGCGTCGGTATCGTCAGGCTTGCAGAGGCACGAATGAACCAGAGGAACGCCCTGTTGGCAGTGGTCGCCGTCGTGCTCACCGTGGGCATTGCGTTCTTGCTGCTGCAAGAACGCGACGACGTGGCCCCGTTCGAGCCTACCTCCGGCGGTGCGGTGACGGCGACGGACGCGACGGCGGACGCGACCCATGGGATTGCCACCACCGACGCCGTGGCGCCGAAGGCAACGGACGAGGCGACGGCGCCGGTGCGAGCGTCGGTTGCCGTGGACGAAGACTCGCAGCGAACGCGTCCCGAAGGTGCCGCCGAGGTCGTCGTCACCATCCTCGACAAGACCACCGGGGCGCCGGTCGCAGGGGCCGCGGTGCGATGGTACGACGAAACGTGCTGGACCCATTTGTCCGAAACGCAGCCGCTCCTGGCGACCGAGCGCAACCAGGAATTGTCGCGCAACGGCGAGCTGCTGGCCCGGCTCGCCGGCTGGCGAACCCTCAGCGACGCCGAGGGGCGCGCGCGGGTGACGTTGAAGGAAGAGACGACGGTGTTGGCGCGGTACGAGGGTCGCTTCGGACGCTTGGTCTTGCGTGCCAACACGCAGCCACCGCGCGGCGGGCATCGGATCCTGTTGGCGGAGGACCGCAGCGTGTCGGTGCGTGTGGTCGATGCCGAAGGAAACCCCGTGGCGGATGTGCCGGTCGCCGTGGCGGCGATCGATGGCGATCGCGGTTTCGCCGGCTCGTTCGGTTTCGTGTCGAGCGCACGCAGCGAAGCGCCACACGGCATCGCGACGATCATGCACTTGCAGGAGTTGGCTCACGAAGCCGGCAAGGAATCAGGGGGGCCGGAACGCAACAAACCGCTCGAATGGCGGGTTCGCTTGTTCCTCACGGGCCACACCGACCCCGGAGTCGCCTTTGCGATCGACGCGCCGCCGACCGAGCCCATCGAGTTGCGCTTGCCTGCGTGTGGCTCCGTTCGCGTTCGTGCCGAGTTCGCCGGCAAACCGATCCCCGGGTTCGTGCAAGCCTGGATGCGCCACGATTCCGAGCAATACGACGGTCGTCACCAGACGCATCGGACCGGCCGCGTCGGACCCGATGGCTTCGTTCGCTTCCTGCATGTGCCTTTGGGCAAGAGCTACTCGTCCTGGGCGATGAATGGGCTCAACGCGTCGTTTGACGGGCCGGCGCAGCCGGCCCAGGAGGTCGAGGTGATCCTCGTCCCTACCGACCAGGTCGCGGTGCTCGCGGGACGCTTGCTGCTGCCGGACCGCTCGCCCGCAGTGGAGCGCACCGTGCGACTGCGTCTGCGCGGCAGCACCGTGCGAACTTCGCAGGAGGTGCGCACCGACGCGACGGGGCGCTTCGTGGCGATCGTGGGCATCGAGCGGCGCGACAACCGTGAGAACCGCGCCGACGAGATCTGCTTCGAGTTGTCGCGCAAAGGCGAGAGCACGTTGCGAGCCGACGTGGGGCCACGCGCGTTGCGCCCCGGCCTCGATGAACTCGGCGACCTGCTGCTCGGCGACGGCGCGCTGCTCGCGGCTGGCAAGCTCGTCGCCGGCGGCAAGCCGTTCCTGGAACCGGTCTGGCTTCGCGTCGAGCGCTACGAGACGGCGGATTCTGGTCGGGGCGCTCGTTGGCGACGGGTAGAAGGAGCCCTCGAACACAAGGACGGCCAGGGTGGGTTCACGATGCGGGGCGCGGCAGCACCTGGGCGATACCGGCTCACGGTGTCGAGCCAGTCGGCGCTGCCTGGCGAGCCGGTTGAGTTTGCACTCGGGGCGAAGGACCTCGTGGTCAATCTCGAGGCCGGGTTCGCGGTCGCGGCGAGCGTGCTGCTACCGCCGAAAGCTCCGGCGATGTACCTGCGCGCTCGATGGGTTCCTGCGACGGAAGCGAATCTGCGCGGTCGCGACCTGACGGTGGAGCCGAGCCATTCGGACGGCGAACGCCACGACCTGCAGTGGACCGCGGTGCCAGGCGGCGACTACTCGCTGCACCTGTCGGTGTTCGGTGGGATGAAGGCGAGTGTGGTCATTCCCGATGTTCGCATTCCGCTGCCGGAGGGCGGTGATGTGCGCCTGCAGGAGATCGACCTGCGGACAGCGTTCCAAGTTGTGGAACTGGAACTGCACGGCCCCGAGGGACTTCTCGGCGAGGCGGATGGAGTCGCGTTCACGAGTGGGCAGACAAACCCGGCCGAATGGGTGGGGCAACCGCTGTACTCGGTACGCCCGCGTCTGTTGCTGCCCGTCGGCAACTACGACTTGCTGGTCTGCGTGCAGGGGTATCGGCCGGTGCCGCTGCGAGGCAGCTCCGCTAGCGCCGTCGTTAGACTCGACCGGTGGCCGACGCTACGCGTGGTTGTCGCCGACATCCCGCAATTGCCGGAGAAATCGCGACTCATGGTCCTGCTGCAGCCCCCGACCGAACCCGGGGGATCGACGTACCGGACACCGTGGTCGTCAGGCGAACGATCGGAGTATATGACGCCGTCCATGAACCAGCAGACCGTCCAGAACGGCGTTGCCGTAGTGACGATCGGCGACGGGCCGCATACCTTGAGCCTGCTGCTCCGCGCCAATCGGCGCGGGCACGAAATCGAAGGCGTCGAACCGACGCAGGTGCTGTCGAGTTCCGGCGAGGTCGTCGTGCGCGCACCTGCGGCAGCCTGGAAGGCCGCGGTGGACGTGGTCTCGAAGCCTGCCAAGTAAACGACCTGGCGGCCAGGCCCTGGCGTCAGGGGAGTCTGGCGTCAGGGGAGTCTGGCGTCAGGGGAGTTGCCCGGAGCCAGCGGTTCCGCCGGTTCGGGCCAGGTCACAGGCCGAGCGCGGCGTGGACCGCCAGCGACGCCGACGAGCGATTCAGCGTGTAGAAGTGCAGTCCTGGCGCGCCATCACGCAGCAAAGCCCTGCCTTGGTCCACCGCCCACTGCACGCCGGTTGCGACGACGGCAGACGGATCGTTGGTGACGATTTTCAGGCGGCGCCGCAGCTCCTGCGGAATGCGCGAGCCGCACATGCCGGTGAAACGCTCGACCTGGCTGACGTTGGTGATCGGCATCAGGCCTGGGACGATCGGCACCATCACGCCAGCCGAGCGAGCTCGCCGGACGAATGCCCGATAGTCCTCGTTGTCGAAGAACAGCTGGCTCACCAGGAAATCGACCCCTTTGGACACCTTCGTCACCAGGTGCGCGAGGTCCTGCTCGAGGTCGCGGGTCTCGACGTGCCCTTCCGGGTAGCAAGCGGCCCCGACGCAGAAGTCGAAAGGCTGTTCGCGAATGAACGCAACGAGCTCGGTCGCGTAGCGGAAGCCGTCGGCCGTGGGGCGAAACTCGGTCTCCCCCTTCGGCGGATCCCCCCGCAGCGCGAGGATGTTCTCGATGCCGCCGTCGTGCAGGCGCCGCAACGTCTCGCGAATCTCGGCGCGGCTACTCCCGACGCAGGTCAGGTGCGCCATGGTCGTGAGGCCGAGCTGCCGCTGGATCCGGGTGACCAGCTCAAGGGTGCGATCCCGGGTGCTACCCCCGGCTCCGTAGGTCACGGAGACGAATGAGGGGCGGCAGGGACGCAGTTCCTCAACGGTTCGATACAGCTGCTCGACGCCTTCCTCGGTCTTTGGCGGAAAGAACTCGAAGGAGACGACCGGGGCGCCGCGACCAAAAAGGCTGGCGATCTTCATGCTTGAGGTCTGCGTAGTACCAGGTTCGCGCCAGAGAGCCTAATGGCCC
Source organism: Planctomycetia bacterium (assembly GCA_005776475.1). Classification (GTDB taxonomy): domain Bacteria; phylum Planctomycetota; class UBA1135; order UBA1135; family UBA2386; genus UBA2386. Next base: position 7,911 of record SXPB01000206.1, read on the forward strand.
AGGGGCACCAGGATGCACACCGTTCCATCGGCAACTTAGGCAGTACATGAAACCGCGGTTCGTCTCGTGAGAGACGAACCGCGGAGTGAATTGACCCGGCACTGACCTACTTTCGCGCTACGCACTATCATCGGCCCTGGCTGCTTGACTGCCGTGTTCGGAAAGGGAACGGGTATTTCCAGC
>SXPB01000207.1 GCA_005776475.1 Planctomycetia bacterium
GCCCAACGCCGGCTACGCATACCACAACTTCTCGCGCCACCTCGTCAACGTGGGATTCCCCAACTCCTTCGCGGTCTGGTTCCAATGGATCGTGTTCGGCAGTGCCGGAACCTGGCCAGGCGGAGTCAGCGAGGCGATGCGAGCACAGGTGTGGTGAGTCACACCCAGCCGCGCTTCTTGAACCAGCGCAGCATGCACAGCCCGGTCACCAGCATCACGCCGAGGCATAGCGGATAGCCCCACCAGACACGCAGCTCCGGCATCCAGTCGAAGTTCATCCCGTAGACACCGGCGACGAACGTCAGCGGGATGAAGATCGTTGAGATCACCGTCAGCAGCTTCATCACTTCGTTGAGGCGGTGGTTCACTGACGACAGGTGCAGGTCCAGCAAGCTGCTGGTCATCTCGCGGTAGTTCTCGAGCAGGTCGAGCAACTGCACGACGTGGTCGTGCACGTCGCGCAGGTACGGCGTCACGTCGCGCGAGAAGTGCCGCGGCTCGCCGCGCACCAGCGTACTGGTCACTTCGCGCAACGGCCACACCGCGCGCCGCAGCTCGAGCAGGCACCGGCGCACGGCGTGCAGGTCGGGCACCGCGTTGGTGGACTTGCCGTCGAGGATCTCGAGTTCGATCGCTTCGAGCCGACCGTCCAACGCTTCGAGCTCGGGGAAGTACGCATCGACCACCGCGTCGAGCAGTGCGTAGGCCAGATAGTCGCTGCCGCGTCGCTGCAATTGGCCGGCGGCGTCGTGCAGCCGATGCCGCACCATCGCAAAGCAATCGCCCGGGCGTTCCTGGAACGTCAGCACGAAGTTCTCGCCGACGAAGATCGAGAACTGCTCCGTCTCCGTCGTGTGCGTCGTGTCGACCATGCGCAGCACGACGAAGGCGTGGTCGCCGTAGTCCTCGACCTTGGCCCGCTGGTGCACATTGACGACATCTTCGAGGGCGAGCCGATGCAGCCCGAACTCTTCGCCGAGCGCGCGCAGCACCGCGACGTCGCCGACGCCGGTCACGTCGACCCACACCACCGCACTGCCGCGCCGCAGCGCTGCGATCTCCTCGACCGTCGGCGCCTTCTTCTCGAACACACCGCTGGCCCCATAGCCGATCGCCGTCATCGCCAACGGCAACGCGTCAGGGCCTGGCTGCAGCGTGCCTGGCGATGCGCCCACCGGCAGCACCGCGCGCTTGCGGCGCGCACGACGCGAAGGGCGATCCGAGGGCGCAGGAGTCGGCGGCGGCGGCGTGGTCACGAGGCCGCGCATTCTGCCCCGCGCCGGGCCGAAACGATACTCAGCGCCACTCGCCGAGCACGGCGGCCGCCAGCGGCGCCGCCGCCGCTTCGACCCGCGGCACGTCCGGGATCAGTTCGCGGAACGGCACGAACTCGGGCAGCAACAGGTCGCGGCGCACTTCGAGGCACAACGTCGAACCGGGGCGTTGGACCGCGAACGCATGGGCCAGCGTGATCGGATGCAGCGGATAGGTCGCATTGCGCGCCACCTCGAACCCAGCCGCCCGGAACTCGGCCGCGGCGCGCGCCGCCAGCGTCGGCGACGCAAACTCGCGCCCGTCGGGATCGTGCGTGATGAGATCGACCGCCGGTCGCAGCGTGTAGGTGCCGATCCGGTCGGCGGCGTAGGCAACGCGCAGCGCCTTGCCGATGTTGGCATCCACCGGCACATCGATGCTGCGCGGGGCGTAGGTGTGCACGAACAGCGAGAGACCGCCGTGCCCGGCAGTGGCCGCGAACGCCGCCGTCACCGTCTCGCGGTAGGCGAAGTAGCGATCGAGCAGCAGCGCGCGATCGCCCGGGTCCTGCACCCACGGCTGCAACCCCGGCGTCATCTCCCCGGACTTGCTGGCTTGCGCGACCGTGTCCGGCTCGATCCGCCGGTTGCAGTCGATGAACGTGCGCGGCACGAGGCAACGCACCACCACCGCGGTGCGGCGCGGCTGGCTGCGCACCACGCGCTGTGCCACCGCCCGTGCGATCTCCGGCGCGCCGACGTCGGTGTTGACGAAGAAGAAGTCGCGCAGGTCGTCGGCGTAGGTCCCGTGCAATTGCGCGCACAGCTCGGCCCAGTGGCTGTTGCGGGTCGCCCCGTGCGCCACCTCCAAGAACAGGTCGGGCGGCGCGTCCGCCGCCGCGGCGGCGCCGCTCACGAACTCGACGTCGCAAATGCCTGCCCGCGAACGCAACTGGTCGACCATGGAACGCGTCCTCGATACCGCACCGCCGCCATCGTCCGCAAGTAGCCAACCAGGCGAGCGGCTCAGCGCGGCCCGACCACAGCCCAGTCCTCGCTCGCTTCGAGCACGAACTCGGCGCTGCCGCCCCCGCGCCACCGCAACCCCAGTTTCTGCAGCACGCCTTCGACCGGCACGAACGGAATCACGAGGCGACCCTGCGCGTCGGTGCGCAGTTGACTCCACTGGGTCGTCCACTGCGAACGCAGACCCTGCAGCATCGACTGGACGGGATCGTTGGTGCCGCGCATCGAAGTGCCGCGCATCTCGACGTGCGCACCCGCGATGGGCTTGCCCTCGGCATCGCGCGCTTCGATGCGCATGCGGGCCGTCGGTTGCATGGCCAGCGCGACTTCGTTCGCACCGGCGACGAACTCGTATGCACTGGCCGCCCAGCCGGATTCGGTGAACGCCATCACGATCCACTTGCCAGGCTGCAACCGCAGTTTTGACGCACCCCGTGCATCGAGTGCGATCCGTTGCGCCGAGTCGCGCAACAGCACGCCGGGGCGTTCGGCTGGTGCCAACACGGCGACCACACCGCGAGCTGGACCGCCGCCAGTCTCGACCACCTGCACGGTGACGTCGGCGAACGACTCCGGCGACAGCCCCGGCGAACCGACGGCGAGATCACTCGGCAACTCGCGGCCGCGGAGCGCGGGGAACGTCGGCAAGTCGATCATCAAGCCATCGCCGCGCACCAACGAGAACCGGCACGAATGCACTTCCGCCGGCACGTCGTCGAACGCAAAGGCTCCATCGGCGCCGACCGTCGCATGGAACGAACGTGGGTCGTGCTGGTAGCTGTTGCGTTCGAAGTAGACCTTGCAGACCGCTGCGAGGTGCACGATCGAGCCGGCGGGTACGCGCCCGACCGAACCGGCGAGCGGCGGCACCGGTCGGCAGGTGAACGGCAACTCGTCGCCTTCGATCGACGGCACCTTGCGGTCGTCGACGAGCAGGCCGCGCCGATAGGCGCCCCCAGCCACCGAAGGCCGCCCGGGCGCGCCAACGAACAAGAGCACGTCGGTGCTGTTGGCCTCCTTCAGCGGATTGCCGGCGTACGGCACTTCGACGACGCAGCGACCTTCGGCATCGGTGCGCCCCAGTTCGCGCCAACGGTCTTCGTTGACGCCGGTGAGGCTATCGACCCGCCAGGGCGCCAGCCGGCCGACGCGCTGGCGTACCAGCGCACCCGGCAGCGGCGCGCCCGCTTCGTCACGCGCCCGCACCACGACTTTCGTCGGCGGCGGAATCACGACGTCAGCGGCCGGTGCTTGGAACCACAGCTTCTCGTCGCGCGCCGTGCGCACTTCGATCGCGACGATCGGATCGAGCGGCATCACCAATTCGCCGTCGGCAGTCGGCACGATTTCGATCTCGGCCCCCGGCATCGACGTCATCGCGAAGTAGCGCAACGGCCCCTGCGATGACCACGCCTCCGCCCCGCGCACCGCCACCCGCAAGGCAGGGATCGGCTCATTGGCCCGCAACGACACGAGGGCTCCCGCACCAAACCAACCGTACGGCGCCGTCGCCGCCCGTTCGCCGCGCTCATCGGCGGGGCCAACCGCCCACACGACGTAGCACAGCCCCGGCAACAACTTCGCCTGCGCGCGGCCACGCGCGTCCGTCTGCACCTGCAGCACATCGCGCGGGCCAGCATCGACTCCAAGGTGGGGCAGACCACCGGCGAAGGTCACCACCGCGCCGGCCAACGGCTCGCCCGCGTTCGTCTCCACGCGCGCGAAGGTCGGCCGCCGCACGACCTCCGCGTCGGCCTGTGCGTGCAACCACGGCATCGGCAGCAGCAGGGACGACAGCAGGAATGGCAACCACGCACGCGGCATGCCGGCAGTATGCCGGCGCCGCAGGCGATTGGATCCAGTCCCGAGGCGGGACATGCCGATCTTCCCGACATGCGAGGCCTGACCCCGATGGCATGCGGAGTGCTCGTGCTCGTGGCGTGCCACGGCGAGCCCGATACCACCCCGGCCCGCACCGCCTTCGAGTCGTTCCAGAACGCCCTGCGGACGCGGAACGAAGAGGCCTGCCGGCGGCTGCTGACGCAGGAGTCAGCCGCGGCCCTGTCGGAGATGCCGTGGGAACGCATCGCGTCGCAGCCGGCGCTGGAGGTGCTGTCGGCGCGAGTGCAGGACTACGGCTTCCGCGTGCAGGTCAAAGACCCCGGCGATGGCGGCAAGGTCGGCGAGTACGTCGTCGTGCGCGAATACGGCAAGCTGGTCGTCGATCTGGTCGCTTCGGCGGCGCTGACCGCGGAAATCCGCGAAGCCGCCGCCAGCAAGGATGTGCTCGATCCGCGGCCGCTGACGCCCGCCGACATCGACCGCATCCGCCAGCACGAACTGGCGACGCCGCCGCGCTGACGGACCGCCACCGGCGACCCCGCGACCCGGCCCACCGGCGCGGAAACGGCAGGGAACTGCGCGCGCGAACCTCGTAGCATGCGCCTCGCGTTCCCATGACCGAACTCCTCAACACACTCATCCTCGGCTCCGGCCCCGCTGGCTACACCGC
>SXPB01000208.1 GCA_005776475.1 Planctomycetia bacterium
CATCATGTACTCGATGGCGAGGGCGGCGACGTTCATGGACCTGGGCGGCAAGCCGACCCCGTTCTTCTTGGGCTGCTACTGCATCGGCGTGTCGCGCACGCCCGCGGCCGCGGTCGAGCAGAGCTTCGACGAGAAGGGCATCGTGTGGCCGGTCGCGATCGCGCCGTTCGAGTGCGTCGTCGCGATGCTCGACCCGGGGCGCGACGAGCAGAAGGCGCTGGCGGGCAAGCTCTACGACGAGCTGAAGGCGGCGGGCGTCGACGTCTGCCTCGACGACCGCGCGATGAGCCCGGGCGCGAAGTTCAAGGACAACGAACTGCTCGGCTTCCCGGTCCAGGTGTTCGTCGGTCGCAAGGCCGCCGAGGGCCAGGTCGAGTTCCTGGTGCGCAAGGGCATGCAGAAGAGCGAGTGCGCCGGCAGCGACGTGAAGGCGAAGGTGCTGGCGGCGATCGGGCGCTGAGCCACGGGGACATCGGCGTCGTGCGCGGCGCGTGACGGTGGCCTTTGACGGCGGCATGCTGCCGGCATGAAGCCTCGTCACCTTCGCGGGATTCCATCGCTCGCGCTGCTGCCGTTCGTGTTCGCCGGGGCGTTGTTCGCACAGCAGAAGCCGGATCCGCTGCGGGTGCTGCGCGCCATGGAAGTCGAGGGCGTGGCCGCGTTCGACCGCGATCGCATTGCCGGAGCCTTGGTGCTCGACAGCGCCTTGATGCGCGAATTGCAGCGGCCGCTCGACCCCGAAGTGGCGGCGGCGGTTGCCGATCGGGTGGAGGAACTGCATCGGCGCGGCGGCTACCTGCAGGCGAAGGCGCACGGCGAGGTGGCCGCGGGCGTCGTGACGGTGCGGTTGGTGGCCGGCCCGCGCTCGGCGTGTGGCGCGATCCGGATCGAAGGCAACGTTGCCGTGCCGACGGCACTGCTGCGCGAGCGGTTGACGATGGGTGGGACCACCGAGCCTTTGTGGACCGAAGGTGCGTTCGCGACGCAGGCGGCGGAGGTGCTGCGGCGGCGTGCGGTTGCCCTCGTCACCGTTGCCTACCTGGACGCCGGGCGCCACGGGGTTGCCGTGCAGGCCGAGTTGTCGCCCGAAGGCGGCACCGTCGTGCTGCGCGTGAAGGTCACCGATGAAGGCCACGAGGTGCGCGTGCAGCGGCTCGCCCTGCAAGGCGACGACGCGGCCAGCGCGGCGGTGCTGGCGGGCGTGACGTTCGCTCCGGGGATCCTTGCGGACACGAAGGCAATCGAAGCGTTGCAGCGGCAACTCGAAGCCACCGGGCGCTACTTCGAGGTGCGGCCGCTGTGGAGCGAGCCGGTGCCGGCGATGCTCGACCCGCTCGTGTTCGCCGTGAAGGTGCGGCCGAATGCGCCGGCGCCGGGACAGCTGCAGCCCGGCGACGTCGCGCAAGTCCGGGCGATGATCGACAAGGTGGTCGCCGACCTGCGCGGCGGTCGCGTGCTGCGACTGCAGACCAGCCTGAACGAAGGCGACGTGAGCCCGTTGCTGCGCGTGTTGCCTGGGCTCGTCACGGTTGCATTCGGCAACCGGGGCGTCGAACTCACCGCCGAACGCACGCAATGGACCGACGGCGAGCCGGGCCGTGCGGCGGTTCGCTTCGCGGCGGATGCACTCACGGTCGAACTCGGCGATCGCGCCCAGCAGTGGCGCTTTGGCGAAGCGCTCGGCGTGCAGTTCACCGTGAACACGTCGTTCACCCCCGACGGCGAGGCGGGACTGCGCTGGGGCGTCGCTCTCAGCACGGCGAGCCAGGATCTGCTCGCCACCACGATCCATCCGGCGACGGCGGCGCATCTGCTGACGCGCGCGACTTCGATCCGGCGCGATGGCGAGGTGCTGGTCGTCGAGTTCCCGGTTGCGACGCTGCGCATCGCCGCGGATGGAGCCCTCGCCGGCGATGCGGTCGAGTTCGTCGACGGCGAGCGCAAGCTGCAGGTCGGCTGGTCGACGGAGCGCCTGGACGCGCGTGGTCGTCCGGCCGAAGCCGTGCGCGGTTCGTCGCCAGCAGCGATGGTGTTGGATTGCGCGGGCCGGCTGGCGCGGGCGCACCTGACGACGGCGACGGAGCCGCGGGTGCGCGCCCTCGTGCTCGCGGCGATCGACGCCACGGCGACGCTGCCGATCGCCACGTCACCCGATGGCGCAGAGGTCGACATGCCGTCGTTGGCCGACAGCGGCATGGCGATGGATCGCATGGTGCTCGCCCTCGCCGGCCGGCTCGCCGTCGACCGCCGCATCGAGGGTGATCTGGTCGCGGTCGCCACGGCCTTCGCGGCGCTGTTGCGCGGCGATGGCACGGCCGGTGCGCATTTCGGTGCGCTCGCCGAAACCAAGTCGGCCGGGCCGTTGTTGCTCGGTTGCGTGTCGCGCTTGCTCGGCGTCGCCGGCATCGAGCGTGCCGCGGCGTCGTTTCGCGACGTCGCCACCGACCGCTGCACCTTCGCCGCGTTCTACCGCGATGCGGCGGGCCTCGGCGCGAACCTGACGGCGTTCGCGTCGGTGCCGGCGCACGTCGGCGCCGCGTGGCGCGCCGTGCCGGAAATGCGGGAAGTGTTCGCTGATCTGCCGCCCGATGC
>SXPB01000209.1 GCA_005776475.1 Planctomycetia bacterium
CTCCGGCGTCGGCAAGTCGACGTTGATGGGGCAGATCGCGCGCAGCAAGGCCGGGCAAGTGAACGTGATCGCACTGATCGGTGAACGCGGCCGCGAAGTCGGCGAGTTCGTCACCGACGCGCTCGGCGCCGAGGGTCTGCGCAAGTCGGTCGTCGTCGCGTGCACTTCGGACATGGCGCCGATGCTGCGACTGAAGGCGCCGCTCACTGCGGTGACGATCGCCGAAGCGTTCCGCGGGCAGGGCGCCGACGTGCTGTTCATGATGGACTCGGTGACGCGCTACGCGATGGCGGTGCGCGAAGTCGGTCTCGCCGCCGGCGAACCGCCGACGCTGCGCGGCTACCCGCCGTCGTTGTTCGCTTCGTTGCCGCGGCTGGTCGAGCGGCTCGGCAGCGACGCGACCGGCACGATCACGGGGCTGTTCACGGTGTTGGTCGATGGCGACGACATGAACGAACCGGTGGCCGACGCGCTGCGTGGCTACCTGGACGGGCACATCGTGCTGAGCCGGCGCATCGCCGAGCGCGGGCGCTTTCCGGCCATCGACGTGCTGGCGTCGATCAGCCGTTTGATGCCGAAGGTGACGACGCCGGAGCAGCAGAAGCGGGCGCGGCGGGTGCGCGAACTGCTGGCGCACCACGAAGAGAATCGCGACCTGGTGTCGGTGGGGGCGTATCGCAAGGGTGCGGACCCCTTGCTCGACCAGGCCATTGCGCGCATCGGCGCGATCGAATCGCTGCTGTTCCACGGCTCGGAGACGCGTTCGCTCGCGGACACGCAGAAGGCGTTGCAGCAGATCGCCGGCGGGTGAGCGGGCCCTACCGCACGCTCGCAGCGCCTTGACCGTCGCGATTTCCGACAGCCGACCGCAGCCGGTCGCCCCGGAACGCGACATCGACTCAGCATCTGCCCATGCCACGGCCGATAGGCATCGGCATGCGCAGGTTCCGCTTCCGATTGACGCCACTGCTCCGCCTGCGGGCGCAGCTCGAGCGTACCGCACGGCGTGAACTCGCGATTGCGATGGGGGCGGTGTCGGCGATCGACCAGAAGCTCGCGGCGTCCGAACAAGGCCTGCGCGACTGCGAGATGCAGGCCGCGCGCACCGACTCGATCGGCCAGCTGGCGAAGGCGTTCGAGAACGGCCTGCGCCGGCATCGTTGGCGCCTCGGCAAGCAGCTGCAGGAAGCGCAACAGCGCCTCGACGTCGTGCGCGCCGACTACATGACGAAGGCGCACGAACTGCGCACCCTGCAGAAGCTGCGCGACCAGAAGAAGGCGGCCTGGCGCCTCGAGGTCATGCAGCAGGAACAGTCCGAACTCGATGAACTCGCGGCCATGGCGCGCACGGCGCAGGCGGCGGCGGTGATGGGCGAAGGTGAACGCGAAGGAGAGGTCCAATGGTAGGCATGATCGTCAAGTTGCTGATCGGCGTCGTTCTGTTCGCGGGCTCGCTGCTCGGCGGACTCGCGGCGACCGGTCGTCTCAATCACGAAGGCACGGCGAACATTCCGGTGTTGTCCGGGTTGTTCCCGCCGCCGCCCGTGGACCCGAACGCCGAGGCCGGCAAGGAAGGCGACGAGGGAGCGCATCCCGCGACCGACGCTCATGGCGCGCCGGTCGATGCCAACGCGACGCCGGCGGGAGAGTCGAAGCCGGCGGCCACCGACGCCACGCATGGTGCCGAGCATGCGACGGATCCCAACGCGCAGGATCCGAACAAGCCGAAGAAGCCCAACCCGAAGAAGGTCGGCCAGTCGGTGGTCGATGGGGAAAAGGAAGAGGCCGGCGGTGGTGGCCACGGTGCCGCACCGGCCGACGCGCACGGTGCCGATCCGCACGCCAAAACCGATGCGCACGCGACCGCGCCCCCCGCGGCCGATTCGCACGGCAAGGCGCCGAAGGCCGGCCGTTCGCCGGAAGGTGACTTCACCGGTCTCGAGCACTCGCTGCACAACACCGGCAGCCAGTACAAGCCCGGGGACATGTTCCGGTTCACCGGCTTGCCCGCGGGTGTGACGGCCGAACAGATCAACGAAGCGTGGCAGAAAGTGCAAGGCCTGATGGCCGACGTCGATCGCCGCAAGGTCGCGCTCGATCTGCGCGAGCAGCAGCTGCAAGAACTGCACGAAGAGACCGGCCGGCGCCAGGCAGCGTTGGCAACCGAGCGCGTGCAGCTCGAACAGATGCAGCGCGAACTCGATGCCAAGATCGAGAAGTTCAAGGATCAGGTGAAGATGGTTCGCAACGACGAGGTCGCCGCGCTGAAGAAGAACGCGCAGACGCTCGGTTCGTTCGAGGCGTCGAAGGCGGCCGAGCTGATCGAGACGATGTGGAAGAGCGACAAGGGCCAGGACGAAGTCCTGAAGACCTTCGAGTTCATGGACAAGGACGCCGTCAACGAGATCCTCAAGGTGATGCCCAACCCGATGATCCAGGACGTCATGAAGAAGCGGATGCGTGTCAGCAGGGAGCCGGCGGCACCGGCGAAATGAGCCAGGGCCGCAGGGGCGGCGATTGTTTCAACAGCAACTGACGACCCGGCCGATACCAAGGCCGGGATCGGAACGGTGGGTGTCAGGAGAAAAAAACGTGGCCGAAGACAAGAAGAAGGATGGGGACGGCAAGACCGACGAAGGCAAGAAGAAGAAGGGCTTGCCTCCGATCGTGTTGATCGCACTCGGCGCCGTCGTCGGCGGCGCGGGCGTCGTCTTCGCAATTCCGCCGAAGGTCGTCGAGAAGAAGGTCGAGGAACCTCACTTCGACGACATCGACATCACCCACCCCGACCAGATCCAGCACGAGTTCAACCCGCGCACGAAGGCCGGCAAGAGCATGGTCCGCGTCGCGTTCAAGTTCGTCTACACGGTCCGCTCGGATCGTGAGCAGGCTGCGTTCGACGAGCTGAAGAAGAACTGGGAAGAGGCCAACTCGCGCGCGTTGCTGCTGCTGAAGACGCGCAGCTTCGAGGAGCTGAACACCGAAGCCGGTATCCGCATCCTCGAGAACGACATGATCGCCGACCTCGATCGCGCCCTGTTCCCCGCGGGCGAGTCCAAGGTGGCGCACGTGACGAAGGTGTTGTGGATCAAGTGGCTGATGCAGTGAGCGAGTGACCCCCGAAGTGACCCCGTGAACGAGATCCTCACCAACGAAGAGATCGACACCCTGCTGCAGATGTTCCGCAGCGAGGGTGGCGCCATCGAAAACGAGCCGATGCCCCGTGGGGCACCGTCCGTGGCGGCGCCGACCGAAGACGGTCGCGTGGTGAGCCCGATGGACCTGCTCAAGCCCAACCGCCTCGGGCGCGAGCAGCTGCGAGGACTCGAGCGCTACTTCGAAAGCGCGGGCAAGCTGCTGTCGGCGACGATCGGCGACAAGCTGCGGCTGGAGACGCGCTGTGACTGCGTGGCCGTCGAACAGGTTCGTTTCGGCAACTGGCTCGACCAGCTGCCGGGGCCGGTGGCGATCTACGTCGTCAACATGGAGCCGTTCAAGCTGCCGGTGCTGTTCACCGCGAGCACGAGCCTGCTCTACGGCGCCGTCGATCGCATCCTCGGTGGGTCGGGCAAGGTCAGCAAGGTGCCGAAGGACTTCACCATCGCCGAGCACACCGTTGCCGAAGCGCTGGTCGGGCCGTGCCTCGACCGCATCTGCGAGAGCCTTGCCGAGGTGGTGCCGCTGAAGTGGTCGTTCCTGAACCGCTTCTGCAATCCGTCGATGGCGCAGATCCTGCCGACGCAGGACGTGGTGCTGTCGATCTACTTCCAGGCGACCGGCGACTTCCTGATGGGCGACCTGCGCATGGTGATCCCGTTCGCCTCGATCGAGCCGATCCTCGACCGGCTCGGCCGCGATTCCGTGGTGCGCCACGAGCCTGGAGCGATGCGCGCCAAGCTCGGCCACACGGTGCGTTCGATGCCGATCGACGTCGCCGTCGAACTCGGCGGCGCCAACATCCGGCTGCGCCAGCTGATGGAGCTGCAGCCTGGCGACGTGATCCCGCTGACCACCCGAATCGGCCAGCCGGCCAGCGTCCCGGTCATGGGCAAACCCAAGTTCACCGGCCACATCGGCAGGATCGGCAACAGGTTCGGCGTGCAAGTTGCCGATGTGATGGGCGATTAGGCGATGACCGACAACAAGGCACTCTCCGAAGCGGACTGGGACGCGACCAAGGTCGCGGAAGCTTCCGCCGATCTCGCCGCGGCCGCGGTGCAGCCGGTGGCCTTTGGTCAACTCGGCCCCGGCCAGAAAGGCGCCGACAACCGCAATCTCGATCTGCTGCTCGACGTCGAGATCCCGATCTCGGTCGAAGTCGGTCGCACGCGGATGAGCCTCGAAGAGGTGCTCACGCTCGTGCCCGGCAGCGTGATCGCCCTCGACAAGAAGTCCGAGGAGCCGGTCGACCTGCGCGTCAACGGCAAGTTGGTCGCACGCGGCGAAGTCGTGCTGGTCGACGATTGTTACGGTCTGCGCATCACGCAGATCGTCGATGCCCAGGGCCGCATCGAGAGCCTGCGCTGAATCGGGGCGGGTGACGGCGTAACGTCGCCCCGGTGACAGCCCAGAAGTTCGTGCTCGAGATCGGCCGCGCGATGCATGCGCTCGGCAGTCCTTCGTACCGCGTCGAAGACGCGATGGATGCGTGCTGCCGCGCCTTCGGCCTGCAGGGCAGCTTCTTCTCGACGCCGACCGCGATCTTCGCGGCGATCGGCGACGCCGGCGAGGAGCCGCGCACGACGTTGATGCGCGTGGTGCCCGGCGACCACGACCTCGGCCGGCTGGCGGCGCTGTATCGCATCCGCGACGACGTTCTCGCCGGCGCCAGGACACCGGAGGAAGGACTCGTGCGCGTGCGCGCGATCCTGGAATTGCCGCCGCGCCGGCAGCCGTTCGTCGATGTCGTGGCGCATGGCCTGTCGGGTGCGGCGGCGGCGGTGCTGTTTTCGGGTGGCATGGCCGAAGTGGCGCTGGCCGGCACGGCGGGACTGCTGGTCGGAGCGATCGCGCAGGCGTCGCAGCTGCGCCCAGGCCTTGGTGACGTGCAGGCGCCGCTCGCCTGCGCCGTGGTCGCCTTCTGTGTGCACTTGGCCGCCGGGGCAGGGCTCGCGATCGATCCGATGACGACCACCGTGGCGGCGATCGTCGTGCTGCTGCCGGGGTTGTCGTTCACGACGGCGCTCGCCGAACTGGCGATGCGGCATCTGTCGTCCGGCAGTGCGCGGTTGCTCGGCACGGTGGCGGTGTTGCTGACGATGGCGATCGGCGTCGGCATCGGCGAACGCACTGCGCGCGCGATCGTGGGTTGGCCGGCGACGGTGGCGGCGGGTGGGCTGCACTGGCCGTGGCACCTGGCGGCGTTGGCCGCGATCGCCACTTCGTACGTGATCCTGCTGCGCGCCACCAGGCAGCAGGTCGTCTGGGTCGCCATCGCGGTCGCCTGCGGCTACGGCGGCGCTCGCCTCGGCGGGGCGCTGCTCGAACGCGAGCTCGGCGCCTTCGTCGGCGCGCTCGGCGTCGCGTTCGCGGCGAATCTCTACGCGCGCTGGCAGCGACAGCCGGCGGCCGTCGTGCGCACGCCGGGGCTGTTGTTGCTGGTCCCGGGCAGCATCGGCTTCCGTGGGTTCACGATGGCGCTCGACAAGTCGACGGAGAGCGTGCAGTTCGTGTTCCAGATGCTGCTGGTCGGCGGCGCCATCGTCGCCGGCCTGCTGATGGCCGGTGTGCTGCTGCCGCCGACGCTCGATGGCGAACGCGATCGCGACGGCAGGTGGCGGCCGCTGGGTTCGTAGGCGCTGCGTTACGCGCGCACGACGCGCCCGGCCATCGCTTCGGTCGCCTTGCCGCCATCGACCGCCAGCACGCCGTTGACCACCAGGGCCTGCACGCCGGTGGCATAGCGCTGCGGTTCGAGCCAGGTCGCTTCGTCGGTGAAGCGTTCGGGGTCGAACGCGACGACGCTGGCGAGCTTGCCCACCGCGAGCACGCCGCGGTCGTGCTGCCGCAGCACGCGCGCCGGCATCGCCGTCATCTTGCGCACCATTGCTTCGACCGACAGCACACGCAGCTCGCGCACGTAGCGCCGGAACGCACGCGGGAACGCGCCGAACGAACGTGGGTGCCCGCTGCGGCCGGTGATGGGAACCCCACTGCCGTCCGACGCGATCAGGCACCACGGTTGTTGCACGATGCGATCCATGTCGGCGGTGCTGATGCCAAAGCCGAGGATCGAAACGCTGCCGCGCGTCAGCAGATCGCACGCGACCGCGAACGGTTCCTGGTTGCGTTCCTTCGCCACTTCGTCGAGCCGGCGTCCGAGCAGGGCCTTGTCGGCAGCGCCGAGGCCGCCGCCGAGCATCAGCGTGCCCCAGCCACCGTTCGCCGCGACCGCTTGTTCGGTCTCGGGCTGCATGCGCGCGCGTTCGGCCGGATCCTGCAGTCGCGCCACGAAGCGACCTTCTTCCTTCGCCCACCCGGGGAAGTTCGTCGCCAGGCTCGTCGACCACGCTTCGTACGGATACGCGTCGCACTGCACGTCGAGCCCGGCCGCGCGCGCCGCGTCGATCTTGGCCAGCATCGCTTCGAGCTTGTGCCAATTGGGGGCACCGCCGACCTTGAGATGCGAAATGAGCAACGGCGCGCCGGAGTCGCGCGAGATCGCGATCGCTTCGTCGATGGCTTCTAGCAGACGGTCGTCTTCGTTGCGGATGTGCGTGACGTAGGGGCGATCGAACTTCGCGGCGACCTTGCACAACGCGACCAGTTCGTCGGTGGGCGCCATGTTGCCGGGGAAGTACTCGAGTCCGGACGACAGGCCGAGCGCGCCCTGTTCGAACGCTTGCGTGAGCAGGTCCTGCATCGCACGCAGCTCAGCGGTGGTGGTGGCGCGACCGACCGGGCCGAGCACGTGCCGGCGCACCGTGCCGTGGCCGACGTAGCAGCCGATGTCGATCGCGATCGGACCGTGTTGCTTCGCCCACGTCGCGAAGTCGCCGCAGGTGCGTTCGTTGGCGCCGTCGCCGTCCGTGCGTTCGGGAAACGGGGAGCCGCCA
>SXPB01000210.1 GCA_005776475.1 Planctomycetia bacterium
CGGGGCTGCACATCGTCGCCAACATCCCGCTGGCAACCAGTCCCCAGCCTCGATAGGGTTCGAGCCCCAAATCAGGACGCATTCCCCATGACCGATTGCACTCCCATCCAGGTCGGGCAGATGGTGCCCGACTTCACCCTCACGACGTTCGAACCCACCACCAAGGGGTTCGGCTCCTACTCCCTCGCGGACGCCAAGAAGAACGGCAAGTGGACGCTGCTGTTCTTCTACCCGGCCGACTACACGTTCGTTTGAGCAACCGAATTCGCTGCTCTGTCAGAGCAGCAAGACCGGTTTGCGAAGATGGGCTGTGAGATCGTCTCGGTCAGCGCTGATACGCACTTCGTCCACCTGGCGTGGCAGCGCGAAGAGAAGGACCTGGCGAACGTCAAGTTCCACATGGGGTCCGACCGCAATGGCGATCTGGCCAAGCAGTTCGGCATCTGGAACGGCGGGTTCTCGCTGCGCGGGACCTACCTGATCTCGCCGGACGGCAAGCTGATGAACAGCGAAGTGAACTTCCTCAATCTCGGCCGCAACATCGACGAGATCCTGCGCAAGTTCAAAGCCAACGTCTACCTGGGCAAGAAGCCGAAGGAAGGCTGCCCGTCGAAGTGGAAGGATGAAGGCGACAAGACGCTGACGCCCGGCCCGGAAATGGTCGGCCGCGTGCACGACGCGCACAACAAGTGATCCTGTCTGGTGGCGTTGCCATCGCGCCCACGGGCTCGTGCCGGCTTGCCGGCGCGGGCCCGTGTCGTTGTGCGACAGATCGGAGACAGTCTTCGGCGCGCGTCCTCGCTATGGTTCGCCGCCATGGTTCTTCGAACTACACCCCTGTTCGCCGCCGCGCTGCTGCTGGCCGGTGGCGTTTCCGCGCAGGTTGCCAAAGGCAGCCCGGCACCGGCGATCCCGTTCCAGAAAGTGTGGAACGACGGGCCGGCAAGCTTTGACGATCTGGCCGGCAAGGTCGTCATCCTGAAGTTCTCCGAAAGTTGGTGAGGCCCCTGCAAAGCAGCCGTCCCGCACAACAATGAACTTCACGCGAAGTTCGCGGCGCGGGGGTTGCTGTTCCTCGGCGTGTCCGGGGAAGACGAGAAGACGATCCAGTCGGAGTTCATCGACGCACTCGGGGCCAAGTACCCGATCGTCAAGGTCGACGCGAAGGACACTGCTGCCTACGGCATCAAGTTCTATCCCAGCGTCTACGTGATCGCGCCGGATGGGACGGTGCACAGCGTGCCTGACGATCGCATGCCGAGCGAGCAGGTGATCGAAGAGCTACTGAAGGGCGCATCGATGGCGCCGAAGATGCCGGACGACGCTCGCTACGATCCGCTGCGAGCGCTGTGGAAGAAGGCCGAGTTCGTGAAGCTGCGCGACTACCTCGACAAGAACCTCGCGGCGCCGAACCTCGACGCGGCGATGAAGGAAGTGTTCGAGGCGCAAAAGGCCATCTACGAGAAGAAGCACGCCGCGGCCTTGGCGCGCGTGGCCGCAGTCGGTGCTGGCCCGGACTACGCCGACAGCGACGTGCAACTCGAGCGCATCGAGAAGCAGTGGAAGGGTCTTGAGCCCGCTGTGGCGGCGCACAAGGAGCGCGCTCGATTCGAGAGCGACGCCACGATTAAGAAGGAACTCACCGCCGGCCGTGCCTTGCAGAAGCTGCTGGCCTCGCACGACCAGAGCAAGTTCTCGGGTCGCAAGAAGCTGGGTGAGGCGCTGGCCGGATTCCGCAAGAAGTACGACGGCACACTCGCGGCGCGGCAGGCGTTCGAAGCGATGGAACGGCTCGGCAGCTCGCGGTGAGCCGCCGGCTGTTGGTGGTGCGGCGCGGGGGGCTCGGCGACACGTTGCTGATGGCTCCCGTGCTGCGCGCGCTCGCGCGCCGTTATCCGCAGGTTGCGATCGACTTCGCCGGCGTGCGCGAGTTCGCCGCGTTGTTCGTGCCGCAGGGGCTGTGTGCACGCGCGGTCTCCAGTGAGGATTTCGCGACCTGGCGGCTGGCCGCGGGCGCGAACGCGATCCCGGCGTGGGCCGAGGCCTACGCGCTCGTCGTCGCCGACGATCCCGCGCTGCTCGCCGTGAAGGCTCCGGGACGCGACGTCGTGTGCTTCGACCCGCGACCGCAGGCCTTGATGCCGCTCGGCCAACAGATCGCGGCCGAACTTGGGCTCACGCTGCGCTGGCCGCAGGATGCGTGGCTCGTGCCGCAATCGCGGCCGGGAACTGGCCCCGTACTGCTCGCTCCGGGCAGTGGCGGCCGCGCCAAGTGTTGGTCGACTGCGCAGTGGCTTTCGTTGGCGGCGTTGCTGCTGCCGCACACCGAGGTTGCTGTGGTGGTGGGGCCGACCGAGATCGAACGCGACGACCCGCGCCGATGGGAATGGCCTGCGCCGGTGCAGTTCGTGATCGAACACGACGTCGTAGCCTTCGCAGAGCGCATGCGCAGCGCCGCCGCATTCGTTGGCAACGACAGTGGCACAACGCATCTCGCGGCGATGTCGGGCGTGCCGACCGTGGCGCTGTTCGGCCCGTCGGTAGCGGCGGTGTTCGCGCCGCAGGGACCGTGCGTCGAAGTGGTGTGCGCACCCGAGGGCAACCTCGCGGCCATCACGCCGATCGCAGTCGAGGCGGCGTGGCGACGCGTGCGGCAGGCGCGCTGAAGCTCACGGCAGGTGCTTGCGCACCCGTTCCCAATAGCCGCGCGTCGCGTCCCTTTCGGCGCCGCTCGGGCCGCCGGTGTGCACGCGCGCGATCGTCTCCGCATCACCGCTGGCCCACGCGGCGTTGGCCCATTTGCGCATGTAGGCGGTGACGACCCGTTCGGCATAGGCGCGGCGTCGGCAGTCCTGGTAGTCGCCGCCGAGCGCGGGCTCGGCGCGTTGCGCATCCTGCCAGTACACGAAGTGGATCTGGAACGGTCCGATCGCCTTGCCGCCGTCGCCGTCCGGTGCATCGTCGCGGCCACTGCTCTCGACCTGCCGGATCGCAGCGAGGATCTGGTCGTGCGGCCAACTCTGGCGAGGCTCGGTCTGCCACCACCACAGCAGCAGGAGAACCAGGGCGGCGACGCTGCCCACGCGAAAGCGCCGACCGCGCGCCGTTGGCGCCGGCCGCCACCGCAGCCGCGGCAAACGCGGCAGACGCCAGCGACCGCTCATGCCTTCCTCCGCGTCACCACGAGGGCGACGCCGGCGACGACGAACCCGGTGCCGATCCACGCGTAGGCATCGGCCTTGCCGTCGCCGACGAGTTCGGCCAGCAGCATCGCCAGCACGGGCGTCACGTACGAAACCAGCGACAGCCGCGACGCGGGCACCCGCTGCAGCAGCCAGAAGTAGATGCCGAACGTGAACGCGGTGCCGACGACGGCCAGATAGACGAGGGCGAGGGAACTGCTCCACGTCCATCGGATCGCGGCGGGATCCTCGCGCAGCAGCGCGGCACCGGCGAGCAGCACCGCACCGAACAGCATGCTGTTGCGGTTCAGCAACACGCTGCTGCTGTTGCTCCCGTACTTCTTGACCAATGTCGTGCTCACCGCCGACACGATCGGGCTGCCGAGCAGCAACAGGGCCGGCCCGACGATCAGCGTGCTGCCGGGATTGCCGAGGTCGCCGACGAACAGCGCGACGATGCCGAAGAACGACACCAGGAACCCGGCGAACTGGCGGCCGGTCAGTTTCTCGCCGAGCACGAACACGCCGCTGCCGGCCATCAGCAGCGGAAACACGGCCCACAACACGGCGGCGATGCCCGACGGCACGTGCTGCTCGGCGACATAGAGAATGCCGTACGAGCCGGCGAAGCTGCCTGCTCCCGTGGCGAGCCACAGCCACGTCGGCGGGGCGGGCTTCTGGTCGAAGCGGCGCAGGGCCGGCACCAGCAGGGCCATCGTGGCGGCGGCGAGGGCGAACCGGAGGGCCGCCGAGAACAGCGGTGGTTGCGCCTCCAGGCAGACGCGGATCGCCCACCACGTGCTGCCCCAGACGAGGCACAGGAAGGCGATCAGCAACGGCACCACGAGGCGCGTTCGGGAGTCAGGAGCGGAGGGCATGCCAGGTCGTGGTGAAGAGGCGAGGGAACGTGGGCCGCAGCGTCAAGCGGGTGAGCGCGCGCAAGGCGGCGGTGCCGTGCGCGTGCGACGGCAGCCACGGCGAACGTGGCCAGGCCGGCAGCGGTGCCTGCACGAGCGTGCGCACGACGGGCCAGCCGTCCAGGTTGCGCGCGAAGCCGACGCCGCAGTCGGACGCGGTGCCTTCGCGCACGCCCCAAGGCGTGTTGCCGAGGCCATAGCCGAGCCCGGTCCAGGTGTTGGTCGCGATCGTGCCGTGCGGCAGGCGATGCACCGCGCGATCGATGGTCGCCTGGTCGCGCTGCAGCTCGGAGGCCGGTGCGAACACGTACGCCGACAACGCGCCAAAGCAGTGCGCGCGCACGAAGTCGGTGGCGGCGTCGAGCCACTGCGTGAGCGAGTCGCCGGGCAACGTCCATTCGTTGGCGACCGGCGCGAACCACTCGCGCCCGCACAGGAACGGGGCATCGTGCAGGCTGCGGCCCGCGCACAACGTCGGCGCCAGCGCCGCCGCCGTCGGTTCCTGCATGCTCGCGGCGGCGAACGCCGCGCGCACCCCCGGGTGGAACGGCACCCGCGCCGGCAGCGCCGCCAGCGCGGCCCGCACGTGCCGCAGGAATGCGTCGCGCTGCGGCCACGCCGCCGCGGTCAACAGCACGCGCGGGGCAACGCAGGTGGCGCCGCCGTTCATCGCCACGTAGGCCGCGAGCGACTCCGCCGCGGCGCGGAGTTCGCGCTGCGACCACACGCCCGGCAGCACCAGCACCGGCGAGCAGCAGCCGACTTCGGCGGTGCGTTCCTTCGCCGCGAGCGAAGCGTCGTCGCGCAGCGTGCGCCAGGTCGAGGTGGCGCCGGTCAGGTGGATCGCATCGATGTCGGGATGGTGGGCCAGTCGCTGGCCGAGTTCGCCGTCGCCCGTGCAGAACACGAGGCGCCCTGCCTGCACCAGCGGGGCCAGGGCGCGCTCGAACACCGGCAACAGCGTCGCGTGCGGCGGCGCCAGTTTGCAGACGACGGCACGGCCGCGCGCGACGGTGTGCTCGAGCACATCGAGGATCGGCGTCGCGGTGACATTGCCGGCGCCGAGCACGAGCGCGCGCTTGCCGTCGGCGACAACGCGGCGGTGTTCCTGGTCGCGGGCGACGTGCACCGTGGTGCGGTACGGCTGCAGCGTCAGCCGATCGCCGATGCCGCGCAGGCGGTGGGCCGCCAGGACGGTGTCGCCATCGGCAGTGCGGCCGGGTTCCGGCGCCACCTGCGTTGCCTCGCGGTCGACGAACTGCTGCAGCCGCACCAGGAAGCGGGCCACCGGCAGCGGACCGCTCGCCCATTCTTCGGCGTGCGCGTGCGGAAGATGCTGCCAGCCCTTGGCAACGAGGCTCGCGGCGACCCAGTCCTCGGCGTTCGCTTCGACACTCCGGCGCAGCGCGGCCACGGTGTCCAGCGGCAACGGGCCGATGGGCCGGTGCAACCGTTGCAGCGCGGCCAGGGCGGGATCGAGGGGCTCGGGCACTTTCGTCAGTCTAGGCGCGCCGCCGACGCGGGCCGAGCGTGCAATCGGGCCGAGCGCGAATCGACCCTTTACCTGCGCGCGCGACGGCGGGACGCTGCCCGCATGCGTTGCTTGCTCGTGGCCCTGTTCGCAACCGCAGCCCTTGCCCAGGAACCTGCCGCGGTGCCGATCGGTTCCGAAGTGAAAGCGTCGTTCGTCGACCTGCGCTGGCAGGTGCGGCAGTTGCCTGAACTCGGCAGCACGCACGCCACCATCGTCTACTTCGCGACCATCGAGTGCCCGTTGGTGCAGCGCTACCTGCCGCGCCTCGGCACCATCGCCGCCGAGTACGCGCCGCGCGGCGTGGTGACGCTGGTCGCCAACGTCGGCGCCGGCGATCCGTTCGTCGATGCGGTCGGCGACGTGCTCGAGAAGGCGCCGAAGGCCGAGTTCGCCAAGGACACCGAGCTCGCGTTGGCGAAGGCGTGCGGTGTCGACCGCACCGCGGCAGTGGTGGTGCTCGATCGCGAGCGCCGCATCGTCTACCGCGGCCGCATCGACGACCAGCACGGCTACTCAGCATCGCGGGCGAAGGCGTCGCGCGACGACCTACGCCTGGCGCTCGACGACGTGTTGGCGCAGCAGCCCGTGCGCGTGCCCGAGACTGCGATCAGCGGCTGCAAGATCACGCCGCCGGTAGCGCCGGCGCCGAGTTCCCCGCCGACGTTCGCCAAGGACATCGTGCCGGTCCTGCAGCAGCACTGTGTCGCGTGCCATCGACCCGGCGGCGAGGCGCCGTTCCCGTTGGTGACGCTGGCGGACACGCAGAAGCATGCGGCGATGATCGCCGAGGTGGTGGAGCAAGGGCGCATGCCGCCGTGGTACGGTTCGGCCACGCACGACCGCTTCGTCAACCATCGCGGCCTGTCCGCCGCCGAGCGCGCCACCGTGCTGGCGTGGGTGACGGCCGGTTCTCCCGCCGGCGATGGCGCCGCCGAAGCGAAGCTGCCGGCGGTCGACGCCGACGGCTGGCGCATCGGCAAACCCGACAAGATCCTCGAACTGAAGGCGCCGGTGCGGCTGCCGGCCGAAGGGCCGATCCCGTACCGCTACTTCGTGCTGCCGTTCCACTTCGCGGAGGACACCTGGGTCGAAGCGATCGAGATCCGGCCCGAGAACGAGCGCGCGTTGCACCACTGCAACCTGGCGCGCGTGAAGTTCGGCGAGAAGTTCTCGCAGGAGGGGTTCATCACCGGCTACGTGCCCGGCGGCGATCCGCTGGCAATGGATCCGGGCATCGCCGTGCGCATTCCGGCTGGCTCGGCGCTGGCGCTGCAGGCGCACTACGTGCCGACCGGCCAACCCGAAGTGGATCGGATCCGGGTCGGGCTGCGCTTTCCGCGGCAGAAGGTCGACAAGGAGATGCAGGTGGCGATCGCCGCCGACTTCCGCTTCGCGATTCCGCCCGGTGCACGCGCGCATCCGGTGCGGGCCTCGCGCACGCTGCGCGACGACGCGATCGGCATCGGCATGTTCGTGCACATGCATCTGCGTGGGCGCGACATGACGGCGACGGCGGAACTGCCCGACGGCTCGGTGCAGACGCTGCTCGTGGTGCCGAACTACAACTTCGACTGGCAGCAGTCGTACCGCTGGGCGCGCGGCGCGAAGACGTTCCCGAAAGGCACCAAGATCAAGGCGCTCGCGCACTTCGACAACTCGGCGTGGAATCCGTTCAATCCCGACCCGACGCAGACGGTGAAGTTCGGCCTCGAGACCGAGGAAGAGATGATGTACCTGTTCACGTTCTGGTACGCGGCGAACGAGCAGCTCGGCGTGTCGGTCGATCCGAAGAACGGCCACGTGCTGTAGGCGGCGCGCGGGCGATGCAAACCTAGCGGCGACGCCTGGGAGGGTCGCGTCGCTGGTCAGGGCGTCCGAGCAACTCCTCGCCGATATACGCGCGCAAGAAGTCGCTGAAGGTCGATCCCGTAAAGAAGTTGGTGCCGTTGCCAGGCAATTTATGGACCTGCCCGGAGCTGAGTCCGATCGACCACACCTCTGCGTTGAGGCTCCAGTCGCAGAAGCTCAGATGCTCGCTCCCGAGCCAATCCGTCAGGTTGGCGCGTTCCTCGTGGATGCGCGCGAGATTCCAGAACCTGATCATTCGGCGTCCCACAGGTCGTCGTCCATGCCGTCGCACACGGCGAAGTAGCGGCGCAGGTCCGGCGGCAAGCGCACGCCGTGGCGCAGCTCGAACGCGTCGAGCGCTGCCGGCGGCAGCGGCGGTCGCGGCGGCGTGCCCTCACGCCGCCACTTGCGCAGCATCTGCTCGAGCAGGTCGTCGAGCGCGTCAGCCATGCGTCACTTCGTGTCGCGCAAGCCGAGCTTGTGCAGCTTCGGCGCGATCACGATGCGGCAGTAGCCCTGCGTCGGGTTCTTGCGGAAGTAGTCCTGATGGTAGTCCTCGGCCGGCCAGAAACGGACCGCCGGCGTGATCTCGGTGACGATCGGATCGCTCCAGTTGGCCTGCTGCTTCACCGCCATCGCGCGCGCCTGCTGAGCTTGCGTGTCGTCGTGCGTGAAGATCGCCGAGCGGTACTGCGTGCCTTCGTCGGCACCCTGCCGATTCAGCGTGGTCGGGTCGTGCGACTTGAAGAACCACTCGAGCAGTGCCTGGTAGCTGACCTTCGCCGGATCGAAGGTCACCTGGACGCATTCCGCGTGGCCGGTGTCGCCGTTGCAGATCTGCTTGTAGGTCGGGTTGTCGATCTGCCCGCCCATGTAGCCCGACACCACGTCGAGCACGCCCGGCAGTTGCTCGAGCACCGCTTCTGTGCACCAGAAGCAGCCGTTGGCGAAGGTCGCGCGGGCGGTGGTGGCCGGCCGTTCCGGCGTCGACGGGGTAGGTGGTTTCGCCGGAGGCATGGTGGTTTCGGGGGGCGTGGTGGGGGTCGTTGGGGGGGGCGTCGCCGTGGGGGCAGGCGAGCTGGCTGGCTCGGTGCCGCAGCAGCCGAACAGGCCGAGAAACGTCGCCAGCGCGACAGCGCGGATGGACCGCGAGAGGCTCATGGGCGCAGAGAATAGGCCCGTTCCTGGCGGGGCAACCAGGGGGAATGTCGCGCAGAGGCTTTCCGTATCGCCGGTCGTCAGTATCATCCGCGACCATCTGCGCGGGGCTTACCCCGCCAGTGGCATGCAGCGCCGGACCGACACCTCGATGAGGCGGCTTCCTCGACGGCTCCTGCATGGGACATCTCACGCGATCGCCGAGGAAGTCACACTGCAATGGGCAAGAGACTGTACGTCGGGAACCTTCCCTACGACGCCGACGAGCAAGCGCTGCGCGCGGCGTTTTCCCAGGATGGCCGCATCGTGGAGCGAGTCCACATCGTCCTCGATCGCGAAACCCAGCGTCCGCGCGGTTTCGCGTTCGTCGAGATGGCGACGGACGAACAGGCCAAAGCGGCGATGGCCGCCTTGGACGGTTCCGTGCTGGGCACGCGCCAACTGCGCGTGACCGAAGCCGAAGAACGTCGTCCCGGTGGTGGACCAGGCGGTCCGGGTGGACCGCGAGGTCCTGGCGGACCGGGTGGTCCGGGCGGCGGCTTCTCGCGGCCTCCGGGCGGTGGCCCGCCGGGCGGTGGCGGTGGCGGCGGC
>SXPB01000211.1 GCA_005776475.1 Planctomycetia bacterium
GCAGCGTCGTCTTGCCGACGCCGTTCTTGCCGACGATGCCGAGCCGCTGGCCCGGGCCAAGGTCGAGGTCGAAGGGCTTGAGGATCGTGCGCTCGCCATAGCTCTTGCCGAGCGCCCGCAAGCGCAGCACGAAGTCACCGAGCCGCGGCCCTTCCGGAATGCGGAACTCCAGCTCGCTCGCCTCCGGCGCCGGGGCCGCCGCCACCAGCGCCGAGTGGCGATCGATGCGCGCCTTGGCCTTGGTCGTGCGCGCCGGCGGCCCACGCTTCACCCATTCGGTCTCGCGCCGCAGCGTGTTGAGCCGCGCGCTTTCCTGTGCCGCTTCCGCTTCGAGGCGTTCGGCACGCTGCACCAGGTAGCTGCGGTAGCCGCCGTCGTATTCGAACAGCTTGCCGTGGTCGAACTCGACGATGCGCGTGCACAACCGATCGAGGAAGTAGCGGTCGTGCGTGACCAGCACGAGCGGCACCGCGGAGTCGAGCAGGAACGACTCGAGCCAGTCGGTGACTTGGGCGTCGAGGTGGTTGGTCGGTTCGTCGAGCAGCAGCAGCTCGGGCCCGGACAACAGCAGCCGCGCCAGCGCCGTGCGGCGCTTCTCGCCGCCCGACAGCGAACCGCACTTCGCATCGACGCGCGCCATGCCGAGCGCCTGCAGGATCGCATCGGCGCGATGGTCGATGTCGTGACCGCCGAGTTGCTCGAGGCGGAGTTCGAGCCGTTCCTGCTCGCGCAGCAGCCGCTCGAGGCGATCCGGGGCGAGGTCGGTGCCGAGATCGGCGTGCACCTTGTCGATGGCGCGCAGCACCTCGTCGCGGCCGGCGATGCCGCGCACGACCATCTCGTGCACGGTCGCGTCGGCCGGCAAGATGGGCTCCTGCGGCAGGTAGCCCAGGCGCAGCTCGCGGCGCAGCGCGCGGTCGCCGCTGTCGGCCACCAGGTCGCCAGCAAGAATGCGCAGCATCGTCGACTTGCCGCACCCGTTGGCGCCGAGCAGGCCGATGCGTTCGCCTTCGCCGACGACGAGCGACACTCCTTGCAGCAGGTGCCGGTCACCGATCGTGACGTGCACGTCCTTGAGCGTCAGCAGAGCCATCGGCGGATGCTGGCGGAACCGGCCACGGCCCGCAAGCGCGACCTGCAACCGGCGCAATCGCCAAAACTACCGACATGCCCATACCCGAAGGCACCTTTCGGGTACTCTGACCGGCCTCGCGGATTGTCTCGCAAAGGATAACCATGCTTCGCAACCTCCTCGCCAGCTGTCTCATGTCCTGCGCGTTCGCGCAGGACTACTACTCGGTCGTCCTCGACGGCGCCCAGGAAGTTCCACCCGTAGCCAGCACGGCGCGTGGATGGGGCGTAGTTCGCTTCGACACCGCCACCAGCACGGTGCGTATCTTCGTCTACCACGAAGGGCTCACGGGGGCGCCGGCGGCGGCCCACTTGCACCAGGCCCCGCCTGGCGCCAACGGCGGCATTGTCGTCCCCTTGGTGGCGGCGTCACCCGACACGTTCACCGGCACTGCCGTGTTGCCGGCAGCGGTGGCAGCGGCACTCGCCAGCAGCGGCACCTACGTGAATGTGCACACCGCGGCTTTCGGCGGTGGCGAGATCCGCGGCCAGGTCGTGCCGTCGATCAGCACGCGGTTCACCGGCGTACTCAGCGGCGCCCAGGAAGTGCCGCCGAACGCCAGTGCGGCCACCGGTAGCGTAATCGCGTTCCTGCACGAGCCGGACAACCGCCTCGTCTACAACGTCGCGAGCACAGGCCTTGTCGGCGTCGCCGCAGCGCACGTGCACCAGGCCGCCGCTGGCGTCAACGGGCCGGTCCTCTTCGCGCTGAACGGCAGCGCCGGTAACTACTGCGGCGTCAGCAATCGACTGACGGCAGCCCAAGTGGCCGCGATCAAGGCGAACGGCAGCTACGTCAACATCCACACGGGAGCCCTGCCTGGCGGCGAACTCCGCGCGCAGCTCATCAAGGATCTCGGCGACCACTTCGTCGCCCGTCTCGACGGCATGCAAGAAGTGCCCCCGGTTCCCAGCGCGGGACTCGGCGGCGGCAATGTCGTCGTATCGCCCACGGGCATCGTCACCGTCACCGGTGGGTTCGGCGGACTGACCAGTGCGCCCGGCGCTGCCCACGTGCACGTGGCTCCGATTGGCACCAATGGCCCCGTGGTGTTCCCGCTGACCCTCAGCGGCGCGAACTTCTCAGGGACCTTCGCGGCGACCGCCGCCCAACTGGCCAACTTGCGGACCGGGAACTGGTACATCAACGTCCATACGCCGGCGTTTCCCGGCGGTGAAATCCGCGGCCAATTGACGCCGGCGTCGCTGCCGGCGCCATTCGGCGGCGGCTGCGTCGGCAGCAACGGCGTGCGCCCGCAGAGCGGCGCCCGCGGCTTCCCGTCGATCGGCAGCCCGATGAACATCGACCTCTATGGTGCGTTGCCTGGCGGCATCGAACTGTTCTTGTTCGGCAGCAGCCGCGACGCCGCCGGCCCGGTCCTGCTGCCGGTCGAACTGCCGACGCTCGGACTCGCCGCGCCGGGTTGTTATCTGCTGGTGGAACCGGCGACGATCCTGGTCGCGTTCGCCGACGCGTTCGGCTGTGCGGAACTGCCGTTGACGATTCCCTTCAACCCAGCGCTGCGCGGACTGCAGTTCTATTCGCAGTGGGTCTCACTCGATCCGGCGGCGAATCTTGGCGGCTATGTCACCAGCAGCGCGCTGACGTTGACCATCCAGTGAGCGAACGGTGCGCGCGTCAGCGCGCCGCACCACCGCGCACCGGACCGGCGTCCTTGCCGAGTTCGCGCAGCAGCTCCTGTTGACGTTCGGTCAGCGGCTCGGGCAACCCGAGCCGCACGACCAGGAACAGATCCCCGCGGCTGCCATCGGCGCGGGCCAGACCCTGGCCGCGCAGCCGGAGCTTCTGGCCCGGCTTCGTGCCGGCCGGCACGCGCGCCGTCGCGGTGCCGCCGGGAACCGCGACATCGACCTTGGCGCCGTCGAGCAGGTCCCACGGCGCCACCACCACGTCCGCTTCGACATCGTCGAAGTGCAGGCGATAGACGTCGTCGGGCACGAGGCGCAGCGTCAGCAACAGGTCACCGGGCCCGCCGTCGCCGGGTTCGCCGAGGCCACGCAAACGCAGCACTTGGCCATCGCGCGCATCCTTCGGAATCGTCAGATCAACGCTCTGTTCGCGTTGATTGCTGCCGAGGCCCGCGCACGCCGGGCACGCGCGCCGGCCGACGCGACCTTCGCCCTCACACGCGCTGCACGGCACGGCGATGCGCAGAGCGAACGGCTTCTTGCCGCCGAGCAACGCGTCGCCGACCTTCACTTCGATCGCCGCTTCGGCGTCTTCCCCGCGTTCGGCGGTCGCCTGCGCCCGGCCACGACCGGCTGCCCCACCTTGGCCGGCGAACATGTCGCCGAACATCTGCGAGAAGAAGTCGGAGAAGCCGCCGCCGCCCATGCCGCCCGGGCCCGCAGCACCGCCGAACATGCGCGCAAAGTCCTCGGGGCTGACGTTGCGGAAGCCACCCTGGCCACCGCCATGCGGGCGCTGGAAATCCTGGCCGTGCCGCCAATGCTCACCGAGCGAGTCGAAGCGTTTGCGTTTCTCGGGGTCGCTCAGCACCTCGTTCGCTTCCGATATCGCCTTGAACTTGTCCTCCACGTCCTTCCGCTTGTGCGGCGGATGGCGGTCGGGATGCCATTCTTTCGCGAGCTTGCGGTAAGCGCGCTTGATGTCGTCAGCCGACGCGGTGCGGCTGACGCCGAGGGTGGTGTAGTAGTCTTGGAACTGCACGGGAGTTTCGGGATTCGATGTAATGCACGCCCGACCGCGGCACAACCGCACGAAGTCGAGCCGGCCCTGGGCGACAATGACCTTCGTTCCTAGAATGCCGCCCTTCCTCGGGGGTCCATGCAGAACCACGCCACGTTCGTCGGCAGTCTCGTCCTCGCCCTCACTGCGCAACTCGCCGCGCAATGCACGCCATCCTTCACTCCCCTGGCCGGGTTGCGCGGCTTTGCTGGCAACGTGCGCGCATCGGTGCGATGGGATCCGGACGGAGCCGGGCCGCTCGGCGAACGGCTGGTGATCGGCGGTGACTTCCGCATGGTCGGCACCACGGGCGCAAACGGCATCGTCGCGTGGGATCCAGCAACCGGAACATGGACGCCGTTCGGCTCGGGCATGGTCTCGGTCACCGCCCTCGCGGTACTGCCGAATGGCCAGCTCATCGCTGGCGGTGCGTTCTCCTTTGCGGGCGGTGTCGCCGCCAACTGCATCGCGCGCTGGACGGGAACCACGTGGGCACCGCTCGGCAGTGGCGTCGATTCCCCCGTGGTCTCGATGTGCGTGCGACCGAACGGCGACTTGATCGTCGGCGGCGGCTTCGGCTTCGCCGGCGGCCTGCAAGTCGGCGGCATCGCGCGCTGGAACGGCACGGCATGGTCGTCGATGGGCACCGGCTCCAACGCGACCGTGCAGGCGCTGGCGACGCTGCAAAACGGCGATGTCGTCGCCGGCGGTTGGTTCACCTACATGAACGGCGTGCCGACGCAGCGGCTCGCCCGCTGGAACGGGAGCACGTGGAGCGAGTTCGGCGGCGGCATCGGTGGCGAAGTGCACATGCTGCGCACACTCGCCAACGGCGACCTCCTGTGCGGCGGCCAATTCAGCAGTGCGGGCGGCGTGCCGGCGCAGAGCATCGCGCGCTGGAACGGCACCACGTGGTCACCGCTCGGCCCGGGCATCAACGCCGGCTGGAACACGCACATCCGCTGCGCCACGCAACTCGGCAACGGCGACCTCATCGTCGGCGGCCAGTTCGACACCGCCTTCGGCGCGCCCGGCAACCACATCGCGCGATGGAACGGCAGCGTGTGGTCACCGCTCGGCAGTGGCTTCAGTGGACCGGGCTGGTCGAGTTCGATCGAAGCGCTGACCGTCACCGCGCTCGCCGACGGCAGCACGTTCGCCGGCGGCACGTTCCTCTCCTCCGGCAGCGCGAAGGTCAACTACGCCGCCCGCTGGAATGGCACGGTGTGGGCGACGATGCAGCCCGGCATGGACGACTACGTGCGCAGCTCCGTGCGCTTGCCTAACGGCGACCTCGTGCTCGGCGGTGGCTTCACGACGATCGGCAGCCAGACCGTGAACCACATCGCGCGCTGGGACGGCACCACGTTCCATCCGCTCGGCAGCGGCCTCAACAACAGCGTGAGCGACATGGTGCTCGACGGCAACGGCGACCTCATCGTCGTCGGCGGCTTCACCAGTGCGGGCGGCGTGGCGGTGCAATCGATCGCACGCTGGAACGGCAGCACGTGGTCGGCGATGGACCAGGGCATCGATGTGCCGTGGGGCGTCAGCTCGATCGTGCGCATGCCCAACGGTGATTTGTGGTGTGCCGGCTATCCGCACGCCGGTGTCTACCTGAGCCGATGGAACGGCAGCGCGTGGACCCCCGTCGCCAACAGCCCCAACCACTGGATCGCCGACCTCGCCGCGATGCCCAACGGCGACCTCATCGCCATCGGCCACTTCGACGCCGTCGGCGCCGTTGCCACCAACTACATCGCGCGCTTCGACGGCAGCCAGTGGCACGCACTCGGCAGCGGGCTCGACTGGCTCGGCCGCAGCGTCGCGACGACCCGCAACGGCAACCTGATTGCGCTTGGCGCGTTCGCCACGGCGGGCGGTGTCGCGAGCCAGGGCATCGCCCGCTGGAACGGCACCACGTGGCAAGGCTTCGCTGGCGGCCTTGGCTCGGGTGGTGCCTTCGAGAACCATGGCTACGTCGCGCATGAGTTGCCAAACGGGGACCTGCTCGTCGGCGGCAACTTCGCAACTGCCGGTGGCGTGGCGGCGCAAAACCTCGCGCGCTGGAACGGCTCGGCGTGGAGTGCCGTCGGCTACCCGGACAACTATGTCTTCACGCTGACCGAACGCCTCGATGGGTCGGTGTTCGTCGGCGGCTGGTTCCTGATGCTTGGCAACCAGGTCGCCCCGTTCATGGCGAAGCTCACGAGCCCGTGCCCGGCCACGGCGCCGTCGCTCGGCGGCGGCTGTCCGAGCAGCGGCGGCGCCAACACCCTCGTCGCATCGACGCTGCCGTGGCTCGGCAGCACGTTCCGCGGCCAGACGAGCGGCATCCCGACCCAGTGCCTGGTCGTCGCCGTCACCGGCTTCCAGAGCTTCAACCTGCCGCTCGCGAGTGCGCTGCCGCAAGGCGTCGCCGGCTGCGTGCTGCGCACCACGCTCGACCACAGCGAAGTGCTGCTGCCACAAGGCGGACTCGCGACGTCGTCGCTGCCGCTGCCGAGCACGCCGGCCCTGGTCGGCACCGCCCTGCGCCACCAGATGGTGCCGCTCGAACTCGACGGCGGCGGCAACCTGATCGCCGTCACCGCCAGCAACGTGTTGGCGCTGACGCTCGGTTCGTTCTGAACGATCTTCCTGCCGACTTCAGTAGCGCCGCGGCGAGCCGGTCGCGCTACGGTGGCGCGCCATGGAACCGACCTCGCCGCCGCAGCGCCGATTCGCCGTCCTGATCGACGCCGACAACATCAGCGCGTCCGCCCTCGAAGGCATGCTCACCGAAGTCGCCAACTACGGCGTCGCGATGGTGAAGCGCATCTACGGCGACTGGACCCTGCCGAACCTGAAGTCGTGGAAGGAGCAACTGCTCGAGCACGCGATCCAGCCGATCCAGCAGTTCCGCTACACGGTCGGCAAGA
>SXPB01000212.1 GCA_005776475.1 Planctomycetia bacterium
CGTGCTCATCTACGAGCGCATCCGCGAAGAACTGGCGAAGGGCAAGGAACTGCTGCAAGCGGTGCGCGCGGGCTTCGAACGCGCGATGTCGGCGATTCTCGACTCCAACATCACGACGTTCCTCGTCGGCATCGTGCTCTACAACATCGGCGTCGGCCCGGTGCGCGGCTTCGCCGTGACGCTGATGGTCGGCATCGTGACCACCGTGTTCACGCAGTTCTTCGTGACGCGGCTGCTCTTCCACATCGCCCTCGAGAGGAAGTGGCTGGTCACCTACAAGCCGCGCACGCTGTTCGCGAACCTCAACGCCGACTTCGTCCGCTACATGAAGCCGGCGGTGCTGGCGAGCTCGGTGGTGGTCGTCGCGGGCCTCGCGTTCACGCTGTTCGTGGCGCCGCGCGAAAAGACGCTCGGCATCGACTTCACCGGCGGCGCGAACCTGCGCATGGCCCTGGAGCAGCCGATAACCAAGAAGGAACTGACCGACACCTTGGCTGGCGACGCGAAGTTCGCCGCGGACTACCCCAACCCGCAGATCTTCATCTACGGCGAGTCCAAGGATGAGACGTCGGACCAGTTCAACATCCGGCTGAAGCTGAACGATCGGCAACGCCAGGCCCTGAAGGAACAGCGGCAGGCGCACCGCGACCTGGTCAAGGCCGCCGCCAAGGATGGCAAGGAACCGCCGGTCGAGTACGAACCTCCCTACGTGACCGAGCTGCGTCGGATCTTCGACGGCAAGCTGGTCAAGACCGGCATCAGCACGCCGGAGTTGAACCCGTATCCGAAGGGGCAGGAGCACCTGCAGTTCGCGATGGTCGAAGTGCGGCTGCGCAACGACGTCGATGTCGCCAAGGTTCGCGAAACGCTGGCCAAGGGCCTGGCCCGCTCGCAAGTGACGCCGCTCGGCAACCCGACGGCGACGACGGCGCGCGAACTGCGTCTCGAATGGACGACGCAATCCAGCGTGAAGGCATGGGAAATCCCGTCCGTGCTGCAGAAGGAGCTCGCCAAGCTGACCGACGGCAAGAACGAGGCGGTCGAGTTGACCGAGCCGTTCCCCGACGCTGCCGAAATCCAGGGCCGTCTCGTCGATGACCTGCGCAACGCAGCCATCGGCGCCTTGGTGCTCGCGTGGGCACTGATCGTGCTCTACCTCCGCGTCCGCTTCCACGAATACAAGTACGGCATCGCGGCCGTCGTGGCGCTGATCCACGACGTGCTCGTCGCATTTGTCGTCGCGGTGGCATGCAACTACTGGGGCCTGGTCTCGGCCGAACTCAACCTGGCGATGATCGCGTGCTTCCTCACGATCATCGGCTACTCGGTCAACGACACGATCGTCATCTTCGACCGCATCCGTGAGAACGCGAGGGACAACGCCCGCATCGGCGTCTTCGAACCGTTCCGCGACCTCATCAATCGCGCGTTGAACCAGACGATGTCGCGCACGCTGCTCACCACCGGCCTGACGCTGCTCGTCGTCATCGCGCAGTTCGCGGTGAACTACGGCAGCGGCTCGGACCTCGAGTCGTTCGCCTTCGTCATGCTCATCGGGATGGTGTCGGGCGTCTATTCGACGATCTACATCGCGGCGCCGATCCTGATCTGGCTCGACAAGGGCGACCTGTCGCGGCCGGAAGTGGAGAAGGTCGAAGCCGAACCCACCGACGCCGAAGCGGCGAACACGCCGGCGAGCTGAGCCACGGTGCAGGCCCCCCACGGGACGCCGCAGTTCCCCAAGCGATTGGCGGGTTACGACCTGCGCAGCACGCCGATCCTGCGCACGGACGTGCTGGTGATCGGCGGCGGCATCGCCGGCGCCGCTGCCGCACTGCATGCCGCCGACGCCGGCGCGCAGGTGCTGGTGCTCGCGAAGGACGAGTTCGACGTCACCAACACGGCGTGGGCCCAGGGTGGCATCGCCGCGGTGCAGTTGCCCGAGGACAGCCTCGAAGCACACGTCGCCGACACGCTGCGGGTCGGTGCCGGCATCGCCGATCCGCTCGTCGTCGAGCGCTTCGTGCGCGCGGCCGGCGACGCGGTGGCCTGGCTCGAACGGCTCGGCGCGCGCTTCGACCACGTCGCCGACGATCCGAAAGCGCCGCTGCGGCTGTCGCGCGAAGGTGGCCACAGCCACGCTCGCGTCGTGCACGCGCACGGCGACGCGACCGGCCGCGAGATCCAGCGCGTGCTCGCCCAGGCGCTGCACCAACACCCGCGCATCACCGTTCGCACCCATGTGTTCGTGCGCGACCTCGTGCTGGCGGAAGGTCGCTGTGTCGGCGCCATCGGCCTGCAGGACGGACTCGAACTCGCCGTCGAAGCGGGCGCCACGCTGGTCGCCGGCGGCGGCACCGGCCAGATCTACCGCGAAACCACGAATCCCACCGGCGCGTCCGGCGACGGCCACGCGATGTGCTTTCGCGCCGGCGCCCGGCTCGCCGACTGCGAGTTCGTGCAGTTCCATCCGACCACGCTCTACATCGCCGGCGCGTCGCGCTTCCTGATCAGCGAAGTGGTGCGCGGGGCCGGCGCCGTGCTGCGCGACCGCAACGGCGACCGCTTCATGCTCGGCGTGCATCCGATGGCCGAACTGGCGCCGCGCGACGTCGTCAGCCGCGCGATCCTCGATCGCATGGTGGCCACCAACGACACCCACGTCTACCTCGACCTTTCGGGGGTGAAGACCGATCCGCACGCGCTGTTTCCGTCGATCGCGCGCATCTGCTCGTCCTTCGACCTCGACCTCGCCAAGGACCCGATCCCGGTGCGGCCGGGCGCGCACTACTTCGTCGGCGGCGCCATCACCGACAGCGACGGTCGCACCACGGTGCCAGGCCTGTTCGCAGTCGGCGAAGCCAGCGCAACGGGCCTGCACGGCGCCAACCGCCTCGCTTCGAACTCACTGCTCGAAGGTGCCGTCGGCGGCGCCCGTGCCGGAAGCACCGCGGCCGCAACCGCGTGGGAACCACACCCCGGCCTGCCGCGCGGCGCCGACGGCCCGCCCATCGCCAAAGACCCGCCGCGCCTCCTGCACGACGACCTGCTCTATTCGCTCAAGAGCCTGATGTGGCGCCAGGTCGGCCTGCGCCGCTCCGGCCCGAGCTTGCAGGACGCCAGCGCCCGCATCGGTTTCTGGCACCACTACCTGGTGAAGGCGCCGCTGCCCGACCGCGCGCGCTGCGAACTCGCGAACATGCTGACCACGGCGGCCCTGGTCGCCACCGCCGCGATCGCCCGCGCCGAGTCGCGTGGCACCCACTTCCGCGACGACCATCCCGAACGCAACGACGCGACGTTCTGTCGTCGCATCTTCCTCGAACGCACCGTAGATGGTGCAATCGCCACAACGCTCGGCCCCCTGCATCCAGGCACCGACCGCGGACTCGGATGAAGAGCAACCAAGCCATCGACACGCACAAGGGCCACGGCACGGAGGCGATCCTGTTCGGCCTCATGCCCATGGGCGATCACCGCACCGCACCGGAAGCGCTGCACGAACTGCAGCTGCTGGCCGAGACCGCGGACTTCGTGCCAGCCGGCTGCATGGTGCAGCACCGTCGCCACGCCGACCCGCACAGCTACTTCGGCAGCGGCAAGCTCGAAGAACTTGCCGAAGTCGTCAAGCTCGCGCACAGCGCCGCGGTCATCTGCGACGACTCGTTGACGCCGAACCAAGGCAAGGCGATCGAAGCCGCCGTCGGCGTGCCCTGCATGGACCGCAGCGAACTGATCCTGCAGATCTTCGGCATGCACGCGCGCACGCCGCAGGCAAAGCTCCAGGTCGAGCTCGCCGCACTGCAGTACGAGATGCCGCGCCTGCGCCGCCGCTGGTCCCACCTCGAACGCCAACGCGGCGGTATCGGCGTGCGCGGCGGTGCCGGCGAGAAGCAGATCGACGTCGACCGCAACCTGCTGAAGACGCGCATCACCGCGATCCAGAAGGACCTCGAACGCATCGAAGAGCACAAGATGCGCGAGGTGCAGGGCCGGCCCGACCTCTTCACCATCGCGCTGGTCGGCTACACCAACGCCGGCAAGTCGTCGCTGATGAACAAGCTGACTGACGCCGGCGTGCTCGCCGAGAACCGCCTGTTCAGCACGCTCGACACGCGCACCCGGCCCTGGCGCCTGGCCGGCGGTCGCACCGTGCTGCTCACCGACACGGTCGGGTTCTTGCGCAAGCTGCCACACCAGTTGGTCGCGAGCTTCCACGCGACGTTGGCGGAAGCGCTGCACGCCGACCTGCTGCTCGTGCTCGTCGATGGCAGCTCGGCCGAAGCCGCCGACCAGATGCGCACCGTCGACGAAGTGCTCGAGACGCTCGGCAGCCAGAACCTGCCGCGCATCACCCTGCTCAACAAACTCGACCTCGTCGCCGACCGTGCCGCCCTGGCGCCGCTGTGGCAGATCGACCCGCGCGCGGTGCCGCTGTCGGTGCTGACCGGCGACGGCATGCCGGACCTGATGGCCGCGATCCAGAGCCACCTGGCCACCGTCGAGCAGCGAGTCGAACTGCTGTTGCCGCATTCGGCCGGGGCGCTGCACGGCGAAATCCGCGGCAAGGCGACCGTGCTTTCCGAGTTCTATACCGAGGCGGGTTGTCTGATGACGATCCAGGCCTCGCCCGCCTTGCTCGGCCGCTTGATGGCCGAAGGCGCACGCCTGGCCCAGCCCGAAGACCGTCCAGCGAGCAGCTGATCGCGCCAACCTTGGCCGCGGTAGAGACTTGCCAGCCAGGGCCCGTGCTTCGGGCGACCGCAAACTACGCCGATGCGCGCCCCCCACGCCCGGGACTCGCCGTGGTTTTCGCAATTCGCGTACTCGGTTTCGTGCGGCAAATCGCTCCAGTTACCAGGGCGTGCCACGGTTCGACCGCGTGCACGTTCCCTCGCACTTCGTCTCTTTTCCCCCACGAGGAACCATGCCACTTTCGAAGGCAACTCTGTCGATTCTGCTCGGCTGCACGATGGCAGCCACCCAGGCGCTGGCGCAAGACGCCGGCGACGCCCCCCGCACGGTCAATGACCCGCGCATTCTGCTGCGCTATGCGACGTTCGACCCGATCGCCGCGCCGCCCGAGGTCCCGGCCGCCTTGCGCGCTGCCGCCGACACGAACCTGTGCATCGTGCAATTCGTCGGCACGCCGACGGACGAAGACCGCGCCCCGATTCTCGCCGCCGGTGCCAAGATCCGCGGCTACCTGCCGCACGACAGCCACATCGTGCTGATGGACGGCGCCACGCGCGCCCGCGTCGCCACCATGCGAAACGTGCGCTGGGTCGGCGCCTATGAGCCCGCCTACCGCCTCGAAGCCGAACTGCTCGCCGAGCACCTGACCGGTCAGCCGGTTCCCGTGCGCCTCTACAACATGGTGATGGCCGACAAGCGCAACGACAAGAAGGCGCTGGAGGCCAAGATCGTCGCCATGGGCGGCAAGGTCGTTGATCGCCACGAACGCGGCCTCCTGTTCACCGCCGAACTGACCGGCGCGCAACTGCTCGCCGCCGCGCGCCTCGACGAGGTGCTGTGGATCGACCGCTGGACGGCGCCGGGCGAAGACATGGACAACGCCCGCATCGTGCAGGGCTCGGACGCGATCGAAGCCGCGGCTGGTTACACCGGCATCGGCGTGCGCGGCCACGTCTACGAAGGCGTCGAAGCGGCGCACACCGACTTCACCACCGCGCTGACCAACGTGCGGAGCAGCGGCGCCGCCCAGGCGCACGGCCACTGCACCGCCGGCTGCATCTTCGGCAACGGCACCAGCGCCCCGCAGGCGCGCGGCCACGCCCCGGGTGCCGTCGGCTTCTACACCAACTACACGACGGTCACGGCCGGCTGGTCGCGCAACATGGTCATCGACGACGTCGTCAACGTGCACAACTGCATGTTCACGACCGCGTCGTGGGGCGGCGCGCAGACGCCCAACTACACGTCGGTGTCGGCGGACGCCGACGACATCGTGTTCGACCACCGCATCCCGTGGACGAACAGCATGTCGAACCTGGGCAACCAGAACGTGCGCCCGGAAGCGTGGGCCAAGAACGTGATCTCGATCGGTGGGCTGTCGCACGGCAACGATGCAAACCCAGCCAACGACGTCTGGACGAGCGCCTCGATCGGCCCGGCCGCGGACGGCCGCCTGAAGCCGGACCTGTGCAACTTCTACGACAACGTCTGGACCTCGGACCTGACCGGCGCGGCTGGCTACTCGGCCGGCAACTCGACCACGGGCTTCAACGGCACGTCGTCGGCGACGCCGATCACCGCCGGGCTCAACGCCTTGGCGATCCAGATGTACACCGACCACATCCTCAACAACACGCCACGCGTACTCGGCGGCACCCGGTTCCAGAACCGGCCGTACGCGCAGACGCTGAAGGCGCTGCAGATCGCGTGCGCGTCGCTGTACCCGGTCGCCCAGGCCTCCCGCGCCGAAGCCGGCTGGGGCTATGCCAACGTCAACACGATCTACACGCGTCGTGACAACCTGGTGATCATCCCGGAAGACGTGCCGATCACGCAGGGCGCGACCCACACCTACTCGATCCAGGTGGCACCCGGTGAGACGGCACTGAAGGTCTGCATGACCTACCTCGATCCGGCCGGCGTCGTCGCCGCCGCCCTCGACCGCGTCAACGACCTGTCGCTGACGGTCACGTCGCCCGGTGGCACGATCTACCGCGGCAACAACGGCCTCACCGCCAACAACACGTCGACGTCGGGTGGCGCCGCGAACACGATCGACACCGTCGAGAACGTGTTCCTGAAC
>SXPB01000213.1 GCA_005776475.1 Planctomycetia bacterium
ACCGTTCGCCGGCGTCGATCCGATCACCGTCGAAGAGATCCAGCACATCCTGGCGGCGCTCGTGCGGACCGGCATCGCGATCCTGATCACCGAGCACAACGTGATCGCGACGCTGCGCATCACGCACCGCGCCTACGTGCTCGACGAAGGCCGCGTCATCGCCGAGGGCGACGCCCAGACCATCGTCAACGACGCCCAGGTGCGCGCGCGCTACCTCGGCAAGTCGTTCGGCGAAGGCATCACCGAAGAAGAAGAACGCGGCCTCGAGCTCGATTGACGGCTGCGGCGTGATTGCCGGTGCGCTCGCGGCGTGCCGTCTGGCATCGTAGTGGCGTCATGCCGGAAACCAGGCCATCTCGCATCGTCGCTGCCAGCGCCGTCGCTGCGTGTGCGCTGGTGGTCGGTGCCGTGTCGTTCTGGTGGTGGTGGTCGCGAGCGAATGCACCGGCACCCGACGCGAACGAACCGACCACCGCTACCCCGGCAACCGATCGTGACCCCGACGCCGCGAACAGCCAACGGACGGGTCCCGCCGAGGATCGCGCGGCGGCGCCCACGCCGACCGCGGCGACGTTCGTCGTGTTGCGCGGTCGCTGCCTCGCCGCCGAAGACGACTCACCGCTGGCGGCGGTGCTGCACGTGGGCGCCGACGACGGCACTGCCGACGGCAGTCCGGGAGGACTGCTCACCAGGGCGCTCGCCACCACCACGACCGACGCCGAGGGCAGGTTCACCTGCAAGGTCCCCATCGCCGCCGCGACCGAATTGCGGGCGCTCGCCACCGCTCCCGATCGCGCACCCGGCACGAGCCGGCGGACGGCGGACCCCGGCACCGAATGGGACGTCGGCGACATTCGCCTCGTGCGCACCAGCCGCGTGCTCGGCACCGTGGTCGATACGACAGGTGCCCAGGTGCCCGATGTTGCGGTCACGCTGTTGATGAACGGCCACGAGCCGCTGCCGTTCGCGTTCCGTGATCTGCACACCGCGAACACCGACGCGCGCGGCGCCTTCACGATGCCCGAGCCGCTGGCCGCCGGGGAGTGGTACGTGATGGTCGAACGCACCGGCGCGCTGCGCAATCCGCGCAAAGTCCAGGTGCCCGCCGGCGTCGACCACCACGTCCTCATCGAAGTGGAGCGACCGGATCCGGCAATGGCGATCCACGGCAAGGTCGTCGATCGCGCCGGGGCGCCGCTGGCCGGCATCGCGCTCTCGGCTTATGGCGAGGGCTCGCGCGGCCGCGCCGAGAGCGGGCCCGACGGCACCTTCGTGCTGCACCGTGGACCGCCGCACTTCGATCGCGGTGTGGCCGGCGTCGAGCTGCAGGCGCAAGGCACGGGTCTCGAACAGGTCGGGCCCGCCGCCGGCCAGCCGGCGCGCTGGTCGCAACGCGACGTGGTCGTGGTCATGCGTCCACTGGCCGAGATCACGGTACGGGCGCAGAACGCGCGCGGTGCGCCGGTGTGGCCGTTCGCGGTCGTCGCCGGCCAATTCTCGGCTTCCGGCAACACCTGGAACATCCTGCCGGCTCGCCGACAACGGCTGGGCACCGACCACATCGTGCTGTTGGGCCTGCAATCGGGACGCCATTCCCTGCTGCTGCAAGCGCAGGACGGTGCGTTGCCCACAGCCGGGCCGGTGGTGTTCGTCGTCGACGAAGCTGCTCCGCGTGAACTGGTGATCCAGGTGCCCGACCCGGTGGTGACGGTCGTCGAGGTCGTCGATGGCGCCGGCACTCCGGTACCGGGATGCACCGTGGAACTGGTCTCGAATTGCACGGCGCAGCCACCCTCTGCGACGGCACCGGCAGCAACCGCCATGGAACTGCGGCGCCAGGGTCCGCGCGGCAGCAAGCAAGTGGTTCTTGGCGGCGGCACAACCGACACCGCCGGCAACGCCGCCTTCGCCGCCCCTCCGGGCACGCTGCTGTTGCGCACTTCGTGCCGCACGCACCTTCCCGATGCGCGCACGGTCGTGATCGCGGCCCCGAGCACACGAGTGCGTGTGGCGCTGTCGGCGGCAACGGTGGTGCGCGGCCGGCTCGTGCCAGCGACTGCGCTGCCCACCCTGGGCCTGCACGAGACCAAACCGGAACGCCGCCTGGCCGTCACCGCGCGCGGCCTGGTTGGCGGCGTGGCCAGCGAACTCGCCCGCGCCGAAGTCGACGCCGACGGCACGTTCGTTCTCGGCCCGGTGCCACCCGGCCCGGTGACGCTTCGCCTGCACAGCTGGCTCACCGTCAGCACGACCCACGGCGCCAGCGCCTACCAATTGCTGGGCGAGTTCGACACGACGGGCCAGCCCGTCGTGGAACGCGAATACGACGTCAGCCCGTTCCTGCCCGCCACGGCTTCTGGCGTGGTGCTGCTCGACGGCCAGCCTCTGCGTTCGGGCCAGTTCTTCCTGCGGCGGCTGCGGCTCGAGCCACGCCAGCACGTTCGCATCAACACCGACGCCGAGGGCCGCTTCCACACGCTCGTGCCACCGGGCGCTCTCGGCGTGCAGCTCGCGATCCCCGCCAATCCGGGGCCTGGCCACGTGATCGTGCCGATGGCCGAGGAATGGCAGGTCGCTGCCGGCGGCGCGTTGGAACTTCGCATCGAAGGCCGGCGACGCCTGCTCCGCTTGCGGGCGCTGCAACCCGACGGCGCGCCGCTCGCGAACGCGCGACTGCGCATCACTTCCGTCGACTTCTACGACCGCCCCGGTTCGACGACCACCGACGCGGCGGGCCGGGTCGACCTGGACATCGCGCCGCTCGGCACATTCCTGGTCGGCACCAAGACGGCGACCGGTGTCGACCTGGAAGCGACCGTGACCGTCGCTCTCGGCGACGAAGAGCGCGTCGTCGACGTGCCCCTGGTTCGCGCGCCGCGCTGATCCCTGGCACTCCCGCCCCAAACGAAAAAAAGAATGGTCGGGAACAACCCGACCATTCTCCGCGGAGCCGTCCCCGCTTCGGCAAAGGAACCCTTCGGTTCTCCGCGCGCCGAAGAAGC
Organism: Planctomycetia bacterium; assembly: GCA_005776475.1. GTDB lineage: Bacteria > Planctomycetota > UBA1135 > UBA1135 > UBA2386 > UBA2386. The sequence continues at coordinate 3,003 of SXPB01000213.1, forward strand.
CGCGCGGGCGCCGGGCCTGGCCCGGCATGAATGCGAGCGGCGGCGCGCGCAGGCGCGCCACCTTCGACCGGCTCAGCCTTGCAGGAGCTGGAGGGCCGACTGCGGCTGGGCGTTCGCTTGCGCCAACACCGAGATCGAGGCCTGCTGCAGGATGTTGTTGCGCGTCAGCTCCGCCGTTTCGAAGGCGACGTCGACGTCACGGATGCGCGATTCGGCGGCCGCCAGCGACTCGCTGGTGACACCGAGGTTCGCGATCGTCGATTGCAACCGGTTCTGCAGCGAACCGAAGCGACCGCGCAACTGCGACACCGAGTTGACCGCCTGGTCGATGCGACTGATCGCGAAGCTGGTGTTGCCACCAGATCCGACGTCGATCGTCGACAGGCCGAGCGTGGTCGACAGCGCCGGGGTCAGCGTCACGTTCAGCGTGTCGATGCCCACCGAAGTGTTGATGCCGACCTGAAACGTGACCGTGGTCGCCGAACCGTCCAGCAGCTTGACGCCGTTGAACTCGGTCGACTGCGCGATGCGGTTGATCTCGTTGACCAGGCTGTCGAACTCTTCCTTGATCGTGTTCCGGTCGGCCGACGACGCCGAGCCGTTGGACGATTGGATGGCCAGCTCGCGCAGGCGCACCAGGATGTTGCTCACTTCGTTGAGCGCACCTTCACCAACCTGCACGAGCGAGATGCCGTCGTTGGCGTTGCGCGACGCCTGCGACAGCGAGCGCACCTGCGAACGCAGCCGCTCCGAGATCGCGAGGCCGGCGGCATCGTCTGCCGCGGTCGAGATGCGCAAGCCGGTGGACAGGCGCTGGTAGTTGCGCGCCAGACGCGTCGTCACCTGCGAAGTGTTTCGCTGGGCGTTGATGGACGCGATGTTGGTATTGACTCGAAGACCCATGTTGTTCCTTTGCCTTGCTTGATTCGCCGACTGCGGAGCCGACTTCGATCCGACTGGCTCCACGGAGATGGTCGGAACGCCGACGCGAGGCTTGAGTCCGGTCCCGCCAAAAAACTCGGGTGGCGCGCTGCGTCAACGGCCGAAGGCATCGCGCCCACGGCTACAGGACGTCCCGGATGGGGCTCGGCGGCGAGACGGCGCCGCCACGCACAACGCCCATGGCATGGGCGATTGGAACCGGGATCCCGACGGCAACCGTGGCCGCCATGGCATCGGGGTTCGGGCGCGATCAGCGCGCCGCGCTCGGCGCGCGCGCGAGAACTTCTTCGCGGCTGGTGGCGTGCAACAACGCCTCGTCCGGCGTCACCAGGTGACGCGCCAACAGCGATCGCAGGGCGACGTCCGTCGTCTGCATGCCGAGGCCGCGACACTTCTGCATGATCAGCAGCAGCTCCTGCAGGGTGCCTTTGCGAATGACCGAACGGACCGGCGCGGTGCCGACCAACACCTCGACGACCGGAATGCGGCCGGCGCGGTGCGAACGGTGCAACAGGCTCTGCGCGAGGCACGCACGCAGCGTGCGGGCCAGCCGCGTGCGCAGCCGCGGGCGATCTTCGATCGGCACCATCGACGTGAGTTCGCTGATTGCGCCGACGATCGAACCTGCTTCGACACCGACAATGACGAGACAGCCGGACTCGGCCGCCGCGATCGCGGCGTCGAGCGACTTGCCATCGCGCACTTCGGAGACAACGACGACGTCGGCGCCGCTGGCCATCGCCTGCCGCACACCTTCGTGCGCGGTCGCCACGTGGGTGCCGACCTCGCGCTGGTGCAGCAACGCCGCGCCGCTCTGGTGCACGAACTGGATCGCGTCCTCGATGGTCACGACGTGGCGCGCCGGGTCCTGGTTGAGCTCTTCGACCATCGCCGCGATGGTCGTGCTCTTGCCCGAACCGAAGAAGCCGGCGACGACGACGAGCCCGTTGCGCGCGCGCGTCTGCGCCGCCACCTGCGGCGGCAACTCCAGCGTGGTGAGTCGCGGCGGCACGTCCGGCACCGGCCGCAGCACGAGGGCCGGTTCGCCATCGGACTCGGCGACCGCCGCCCGGTAACGCCGGCCGTTGCGCGCGCGATAGAGCACTTCGACGTGCCCTTGCTGCTGCAACAGTTCACGGTGGTCGGAGAACAGCAGATCGCGCGTCAGTTCGGCGACATCGTCGCGCACCAGCGCGGTCTCGTCACCGGCGACGAAGCGGCGCTGCACGCGCAGCATGGGCGTGCGACCTGGCACGAGATGCAGCGCGGTCGCGCCGACCCGTTCCATCGCCACCAACAGATTCTCGAGTCGTTTGCCGTCCATGATCACTCCTTCGCCGGGGCCGTCGGGGCGGCCAGCGTGCGCGTGCGTTCGAGCAGCCAGGCCTTCTCGCCGACTCGCGCGAAGACGTCCTCCATGCTCACCTTGCCCGCGACGAGCAGGTCGAGCATCGAACGATCGAGCGAGTAGCCGACGCGACTGCCTTCGCCACGCAACAACAGCCCGATGTCGGACAGGTCGCCGCCGCGCACGACTTCGCGCACCGACTCATCGACAATCAACAACTCGCTGGCGACCACGGTGCCCTGGTGACTGGCATCCGGAAGGTGCTGCCGAACCAAGACCGCGCGCAGCACGGCGGCCAACGACGACCGGGCCCGCGCCAGGTCGTGCATCGGATAGAAATCGAGCACGCGCGTGAGCGCGCGCGTCACCGACGGCGCGTCGATCCACGCGACGACGAGGCGTCCGCCTTCGGCGGCACGCAGCGCAACTTCGAAGGTCGACGCATCGCCGACATCGGCGCACACGATCGCATCGGGGTCATCGCGCACGACACTGCGCAGCGCCTCTTCGCGCAGCGCGGCCGTGGCACCGAGACGCCGCCGCACCACCAGCGCGCCGACCGTCGGCAAGGGCCACGGTTCGTCGTCGACGACGGCGACGTAGTGGCCCGGATCGACGGCCGCGACCTGCGTCAGCGCAGCCAGGGTCTCGGCGCGGCCGATGCCGCGTTCGCCGACCAACAGCACGAGGCCCTTGCCGCCGCGCACGACGTCGACGACGCCGGGCGGAATCCCGATCGCTTCCGGCGAGGCCGCCGCAGTCGATGCGAAGGTCAAGCGGACCGCGACGCCTTCGAACTGGCGGAACGCGGTCGCGAGTCCCCGGCCCTGGCCCGGCAAGGACCACGGCTGCACCACGAAGTGGCGGTCGGCGAGGGTCTCGAGCACCTGCGCCCCCATCGTCTCGCGCACGAAGTCCCAGACTTCCGGACCGCGCAGCGCCTGGTCGGTGAGCTGGCTCCAGGTCGGCCCGACGCGAATGCGCACCGGCCGGCCTTCGCTGACGACCATCTCTTCGGCGCCGTTGCCGATGGCCGAACACAGCAGTGCGGCGCAGCCGAGGTCGGTCGTCGGGACCGACGCCCGCTGCAGCGTGCCGCGTTCGCGCTGCAACTGCAGCAACCGTTCGAGGGTGGGCGCGTCGAGCAAGCCCTGTTCGATCAGGATCTCGCCGATCGGCCGGGTGTTGCCCGTCAGTCCCTGGATAGCCAGGCACCGCTCGAGCCCTGATTCATCGACGATTCCGCCTTCCAGCAGAATCGAGCCAAGTCGCGTGTCGTCCATGCGCGCCGCCGTCCTCCGAGCCACCCGCATCGGCCATTGCCATGGCGCGGCTTGAGTCGGCGCAGACCGCCCGCAACCCCGCCAACCGTCGGCGTCTCCGGTGCGCTACTTCAGTCGGCGCAGTTCCGCCATCGCCAGCGCGTGCGCGAACGGCCGCCTCGACAGCAGCGCCTGGTCGCCGACCGAACTCCAGCGCGCTTTCGCCGTCGCCGGATCCCCGCTGGCTTCGGCGATCCAGGCGAACAACGCGGCGCGGACCAGGGCGTCGCCGAGATCGAGGTCGTGACGCTCGGCCGGTCCCGGCACGGGCAACGGCATCGCCCCGTCCCCCAGGCGCGCTCGCGTCGTCGCGAGGGCCTGCTCATCGCCGAGCGCCACCGCGGCCACCACTCCAGCCCACCTGGCGCGCACCGAGGACTCCCCCGCAGCCTGTTGCAAAACCCGACGCAGCATGCGGTCGCGCTCGACCCCATCCAGATCGCCGTCCGCGAGAAGGCGCAGGCCGCCGTCGAGGTCGGGCATCGGATGGCTCTGCCACAGCGAGATCCCCACCGCGACGGCGACCACCAGAAGGAACGCCGTCAGCGCGCGCGAACGGACCCTGGGCGGATTCGCGGTCGACTCCTCGGCGGCAACCATCGGACCGAGTGTGGCCGGCCGCTCGCCGCCGCGCAACGCACGCCTTGGCGTCGCGCACGCGACCTCGCGACCGCAATCCGCACTGGCAACGGCGCCGCACGGACCACGTCCGCGGGGCTTCCGAGCCGAACGGAATGTGCTATGGTGGGTCCTTCGCAAATCCAGGTGACGCCTCTCACCGCCCCGCGCCGGTCAAGTCAGCTTCCACGTCATTTTCGCAGAAGCGCATCGCGGCAAGGCCAGCGGCCCTCACCCAACCCACCCATGGCATCGAAAACCCAGAAGCCCGTCGCCAAGAAGGCGAAGGCACCAAGCACCAAGAAGCCCGAAGCTACGAGCGGAAAGGCACCGGCGGCAAAGGCCCCGGCTGGCAAGGTCGGCAAGCGCGCCCACGCCAGTTCGGCCACCGCGGCTCCCCCCAAGAAGGCCGGCACGCGGCCCTTGTTCGTGCCGCGCGCGGTCGCCAACATCGACGACGACGACGTCTTGATGGCGCACGGCGGCGGCGGCACCGGCTTTGGCCGCTGCGGCGGTCGTCTGCTGTCGAGCAAACTCGAGCAGGACCTCTGCAACCGTCTCGGCATGGCCGGCATCGTGCACAGCCACAGCCCGCGCCACTACGAAGTCCGCTTCGAGGACAACAAGGTCGCCGCCTACGCGCCGCAGATCGTGCTGCGCGGCCGCGGGCGCGAGGGCAAGGGCGTCGTGATCGAGGCCGTCGAGGAGTCGGAAGCGCCGATCCTGCGCAAGATCGTGTCGTTCCGGGCGCAATACGGCGCCGAGTTCTACGTGATCCTGGTCGGCACCGACGAAGTGCTCGACGAAGCGCCGCTGGCGTCCTACGACGAATCCTGCTCGGCGATCAACGTGAACACGCTGATCGCGCGCTTGGCCGAATAGGCCGCGCTGCCCGCCCCGGAATCGACCCGGGGCGGAAAACGACTGCCGTGTTGGGCCAAGGGAAGCTGGCGGTTGCCACGAGGTGCGAGTATCGTCCCCGCCCCTTTTGTCCGCACCCACAGCCCACGGGCCAACGACGTTGACGAACGATCTCGTCCAATTCGCGCGTTCCCTTCAACTCGACTCCCTCGAATCGGCGTGGGGCCTGGCAGTCAAAGCCCCCGACCCCGGGGCGACACCGACCTACGCGACGGTCCTGGACCTTCTCTGTGAGAAGGACCTGGCCAGCCGCGCGCTCGGCATGGCCACGACCATGATCGAGGCCCTCGCCGGCAAGAACGAGGTGCATGCCGCCCTCGAACTCGGCTTCCGCGCGATGCGTCGCAGCGCGCACAACGACGCGCTCGCCAAGACGGTCGTCACGCTGATCGACAAGCGCTACGCGGGCGAGGATTGGCTGCCGGTGCTGAAGTCCCGCGCCGGTCTCGACTCGGCGGTGACGGTCACTTCGATCCTCGAGTTCGAACGGCTGCGCCGCTTCACCAAGGGGCACGTCGTCTACCACGCTGCCGGTTGGAACGAAGGCGCGATCGAAGACTTCGTGGCGATGTCGCAAGAAGTCACGGTGCACTTCGCCAGCGGCCGGCGCGAGAGCTTCCCGCTGGAGACGCTGCTGTCGCGCTTCAAGCCGCTCGACGCGAACGACCTGCGCGCGATGAAGCTGCAGCGCATGGACGCCCTGCGCACGGAAGCGGAGAAGGACCCCAGCGCCCTGATCCGCCGCGTCGCGACGCTCTACCGCGGCACGCTCTCGAGCACGCAGCTCAAGACCGAACTCAGCCCGGCCGTGATCGCCGAGAAGGACTGGGCTTCGTTCTGGAAGCGCGCCAAGGCCGCCGCCGCCAAGGATCCCTGGCTGAAGGTCGAGGGCTCGACCACGCGGCCGACGTTCGTGGTGCGCGACAAGCCGGTCAGCCTCGTCGACGAAGCGTCGGTGGCGCTGACGCACCAGAACGACTTCGGCCAACGCGTCGGCGTGCTGCGCGACTACCTCGCGCGCGGCGAAGACGCCGAGATGAAGAACCAGATCCTGGGCCTCGCCAAGAAGTCGGTCGAAGCCGCGATCGAAGAGAAGAAGGCGAGCCACGCGCACATCCTCGACGGCATCCTGCTGCTCGAAGAGCACGGCATGAGCGCGTCGGTTCCGGCCGCGACGGAACTGCGCCTGCTGCTGGTCAAGGACGATGGGTCCCTGCGCCCAGCCGCGATCGATCGCCTGGCAACCCAGGCCTCGCGCGAACACGCGATCGAACTGGTGCCGCAAGCGCTCGGTGAAAACTGGGCCGAGCAGTGCGCCGCGATCCTCGAAACCTGGCCCGACTCGGTGCTCGAGAACGTGGTCGAGAAGCTGGTCGCCGCGGGACACGGTCCACTGTGCCTCCGCCTGTGGGACAAGGTCGTTCCGTATCCGAAGCGCTACCCGCTGCTGATCTATCTGCTCGGCAAGCTGTGGGGCGACGGCGTCTTCGACGGCTCGGAACAGAAGCCGTCGGCGATCACCACCGGTCGCGTGCTGCTGCACCTCGCCCGCATCCTCAACGAGGACCGCAAGAAGAACCAGGTGCACAGCCGCCTGCTCGGTCGCCTGGTCAGCCTGCTGACCGGCAAGCGCGGCCTGCTGAACAAGTCGCTGGACGGCATCAGCCGCGACGACCTCGCGCACTACCTCGGCATCATCAAGCGGTCCGGCGAAGACTTCGCCGCGGAGGTCATCCTGATGATCGACCGCACGATCGCCGCGCACTACCCGGACCTGCACGCCAAGCCCGAGCTGCCGTACTGGGAGAAGGACTTCATCTTCACCACGCGCGACGGCATGCGCCGCATCCGCGAGGACTACCGCGTCCTGGTCGAAGACAAGATCCCCGCCAACAGCAAGGCGATCGGCGCCGCCGCCTCACTCGGCGACCTCAGCGAGAACAGCGAGTGGGAATCGGCCATGGAGGAGCAGCGCAACCTGACGGGGCGCGCCCAGGACATGGACCAGCAGCTGCGCAGCGCGCGCCTGATAGAAGAACAGGACGTGCCGAACGACCGCGTCGCCCCGGGCGTGAAGGTCACGTTGATCGAAGTCGCCAGCGGCAAGCAGCGCGTCTACCGCGTGCTCGGCCCGTGGGACGTCTTCGACGACAGCACCATCAACTACCTGGCCCCGATCGCGCAGGGCCTGCTCGGCAAGACCGTCGGCGAAATCGGCGATGTCCCAGGCCCGGGCGGCGCCATCGCGGTCAAGATCGAGGCGATCGAACGCATCGTGTGAGCTCGACCCGGCCGTTCCGGCTCGATCTGGGCAACGGCGAGTTCGTTCTCGGTGACGAGTTGCCCGGCACGGCGCCGGGCTACCTGTTCCTGCACGGCCTCGGCAGCGTGCGGAAGGGCGAGAAGAGCACGTCGCTGCTGGCCCATGCGGCGGCGAGCGGACGCGCCTTCCTGCGCATCGACCTGCGCGGCCACGGCGAGTCGTCAGGGCGCATCGGCCGCACCATGGTCAGCGAGCTGATCTGCGATGTAATCGCCGTGCTCGACCGCATCGGACCGAGTGTGGTCGTCGGCTCCAGCCTCGGCGGCCTCGTCGGCGCCTACGCGGCGGCGGCCCGGCCCGATCGGGTTCGGGTGTTGGCGCTGGTCGCCCCGGCGCTGGGCCTGCTGCGGCACCTCGACCGCCGCCTCGACGCGCACGGGCGCATGTGGACCAGCGACGGGCAGGGCTTCCGCATCGAGCCCGAAGTGCTGCAGGATGCCAAGGCCCTCGACGAAGAGGCGCTGCCCACCCGCCTGTCGGTGCCGACGCTGCTCGTGCACGGCGCCGCCGACGACGTGGTGGCGCCGCGCGCCAGCGAACGATTCTTCGCCCGGATCGCCGCGCCGCACAAGCAACTGTGGATCGTGCCCGGTGGCGACCATCGCCTGAACACGGTGGCCGAAGCCATCTGGCAGCGACTCGACGCGATGCCCGGCGCGACCTGATTGCGCCTCGCCCACCCCTTCGCCACACTCGCATCGTGTTCCCCGTTCCCGCCAACCTGCAACGGCTCGCCGACCAGATCGACGGCTGGCTCGACCTGCGCTGCCCCGACCGCGCGCTGGCGTTGCTGGCGCCGATGCTGGCCGATGCGAATGGTCGCGCTGCGGGGCTCGTGCTGCGCGTGCGGGCGAACGTGCGGCTCGGCGAGTTCGCGGCGGCACTGCCCGACCTGGCCGAACTGCGCACCTTGGCTCCGGCGGAGGGCTGGGTCGATCTGACCGAAGCCTTCTGCCGCAAGCGGCTCGGCGACCTGCCATCGGCGATCACCTGCCTGGAGGGGATGCTGGCGCGCGACATCAAGTCCGACATCGGCCACTTCAACCTCGGCTGCTACCTGGCGCTCACCGGCGAGCGCGACCGCGCCATCGACGAGGTAACGCTGGCATGCGGCCTCAACCCCGAGTGCCGCGACTTCGCCCGCGACGACCCGGACCTGGACTCGCTGCGCAACGATGCGCGCTTCCGGGTGCTGCTGCGGCAGGCCCCGGCCGACGCCGAGGGCAATCCAGGCCCCCTCGACGACGACGAGGACGACGACGACGAGCCGCCGCCGACGGGACCGCGCGACCACCACCGTCGCAACTGACCCGCATGCCGGTGCGAAGGCGCACCGCCCCGCCGGCGCCACGAGGGCCATGCCATCGCGCCGCCGCGTGCGCGCCTGTCGACCGGCGCAGCAACGGTCGATCAGAGGGATCGCAACCGTGACCGCACCTACTCGAAGCCTCGATGCGATCGCTGTCCGCACGGCGATCGAACACAACCTCCGCAACGTCGTTTCGGTGCCGAAGGACGCCATCGAGCCCCTCGTCTGCGCACTCGTCGCCGGCGGCCACGTGCTGCTCGAAGGCATCCCCGGCATCGGCAAGACCCTGCTCGCCCGCACGCTGGCGCAGTGCATCGACGGTGAGTTCCGCCGCATCCAGTTCACCAACGACCTGATGCCGAGCGACGTCGTGGGCACCGCGATCTGGCGGCCCGACGCCGGCAAGTTCACGTTCGTGCGCGGCCCGCTGTTCGCCAACCTGGTGCTCGCCGACGAAATCAACCGCACGAGCCCGCGCACGCTGTCGTGCCTGCTCGAAGCGATGGAGAACGGGCGCGTCTCGGTCGAAGGCCGCACGCTCGACCTCGGCCATCCGTTCACGGTGCTGGCGACACGCAATCCGATCGAGTTCCACGGCACCTATCCGGTGCCCGAAGCGGCGCTCGATCGTTTCCTGGTGCGGGTCGAACTCGGCTATCCCGAAGCGAGCAACGAACTGGAGCTCTACACCGGCAGTGACCCGGAACGCCGGCTGGCGTCGGTGCGGCCCGTGGTGACGCGCGACGAACTCGTCGCCCTGCAGGCCGAATGCGCGACGGTCGCGGTGCGCCAACCCGTGGCCGAATACGCGTATCGCCTGGTGCAGGCGACGCGCAGCCACGCTTCGGTGCAGCTCGGCGCCAGTCCGCGCGCGGCTCTCGCGTGGCTCAAAGTCGCGCGGGCGCGCGCGCTGCTCGACGGGCGCGACTTCGTGCTGCCTGACGACCTCAAGGCGATGGCGGTGCCCGCCCTCGCGCACCGCATCTTCCTGCGCGAAGGCGCCGACGCGGCCCCGTTCGTCGCCGAACTCGTGCGGACCATCCCGGTCCCACTGTAGACGCCGTGCGCATCCGTCCGACCGACCTCGGCTGGAAGGGCCTGCTGCTGCTCGGCGCGCTCGAGATCGCGTTCCTGGCGACCGCGTACAGCAACCTGTTCTTCCTGCTGCTGACGTTCTGCGGCGTGCTCGGTTGCCTCAGCCTGTGGTGGGGCTTCGCCAATCTGCGCGGCGTCGCGGCAACACAGGTCGTCGTCCCTGCGGCAGCTGCCGAAGCTCCACGCGAGGTGCTGGTCAGTCTGGCGAGCGGCTCGCGACCGACGCAGGCATTGACCGTGGCTTTGCGCATCGACGGCAAGTTCGTGCCGGTGGCGCACGCCCACGCGCAGGAGCAACTGCAGACGCTGCGCGGATCGCTGCCGCCGCGTCGGCGTGGACTCGCGCTCGCCAGCGCCGCGCGAGTGCAGTCGGCCTGGCCGTTCGCTCTGTTCACCGTGTCGCGCGATGTGCCGATCCGCGTGGAGGTCGTGACCACACCCGCTCCGGCCGGCGACGCCACGACCACCGCAGCCCTGGCCGAGGCCGGCGACGTGTCGGCCTGGCTCGGAGCGCGCGGCAACTCGATCCGCGAACTGCGTCCGTTCCGCACCGGCGACTCGCTCGGCGACGTGCACTGGAAGGCCACTGCCCGCCGCGGCACCGCCGTGGTGAAGGAACGCGAACGCCACGCCGACCACGGCCTCGTCCTGGCCCTCGACCGCCGCTGCGCCCCGGCGACCCTGGAGACGCTGCTGTCGGCGGTCGCGCGGCTCGCCAAGGTCACGCAGGAACGCGGCGGCAACCTTCGCGTGTTGAGCCAGGACGCCGACCACGCCCTCGGACCGCACACGGCAACCGCACAGCACGACGCCTTCGCCCGCTTCCTGGCCGCAGCGATGCCGTTGCCGGCGTCGGCGAGTGCCCCACGCGCCGTGGCCGGCGCCCTCCGGCTGGGCGCCCGGGAGGACCTTCCGTGAAGGACCGCCTGTTCCCACTGCTGGTGGCGCTGTGCCTGCTCGATCTCGGCTTCGTGCATGCGACCGCCGTCGTCGACACCATGTTCCTGTGGCCACTGTGGGCACTCACGGCGGGCGCGCCCTGGTTGCGCCACCTGCAACGCCACCGGCTGCACCGCATAGGCTGGAACAGCTTCGTGCTGGTGGTGTTCGCGCTCCTGGTCCACCACGCGACGACGACCGGCCTGTTGCACATGCTAGAGGACGGCCTCGTGCTGGCGGCGCTGTGCCAGGTGCACTTGTTGAACAACGTCGGCGAACGCCAGCGCCCCGACCTCGTCTTCTTCAACTCGTTCCTGATTGCGTTCGTCACCAGCTTCTTCGCGCCCGACGTGGTGTGGTCGGTGCTGTTCATCGCGCACGCCTTCGTGCTGGTGCCGGGGCTGCAGCGCAACTGCCTGGCTCGCCATCCCGCGGCCGCGGCCGCGCCACGGTTGGCGACGACGCGCCTCTGGCGGGACGGGTTCGTGCAGACGTCGGCGATCGGCATCGTCACTGCGTTCTTGTTCGTGCTGATCCCGCGCGACTGGAATCGCCAGGGCTGGCTGGGCGAAGCACTCGCGAACGGACACGAGTTCTCGACCGGACTCGCCGAGCGCATCGAGATCGGCAACGAGCACACGCTGCGGCTCGGCGAGGAAGTCGCCTTCACGATCGCACCCGCCAGCGGCCGCGTCGATGACGTGCCGACGCATTGGCGCGCGCTCGCGTTCACGCGCTTCGACGGCTCGGCGTGGGATCCGCAGAACGCCAACCAGTTCGGCTCGCGCTTCGCAACCGACCGGCTGTTCGAACGACAACGCGATGGCAGCATGCGGCGTGACGGCGACGAGGCTGGCACCAGTGCGGCGGCGGCACAGCAATTCGAAGTGCGGCTGGCCGACGTCGGCTCCGACCGGCTGCCGATGCCCCTGCGCACGACCGGGATCCGCGTCGAGGCCGCTGCGGAACTGCTGTTCGACCCACGTTCCGATGGCGGCGTGCGCTTGCTGGCTCGCAACGGCGCGCCACCGGCGCGACCCGCCGTGTGGATCACCACCGGCAAGGAGAGCCGCGTCGCCGATGCCAACCGGGTCCGCCTGCATCTGACGCAATTGCCCGAACGCGGCGTGCCCGACGTGGTTCGCACCCTGGCGCAGCACCTGCGGGCTGCGCTGCCAGCCGATGCCGACGAGTGGATGATCGCCAGCGCGTGCCGCGACTGGCTGCAGAACGAGCGCCGCTACCAGTTGCCGGGTGGCCCCGGATTCGCCCGCAACCTCGGCGAGTTCCTGCTCGGCAGCGGCGCTGGCCACTGCGAGTACTTCGCGACGGCGTTGGCGCTGTTGCTGCGGGTGCAAGACGTGCCGTGCCGACTCGTCGGCGGCTACCTCGCGCACGAGACCGATCCCAACACGCCCACGGTGATCGTGCGCGCCAAGCACGCGCACGCCTGGGTCGAGGTGCTCGCCGACGACGGTTCGTGGCACACGTGCGACGCAACTCCTGCGGCTGACGTCGCCTTTGGCAACACCGCCCCGGACTCTGTCTGGGCAGCGTTCTCACAAAAGCTCGACGAGCTGTGGCGCGGAGTCACCGGCTTCGACCAGGCCGCACGCGCTCGCTGGCTCGGCACCTTGGCCCAGTTGCCGACGCAGCATCCGATGCTGCTCGCCTCGGTGCTGGCAGCCGGCATCGCCCTCGTCTACCTTCGCCGGCGGCGACAACGCCCGCTGCCTTCGATCCACGAACTGCAACGCGCTGTGCGAGCCGCGGGATTGTCGCTGAAGAACGGAGAAACACCGCGAGAGTTGCTGGTGCGCGCTGCCAATGGCGCCGTCGCTCCAGCGGCACTGGCGCGGCTGCAGTCTGCTGCTTTCGCTCACGAACGCCACCGTTACGCCGGCCCACCGGCCATCGATCGACCATGAATCCCTTCCGCTCCGCGTCCTGGTTCGCGGCTGCAGCCGCCAACGCCTGCCTGGGCCTGCTCGTGGCCCAGAACCGGCCGGCCATCGTCGGCCTCGAGCCGGCGCACCTGCAGAGCCGCGTCGATGCGGTGAAGACGACGCAGCTCGTGGTCCGCTTCGACATGGACATGGACCCGAAGCTGCACTCGTTGTGCGGCGGCGGCCCGAGCTTCCCCAAGGTACTCCGCACCGGGTGGCGCGACGCGCGCACCTTCGTCGTCGATGTCGAACTGGGGTGGAACACCGTCTACTCGATGGATCTCGCCTGCCCGGGCTCGTCGGGGTTTCGCAGCCAGGCCGGCGGCATGCTGGCGCCGACGCCATGGCGCATCGCGACGCGCGGCGAACCGTTGCCGCCGGGCGACGGAGCACTGGCCGCGAAGCTCTTGTTCGAAGGAGTCAGCGACCAGTACTCGTACCGCGACCGGCTCGGCATCGACTGGAACGAACTCGAGCGCACCTTCCACGACGACATGGTGAACGCGGCCGACGGGCCGGCCCTGGCGCTGCTCGTCACCGAGGTGCTGTCGACGGCACAGGACCCGCACATCACGGTGCGGTGGGAGGAATGCACCTTGCCGTCGTGGCGACGGCCTGTGGTCGCCAACATCGACTTGCGCAGTGTGCAGACGGTGTTTCCGAAACTGGCGCGCGTCGGCAAGACCGCACTCTCGGGTCGCACTGACGATGGGATCGGCTACCTGTACGTGCCCACGTTCGCGCGCGAGCAGCGCGAGGAGTTCGATCGGCTGCTCGAAACGCTGCGCGGCATGCTGGACTGCAAGGCGCTGATTCTCGACGTGCGCACCAACGGCGGCGGCGACGAGATGCTGGCACGCCGGCTGGCGGCGTTCTTCGTGAAGGGCGACAAGGTCTACGCCGGGCACCGAGTGCGCGACCCGAAGGCGCCGGGTGGCTTTCGCGAAGTCGAACAGCGGTCGCTGCGTGGCAACCCCGAGCCCGACGTCTACGCCAGGCCGGTCGCGGTGCTGATGGGCTCGCTGAACATGAGCTCATGCGAAGCGTTCCTGCTGATGATGAAGCAGGCGCCGCAAGCGATCCTGGTCGGCGAGAAGTCGTATGGCAGCTCGGGCAACCCGGTGTCGCACACCTTGATCCCGGGCCTCACGGTGATGCTCCCGAGCTGGCAAGCGCTGCTGCCCGACGGGTCGATGTTCGAAGGCGAAGGCATCGAACCGCACATCCACGTCGAGACGAAGCCCGAGACGCTGGCCACCGAGGATCCGGTGCTCGACGAAGCGTTGCTGCGCCTGCGCGGTCAGCGCTGAGCGGCACCGTCGCAGGCGCCGACGCTCACTGCATCCATGCCGGCTTGCGTTTGCCGAGGAAAGCGGCGAAGCCTTCGCGCGCCTCCGGCGTCGCCCGCAAGCCCGCGATCCACTGCGACGTCACCGGAATCGCGTCCTCGAGCGACAGGTGGCCAACCGCGCGAATCAACTCCTTCGCGCTCGCGACCGCGGCCGGCCCCGCCGCCAGCAGTTCGCCCACCGTGCGCTGCACGGCCGCATCGAGCTCAGCCTCCGGCACCGCGCGCTGCACGAGGCCGATGCGCTGCGCTTCCTTGCCGTCGAAGCGTTCGCCAGTGAGGAACAACGTGCGCGCACGCCCTACTCCGATCTTCTGCAGCACGAACGGGGAGATCACCGCGGGCACGATGCCGAGCTTGACCTCGGTGAGCCCGAACAGGCAGTCCTCGGTGCAGAACGCCATGTCGACTGCGGCGGTGAGCCCGGTGCCGCCGCCGAGCGCGTGGCCATGGATGCGCGCGACCACCGGCTTCTTGCAGCGCGCGATCGCGAGGAACATGCGCGCCATGCGGTCGGCGCCCTGCGCGTTGCGTTCGGGTGGCAGGTCGGCTTGCTCCTGCATCCAGGCGAGGTCGGCGCCGGCCGAGAAGCTCTTGCCGTTGCCGGCCAGCACGACGACGCGCGCCTTCGGGTCCACGTCGGCGGCTGCGAACGCCGCCGTCAGTTCCTCGACCACCGTGCCGTTGAAGGCGTTGCGCACTTCGGGCCGGTTCAGCCGCACGTGCAGGATCGGGCCGTCGTGGGAGACTTCCAGAGTCTGGTAGCTGCTCATCGTGCGAGCATGGAACAGAGCCACGGTCGCGATTGCGACGGACTTGTGGCCGGTTGCTACCATCGCCGCCATGCGTGCCGCGCTCGCCCTGGTCATCGCCGGTTGTCTTGCCGCCCAGGTTCAGGAAGCCCCGCAACCGGCTCCCGTGCCGGGAGTGGCGCCGGGGCCGGCGCCGACACCGAAGGACGAGGTCGCCGGGGCGAAGCTGAAGGCCGTCATCGATGCCGGCCACGCGTGGCTGAAGAAGCACCAGGACGCCGACGGTCGCTGGAGTGCGTCCGCATTCGTCGTGCACGATCCGAAGGGCGCCCCGTGCACGGGCGCCGGCCGACCGGACCAGGACGTGTTCGTCACCGCGTTGGTCGTGGTCTCCTGCCACGGCCTCGGCCAGATCGGCACGCAGGCGCCGGAGTACCAGCAGCGCGCCATCGCGTGGCTGCGCGCACAGCGGCAGGAGAACGGCACGATCGGCCAACCCGGCGAACGCATGCTGGCGCGCAACACGGCGACCAGCAGCGACGCGCTGTCGAGTGCAGGCAGCTACGACAACACGGGCCGGGAACTGCCGGCCACGACGGAGTGGCTGCTCGACAACCGCACCGCCGACGGGCTGTGGCGCGCGCCGGACAGCGACGCGCCGGACTGGGTCACGACGACGATGGCGCTGTGCTATCTCGCCGAGGTCGGACACGAGAAGGCCGGCGACGGCGTGCTCGGCAGGCTGTTCCAACTCGGCGAGAAGGAACTGCCGCATGGACCGGTGGCTGGCGCCGCCTTCCTCGCCGCCTGGTACGTTCGCGACGCCGACATGCGGGCGCGCTGCTGCGACCTGCTCGCTCGCACACCGCCGGCCACGGCGCTGCCGCGCGAGCAGCGCGACTACTTCGCGTGGTACTGCACGACGCAGGCGATGCAGTTCCACGACAAGGAGACCTGGGACAAGTGGTGGCGTGCGTTGGTCGCGACGGCAACCACGCTGCAGCGGCAGGACGGCTCGTTTGCCGGCTCGTGGGATCCCGACGACGTGCGGGGCCGCGAAGGTGGGCGCGTCTACGCGACCGCCGCGATGCTGCTCGCCCTCGAAGTCGCGTGGCGCAAGGAATACCGCGACAAGTGAACGGGCGGTGACGTAGACGGCCGGAGCAGGATCTGCGACAACAAAGCACCGCGTGCCTCCCGTCCTCCGCCTGATGCTGACCGCTGCGTTGTTCGCCTCGGGCGGCGCCTTGCTGAAAGCGTGCGACTTCCCGTCGCTGCAGCGCGCCGGCGTGCGCGCCGCGATCGCCGCGATGACGATCTTCGTGCTGCTGCCCGAAGCGCGACGCTGGCCGAATGCGCGCATCCTGCGCCTGCTGCCCGCCTACTTCGGCGCGACGGTGCTGTTCGTGGTCGCCAACTCGTTGACCACCGCCGCGAATGCGATCTTCCTGCAGTCGGCGGCGCCGCTGTGGCTCGTCCTGCTGGGACCGTTGCTGCTGCACGAGAAGCCGACGCGCCGCGATCTGCTGACGCTGGTCGGCGTCTTCGCGGGCATGGCGCTGTTCTTCGTCGCGCCTGCCGAAGTGCTGGCGACCGCGCCAAACCCACGCCTCGGCGACTGGTTCGCGATCGCTTCGGGACTCAGCTACGCCTTGCTGCTGGTCGGCATGCGCTGGCTGTCGCGCGCGGGCGCTGGCGAACAGAGTGCGGCGGTGGCCTGGGGCAACCTGCTGACCTTCCCGATCGCGATGGCGCTGATGCCCGTGTTCGGACAGCAACCCAGCGTCGGCCGCGCGGGCGATTGGACGGTGATCCTGGTGCTCGGCGTGCTCCAGGTCGGGCTCGCCTACGCGATCATGGTGCGCGCGATCAGCCACGTGCCGGCGATGCGCGCTTCGTTGGTGATGATGATCGAGCCGGTGCTCAACAGCGTGCTCGCCTGGCTCGTGCACGGGGAGGCGCCGCATTGGCTCGGCGCCCTCGGCGGCGCCCTGATTCTCGGCACCGTCGCGTCGAGCACGCTGCTGCCTGGGCGCAGCGGCGCCCGCTAGCGCCGCGGCAGCCGGTCAGCGCCTCACTTCGTCGGCAGCTTCACCAGCTCGGGCGCGTCCGTCGCGGCTTCGATCGCGGCGATCGTCTCGCGCACGCACTTCGCCTTCTGCTGCATCAGCTTCGCGGGGAAGTTCGGCTCGTCCTTCTCGAAGTAGTCGCCGATCTGCCGCAACTCCGGCAGGATCACTTTCGCCCGCGCCCCGTAGGCCAGCAGGACCTTCATCAGCTCCGGGGTGCGATCCTGGCTGTCCCACGGGTTCTGGTGGCGCGTGTAGTGAACGCACGCGCGGATGCCTTCCTCGATCCGATGCTTGGCGAGCACGCGCAGGCCTTCGACGCGGATGCCGTCGGCGAACATCTCGCCGCTCGGAGCGGGCTCCATCACCGCCTGGTGGATCGCCGGCAGCAGCGGCGCGATCTGGGCTTCGGACAGGTTGCGATAGACCGAGCCGAGGCTGCTGCGCGCGCGCCCATCCTGGTTGCGCAACCCGGCGCGCACGGCCTGGTGGAGCGCCTCGGGATCGACGCCATCGAGCGACCGGCTCAACATGCCGCCCCGATCGAACAAGGCGTACGCCAGGTAGCGCTGCTGCATGCCGCGCGGGTCGCGTTCGGCATCGACCGTCGCCAGCATTTCGAGCAACTGCGGCACCGCGCTGCTGGCCTTGGCGCCGATGGCGGACAAGGCTTCGGCGGCCTTGATCCGCAACCATAGGTCGTCGGCGGCAAGCGCTCGCCGCAAGGCGTCGACCGCCGGCGCTGCCTGCCCCCGCAACTCGCCCAGGGCCTGGCAAGCCCCGTAGCGAGCCGTCATCGAGGGCGCGTCGAGCAACTTCACCAGGGCCGGAACCACCTGCGCCTTCTGCCGAGCCAACGCCATCGCGGCGCGCTCGCGCACGACCGGCGACCAGCTGGCGAGGCGTTCGACGAGTTGTTCCGCGCTCAACCGATCGTAGGCACTCGTGCGATCCTTGTTGTCCCAGCCCCGCCCATCGGCGATCAACGTCTGCGCCGCCTCGGCGGTGAGTTGCGGGACGGTCGCGCGCTTGCCATGCAGCAGCAACTTCGCGCGCGGCGTCGCCAGCGCGAGCAGATAGGCGCCGGTCGCATCCCAATCGGCGTAGCTGTCGTTGTCGCGTTCGGGCGGGCCGAGGTGCACGAACGTGCCGTCCCAGCGCCGGGCCAGATCGAAGTACCAGCCGCCGAACTCGTGCATCCACGCGCCCGTGGCGTGCGGCCCGGACAGCGCCACGCCGGGCATCGCCCACAGCATGTTGAAGTAGTTGCCCGTGTGCCCCGTGTCCCGCTCGGCGCCGTGCGAAGCGACGCTCATGCGCGAGTAGAACTCGGCACTCGGCGCTTCGCCGAGCAGATGGAACAGCACCGCCCCCATGCCGCACTTGCCGTTGTCTTCGTGGTTCTCGATCCACGGGTTGTGGTCGCCGTAGGGGATCGCGCCCTTGCCAACGTAGAACCGCAGCATCGTGGCACTGCGCGCAATCGCGGTCGCAACCGCCGGATCGTCGACTCCGGCCTGCTGCGCCAACACGAGGCCAATGGTCAACGGCACGCCCGGCGCGTTCATCATGCCGTAGCCGCCCAAACGCCCGTCCGGCCGCGCGAACCCGTGTCCCCACGACCCGACGGCGCTCTGCCCCTTGGCCGCTTCCAGCGCCAGTCGACGCAGGCCCGGCAGGGCTTCCTTGTCGCCCGTCGCCACCACGTACTCGGCCAGGAAGATCATCACGTAGCCGTAGTGCCACGTCTGCATCGAGTCGGCCGAGAAGTCCGCCGCCCAGCGCGCTTCGCGCTGCAGCAACGGTCGATACTTGGCGTTGCCGCTGGCCAACAAGGCGAGCGCATTGAGGCTGCGCGGAATGGGATCGGAGCCACGACCGCGGCCGTACTTCGGCGCCTCGAGCCGCGCCGCCAACGCGGTGCAGCCGCGCTCGAGCACGAGCTCCGACTTCGCACACTCGAACGGCGCCACGGGCCCGTAGCTGCCGAGCACCGGCAGTTCGACGACGACGTCCTTCACAGCCCCGGCGCGCCACCGCTGCAGGCGCAGCTTGCCGTCGCCGGCCTTCGCTTCGGCGGCGCGGATCGCCTGGCCGATCTCGGTGCGCGGATCGCGCGCGAACGGTTTGCCGCCGATCCCGAGCAGCACGTCGCCGACCGCAAGGACGCCGTCCGCCGGTGAGCCCTGGTCCACCTCGGTGACGAGGACCTGACGGGCATCCGTCGTCACCATGCGATCGCAGTACATCCAGCCGCGAGCGCCGGTCGGGCCGAGGTTCCAATCGTGCTCGGCCCCCTTCGGAACGACGTCGCCCTTGGTGAAGTCAGGGATCGGCTCGGGTTGCTTGCGCTGCGCAGCGATCGGCGCAACCAACGCGAGTGCGATCCAAAGCGCCGCGAGACGAGAGGCGGAGGTCGGCATGGGAGAGGCTTGGTTACTGGACCTGGAGGCGAAAACAAGCCCCGAACCCCAGCCTCTTCTCCGCGACCCACCGCGACGCACCGCGATCGCGCTCGCGTTCGCGTTCGCGTTCGATCGCGCGACGGATCACTCACCGCGCGGGTTTCGCGCTCCCCTTGTGGCACTGGTAGTGCGCCTCGGCCGGACGCGTGTCACCGCGCACGCCGATGCACTGCAGAAGCAACTCAAGGGTTGATCTCGACGACGCGATCACCGAGTGCCTTGCGGAACGCCTGCACGGCATCCGCATCCGCATGCTGCAATTCGATTCGCACCAACGCCGGCAGCTTCTGCAGCGGAGCCGGATCGACGCTCGCGGAGACGTTGGTCAGCCGGATCCGTTGCAACTTCGGCATGGTCGCAAACAGCTCGATCGGCACCGCATCCTTGTGGCCAGCGTGGTGAAAGTGCAGTTCTTCGAGCGTCATCTGCAGTTTCAGGCTCGCCGACATCGCAGCCGTGATCGTGCCGAGAAATCGCAGCTCGCGCAGCTGCTGCCGGTCGAGCAACGCACACAGCGCCGCCTGCCGCTCGCCGAAGTCATCCGGCTTCTCTCCTGGCCCGAACACGTGCGGGACGCTGCACGACAGCGACCGCAGCTCCGGTAGCACGACCTGCGCAAATGCGTCTGGTCGATCGACCACGTTTTCGCGCAGGCCCAGCCGATGCAGCCGCTTTGGCAGCGCGGCCAGCAGGTCCGCGGTCAACACCGACGACGACAGCTCCAGTTCGCGCAAGTGAGGCAGTTGCGCCAGCGCCTGCATCAGCGCCGCCGACAACAGCGCCTGCGGCGGTTCGGTCGGCGCCAGCCCGGGGGTCGCGGACGAGGGCTTTGCCGGCTCGCCCGGCAGCGGATTCTCGGCGGCGAGCGCCGAAGCCAGCGACCACCCGACGCCGTGCAATTCGAGCGAGCGCAGCGTTCGCAACTTCGCCAACGCCGACAGGTCGCAACGCTCCAAGTGCAGGCAGTGCCACAACACCAGGTTCTCAAGGTGCGGCAATTGGCACATCGTCCGCAGTCCGGGAGCGGTGACGCGCACCGCCGTCAACTTCAGCGAACGGGGGCCAAGCTTGTGCAGAACGTCGGCCAGCTTCTCGTCGAACAAGTGCTGCACGCCCGTCAGCCCGAACTCGCGCAACGCCGGCAGCGCCATCAAGGGCTCGAACTCCTTCGGTTCGAGGCCGCGCATGTTGCCGAGCGTCAGCGAACGCAACTTGTGGCAGCGCGTCAGGACCAACAGCGACCACGATCTCGTCGACACCGTGCCGTCCGTGGCCACGCGTGGTTCGAGCACCAGTTGTTCCAGCTCAAGGAACTCGCCAACGCAGTTCACATCCTCGGGATCGACGACCGCCCACAAGTTGCGCGTCTTCGGCGCGCTCTGCCGCAGCGCTTCCAGCGCCTCGCGGCCATCGACGCGCACCGGCGGCGGCAACGGGTCCGGCTCCTGCACGGCCTCGTTCGGCGGCGCCACCGGCACCGGCGCGGACTCCCGACGCAGGACGCCGACCGCGAACGCGACCCCGGCCCCGAGCACGACCAGCGCCGCCAGCAGCCAGTGCGGCGCCGACCGCACTGCCGCCGGCGACGGGCTCGACAGCGACAGCTCCGCTCGTTGTGGGTCACGCACTTCGGCGAGCGCCGCCGACAACAACCGCTCCTCCGCGGCCTCTTCGAGTTCTGCCCGAGTCATTGCATCCTCCGTTCGATGCATGCGCGCAGCGCAGTCCGCAAGCGCCGCAATGCCGTCTTCACACCTTCGACCGACAGCCCGAACCGTTGCGCGACCTCGCCGCGCACACCGTCGGGCTCGTAGCACTCGAGCACCAGGGCGCGCGACCTCGCCGGCAAGGTCTGCAGGCAGTGTTCGAGCGCGTCGAGGTGGGCGTCGCCACCGTCGTCACCGCAGCGGCGATCCCACACCGCGTCCGCGGCTTCGACCTGCGGCAACAGGTTGCGGTGGCGGCGCAAGAACAACTGCCTCGCCGTGGTGCGCAGGAACGCGCGCGTCTGCCCGTCGCCGGCGACCACGAACGGCCGATCCAGCAACACCAGGAAGGTCTCCTGCAGCAGGTCGTCGAGTTCGTCCGCGCGCGCGCCGAGCACACGCAGGTAGCGCCCGATCGCCGCGCGATGGCGCAGGACGAGCGCCGCCGCCGCATCGCGTTCGATCGGCGAGGGCGTCATCGACGGCGACGGCGCGAGGGACGGATCCAGGGTCATGCCGACACCAGGATCCGCGCTGGGGGCGGCGCGGGGTCAGGATTCTGCAAATCTCTGCCCCAGCAGCTCACCCACTCGTCTTCGCGCGCGCCTTCGCAGCCTTTTCGAGCTTCCGCTTCAGCGTTTCGGCCTCGTCGCGTTCCTTCGCCAGTTCGCGCGCACGCTTCTCGTTCTCCTGCACCGCGCGCGGGAAGTTGCGGCCTTGGTCGACACCGCTGTTGTTGTCGTAGTAGGGGCGCCCGTAGTCGACGAACGACTCCATGCCGAAGTCGGCGAGCTTCTTGAACGGCCGCGCCACCATGCGGTCGTGCACCAGCTGCGGGATGGTCTTCAGCACCTGCGAGCCATCACCCTGCACGGCGAACGTGTCGCGCTTCTCGGTCTGCGCCCGCATCACTTCGTGGTGCTGGTCGAAGTCCTGCCACGCGCTGCGTTCGAGCATCGACGCCTCGTGCCGCGCCAGGTGCGAACGGTGCAACGTCGCGAACAGCTTCGCCTTCTCGGCGGCGGTGCGCTCCTCGTCCTGGTGCAGGCGATTCACTTCCAGCGCCAACAGCAACTCGGTCACCAGATCGCGCGGGTTCCAGAACCCGGGCAACACGTGCAACACCGTCTCGTCGCACGCGAGCACGATGAGCTGCACGTTGCGACCACCGGCACCGTTGGTGGTGCCGACGGCAGTCTGGTTGGTGCGGTATCCGTGCGAGACGCCGACGTGGCGATCGCGTTCGATGTTGCGCGACGCGACGATGAAGTTGTCGCGCAGCAGGTCCAGCACTTCCTCGTTCGGCAGGGTCACGCCCCGCAGGCTTTGGAGAGCGCTTCAAGCAAAGCCGTCGATGTCGCCGAGGGCCTGCAGGAGCAGGATCGGTTTGCTGGTCGCGGCCGACTGCGCCTTCGCTTCGCCAAGGCTGTCGTACCACTTCAGCGCCTTCTTCACTTCGGCGACTGCCTTCTTGAGGTCCTTGCCGTCGCGCTTCTTGCCGCTGGTGTCAGGATCGACCTTGGGCGGCGGCGGCGGCACCACGACCGGCGGCGGCACCGGTGCGGCGGGAGCTGCCCCACCTCCACCACCCTTGCGGCCGTTGTCGCCGAACAGCGGCTGGCCGGCGAGGGCGGGATGGTCGACCGGCGGTGCGGTGATGGGAAGGCCCGGCAACGGTGCGGGAATGGCGAGCGGTGCGCGCGCCTGGGCCGCCGCGAACGGCGCCAGCAGGGCGAGTGCACTGGATGCGAGCACACACGAGAGGTTCATGGGCATGCGCGATGGGTCTGGGGTCTGGGTCTGGATGGGACCGTGGCGCCGGAGGGCTGGCACCGGGGCCTTGGAGCCAGGGCATCTTCGCGGCGTAAGGCGGTTTCGCCCACCCCACCCGCCCCCCGGCCGGGGCGGCCGCCCGCCGGCCGCGACGACAACGCCACATGTCCAGGCGCCGCCCCCGCTTGCCGGCCTGTGGCCGGCGGCGACACTCGCACCCATGCGTCGCCTCGTCCCCACGTTCGCGCTGCTCGGCCTCGCCACGATCGCCGGCGCCCAGCAGATGGTGTTTTCCCGCAACGACAATCCGTCGTACGGCGGCTACGCGGTCGGCTGGCCGGCCAGCGTGCTCGCGTTCCGCTTCACGGCGAACGCGCCCGTGCTCGACGCCGCGCAGATCTTCACCGGCAACCAGGCGCCTGCCGTGCATCAGCTCGAGATCCGCACGCGCAACACGACGACGGGCCTGCCCGACCAGCTCGTCGGCCTGCCGGGCTCGTGGACGACGACGCACACGCGCTGCTTCCAGGGGGCGCGGTTTGCGCAACCGGCGAACCTCAGCATCGGCGTCGACTACTTCCTGGTCTGGCGCGTGCAGGGCATGTTCCACCAGCATTCGGTGAGCGCCGACACCGAACCGAGCAACGTGCTGGTCGAAGTGCGCGTCAGCGACGGTTCGACCTGGCACGCGCAGGCGACGCTGGCGGCGAAATTCCGGCTGTTCGCGCCGTACGTCGCCGGCACGACGTCGGCGTTCGGCAGCAGCAAGGCGGGGCAGTACGGCGTGCCCACGATCGGCCTGCACGGTTGGCCGGCGATCGGCAGCCCGATCGACGTGTGGCTCGGCAGCGCGGCGCGCAACGTGCCCGCACTGCTCGTGCTCGGCACGCCGATTCCCGGGGGTGCGCCGCTCGGCTTCGCCAATCTCTACGTGACGCCGGACCTGCTGCTGACGTTGACCACGAAGACGCACACGAATCCGCTGTCGGGTGGCATCAGCTTCTCGCTGCCGGTGCCGAACGCGCCGAGTGCGATCGGCTTTCCGCTGTCGTTCCAGTGGGGCGTGTTCGACGCGATGGCGCTCGACGGCTTCAGCCACAGCGCCGCGGTGACTGCGGTGATCAATTGATCGGCGGACGGCGGCTTCTCGACCAGCAACGGAGCCGCTGCTGTGAACGAGCCATGCGCCCCACCCAATCGTTGGCAGCCAACCTGCCTGCGCCCGTAGGCCGACCACCGGCAGCACCGGCCCGCACGTGGCTCGGCGTCGCCGCGGTCGCCGCCGTCTGCGCCGGCCCGGCAACGCTCGCCGCCCAGGTGCCAACCCAGTTCGTCGGCCGCACGCCGCCGCCGTTCGCAGCCGAAGGCCTGCGCGAACTCGCGATCGCCGACTTCGACGGCGACGGCGACCTCGACCTCTGCGGCAGCACCGGGCTGTTCAGCCTGCGCAAGAACATCCTGCTGCGCAACGACGGCCAGGAACGCTTCACCGACGTCACGGCAACGACTTTGCCGGTGGCAGCGGGCAGCAGCCTGATGACGGTGCCCTTCGACATGGAAGGCGACGGCGACGTCGATCTGTTCGTCAGCAAGCAGAACCAGCCGTCGCGGCTGTGGCGCAACACCGGCGCCGGCGCGTTCGTCGATGCGAGCGGCAACCTGCCGGGCAACGTCACCAACCACTTTCACGTGATCGCCGCCGACTTCGACGGCGATGGCGATGTCGATCTCGCGGCCGCGCTGCGATTCGCGGTGCCGGGCAGCCAGGATCAACTGCTGACCAACAACGGGAGCGGCGGGTTCGCGGCCGCGGCGCTGCCCGTGCCAGCCGACACGCAGGGGCTCGCGGCGAGCGATGTCGATGGCGATGGCGACTTCGACCTGATCGCCGGCTCGGCGACCGGCCCGCGCCTCCTTCGCAACGACGGCAACCTGGTGTTCACCGACGCCACCGCCACGTGGTTCCCAGGCCTTGGCATGGCGGTGCAGAACCTCACCGTCGGCGACATCGACGGCGATGGCGACCCGGATCTCGTCTGTGGGTGCTCGGCACCGAGCGACTTCGTACTGCGCAACACCGGCGGCAGCTTCGCCACGATCGCCACGTTGCCGACGGCCGGCTCCGGCACCAAGTCGCTGGTGCTGTTCGATGCCGACGAAGATGGCGACCTCGATCTCGTGCGCAGCCTCGTCTCGGCCTTCATTCCGCTCGGGTTCGAGATCAACGACGGCACCGGCAGTCTGGCGCCCGCGCCTTCGCGCCTGCCGGTCACGGCGACGATCACGGCGCAGGTGTTTGCCGCCGACATCGACGGCGACGGTGATCGGGATGTGCTGGCCACCGAGGAACTCGGCGTCGTGGTCACCAACAGCGTGCTGATCAACCGCCAACGCGACCTCGTGGTGGGCCAACCGGTGCGCGGCCAACCCTGGGCGATCACCGCCTGGAGCGAACCAGGCTACGCGAGCCTGCACCACACCTGCCGCCTAGGCATCGGCCTCACGCGCTTGACGACGCCACTGGCCATTCCCGGCTTCGGCGACCTGTGGCTCGATCTCGACGGCGGCTACGTCGCATTCGAGAACATCGTGCTGGCGAACGTCGGCGCGGCTGCGTTCACCGTGCCGGTGCCCAACCTGCCCCACCTGCTCGGCCTGCCGCTGCACGTGCAAGCGCTCGTCGAGCAGGCGCGACATCCCGCGCACTTCACCGCCGATCGCTCCGTCGTCGTGCAGTGAGCACAAGTCCGGGTTGCCCGCAACGGCGGTTGCCGCCAGATCGACCGCGATGATCACCTGACCGGGACGAAGGCTGGCAGAGGAACGCCAGCCGCGGCGAGCTGCGCGCGGAAGAATTGCATCGCGTGCGCTTCGGCCCATCGCCGAGGGCGCCATGGCGCGCCGCCGTCGAGGAACGCGACGTGGCCACCGCGTGGCGAGAACTGCGCGTGCAAGAACTTCGACGCCGCGATCGTCGCGTGCGGCAACACCGCCGGATCGACGAGCGGATCGTCGAGGGCCGAGACCAGCAACGCCGGCCGCCGGATCGCCGGCAGGAACTGGCCGCAACCTTGCGACGAGTAGAAGTGTTCGACGTCGCGAAAGCCGAACACCGGAGCGGTGACCAGTTCGTCGAAGGCGCGGAACGTTCGGCACCGGCGCACCGCCACCGGGTCGTAGATGCCCGGATGCTGCCGCTCCTTGGCGATCGCCGTCGGAATCAGCGTGCGCAGGAAGTGGCGAGCCAGCACGCCGCCCAGGCGCGTGTCGCAACGGTGGCCGCACGCACCGAGGTCGTACGGCGGCGAGATCGCCGCGGCGGCGAGCACGTTCGCCGGCGCCTGGTCGCCGACTTCGCCGAGCCACTTCAGAACGACGTTGCCGCCGAGCGAGAAGCCGATCGGCAGCAGCGGACGGCCGGGCGCGCGCGCGGCGAGGGTGCTGACGACGAACGCGCAGTCGGTGGTCTCGCCACTGTGGTAGGTGCGGCGCGCACGGTTCAGCACGCCACCGCACGAGCGGAACTCGAGCGCCACGAACGCAAAGCCGTGGGCGGCGGCGGCGGCGGCGGTAGCGCGCACGTACGGCGAATGGCGGCTGCCTTCGAGTCCGTGCAGCAGCAGGACCAGCGGTGCGCGCGCGTCGTGGGCGTCCTGCCAGTGCAGGCGCAATTCGTCGCCGTCGGGCGTGAGCACCGTTTCCAGCCGCAGTGGCGGCATCGGCGACGACGCGCGCATTCCAGCGAGGGTCTGCGCGAGTCCCGTCGGTGCCCACCATGCCGGGCGGAACGGGGGGCCGCTGCTACTCACAGTGTCAGCACCGGGCGCATCGCTCATGCGACACGGCGTTGCCGACGCCCCTGCAGTCGCAGTACGACGTAGCCGCCAAACAACACCACCACACCGAGCCAGGTGAGGTTCTTCTTGATCCAGCCCACGATCGTCGACGTTGGCAGCTCCAGCCGCGGCACACGCCGATCCGCTTCGGTGAGCAAGCGGCGCACCGCCTCGTCGCTGCGCACGTCCGCGCCACGCGCGACAGCTTCGGCTTCCAGCGCACGGAACGCCGCGACCCACTGGTCCGCGTTCGCGCGCATCGCCACATAGAGGGCTTCGTCCGGAATCGGGTTCGCCGTGTTGTATCGGGCGGCTTCGCGCCAATGGCGTTCGATCGACACAAGGACCGTGCGCAGATTCTCGCTCGCGGGGTGCCCACGCTCGATCGCGCGACGAAACGCCCACCACGCCAGGTTCAGATGCTGTTGGCTCAGCATCAGCTCGCCGAGCGAACGAAACAACTCGGCGCTTTCGCGGCCGCCGAAGCGAAGCATGCCCCCGATGGCTTTGTAGGCAGTTTCGAAGCCAAGCTCACGGTCCAAAATCGCTCCCGCAGGGTGCGCAACATCGACGGGGAACATGACGAGCCGATACCCAGCGTGCCGGAGGAAACTCATCTCCGCCCACAGCTCCGGCCGCTGCTTCGCCGCCGCCACGTACTCGATGGCTTCGATCTGGAACCTCTCGCGGCCGAAGTGCGCGTTCGGGTTCAGATCCACCGCCGCGCGCAGGTGCACCAGCGCTTCGTCGTAGCGCCCCGCGTGCGCATGGAACGTGCCGAGGTTGGCGAGGCGGCGGTACTCGTGCCCCAGGTCGGCTTCCTTGGCCAACGCCGCGGCCTTGCGCCCCATCACCGCGATCGCGGCGTCGTGGTCGCCGAGATGCTCGTGCGCGACTGCGAGGTCGTCGTAGTCGTCGAACGTCAATTGCGGCAACGCCGCCAACCGCGCCACCCGTTCGCGGTAGTAAGCCTCACCGTGGTGATGCCAGCGGCCGACGATCAGATCGAAGGCGTCGGGCACGCCGCGCAGCTCGGTGTCGATCGTGTCGCTGTCCCACAGGCACGGCGTCGCCGTGACGCTAGCCAACACCAGAATGCAGATCGCTTTCATCGCTGGGCCTCACTCGACCGGTTCGCGCACCTTCTGCACCACGCGGTGCACACCGTAGGCGAGACCGCCGATCAGCAGCAACGGGATCAACAAGCGACCGGCACCGCGCAGCCAGAGGAACACCACCACAAGCACGAACAGGAACCCGAGCACGTACGTGGCCGCGATGCGCTGCGGCGGCGGCGACGAGGGCGGCGTGGACTGCGGCGAGGGCACGGGCACCGGAAGATTCACGGCGCCGCACGCCGGCCGATGATGGGTTGCGAGGCAGCGAAGCCTTCGCGCACACCGTCCTCCCACGGCCAGCGGCCCTGCTTGTCCGGCCAGACCAACTGCACGGCATCGAACCCATCGCCTTCGTAGGCCCAGGTCGCGACGTCGAGCAACTCGCCGCAACGCTCCTTCGGCAGCTCGAGAAAGCGCACCGGATAACCGACCAGGAGCCCGTCGTGCTTCTCCCCGGCGCGAAACCGCCGATCGGCATCGGCTTCGTCGGTCAGGCCGTCCAACAGCTCTGCCGCCACCTCCATCGGCAGCCCGAACACGATCACCTCGGCCTGCTGGTAAGTCTCCCACAGCCCGACCGTGAACGAGAAGCATGGCCGGTCGCCATCTTCGTCTTCAGCAACGTGCACGATGTGCACGCCGTACTGCTCGACGTCGTCGAGCACTTTCGCGTCTTCGGGGGCGAGCTCGGGAGTGCGTTGGCGCATGCGCGACCCAACCTACCGCGGCGTCCGGCGCCAGCATCCACCGTCGGTTCGATTCACATCCGGAAGACCGGCGCCGAGTAGTCCGGGATCGGCGCGTTCAGGCTCGCCGACAACGCCAGCGCCAGCACGCTGCGCGTCTGCCGCGGGTCGACGACACCGTCGTCCCACAAGCGCGACGTCGCGTACAGCGGATGCCCTTCGGTCTCGTACTTCTCGAGGATCGGCGCCTTCAGCTTCTGCTCGTCCTCGGCCGACAGCTTCTGGCCCTTCTCTTCGAGCTGGTCCTTCTTGACCTGGGCCAGCA
>SXPB01000214.1 GCA_005776475.1 Planctomycetia bacterium
GATGTCGTGCACGTCGCCGCGCACGGTGGCGATCACCATCGTGCCCTTGGCCTCGCCCGCGACCTTGTCCATGAACGGCTGCAGGTACGCGACCGCGGCCTTCATGCATTCGGCACTCTGCAGCACGAACGGCAACTGCATCTCGCCGCTGCCGAACAGCTCGCCGACCGTCTTCATGCCGCTGAGCAGGATGTCGTTGATGATCTGCAGCGGCGTGTACTTCTGCCGGGCCTCGTCGAGGTGCGCGCCGATGCCGATCTTGTTGCCGTCGACGATGCGCTTCTGCAGCCGCTCTTCGACCGGCAGCGTGTTCTCGTCGTTGGCCGAGCCGGTGTCGACGCGCTTCTTGCCGGCAAACCGCGCCAGGAACGCGAACAGCGGGTCGTAGCCCTCGCGGCGTCGGTCGAAGATCAGGTCGAGCGTGATCTGTTTGTCCTCTTCGTCGAGCTTGTGCGTCGGAATGATCTTGCTGGCGTGCACGATCGCCGCGTCGAGGCCGTACTTGCGCGCTTCGGCGAGATAGACCGAGTTGAGGATCTGGCGCGGATACGGATCGAGCCCGAACGAGATGTTCGACAAGCCGAGGATCGTGCGCACCCCGGGGATGTGCTTCTTGATCAGCTCGATGCCCTGCAGCGTCTGCACGCCGGCGTCGCGCGATGCCTCGTCGCCGGAGCCGATCGTGAACGTCAGCGGGTCGAAGATCAGGTCGCCCGGGTTCATGCCGTGGCGATGCACGCAGATGTCGTGGATGCGCTTGGCGACCGCGAGCTTGCGATCGGCGGTCTTCGCCATGCCCTCTTCGTCGATCGTCAACGCAACAAACATCGCGCCGTAGCGCCGCGCCAGCCGACACAACGCGTCCGCCTTCTCCTCGCCGTCCTCGAGGTTGATCGAGTTGATGATCGCGCGGCCGGGGATCACCTTCAGCGCCTTCTCGACCACGTCGATCTGGGTGCTGTCGACCATGATCGGCGCCGTCACCTGCTGCACCATCGGCGCCAGCAGCTTGAGCATGTCGCCGGCTTCGTCGCGACCGACGAACGCGGTGCACAGGTCGAGCACATGCGAGCCTTCGTGCACCTGCTCCTTGGCCATGTGCAGCATGCCTTCGACGTCACCCGCGACCATCAGCTCGCGAAACTTCTTCGAGCCGTTCGCATTCGTGCGTTCGCCGACGATCAGCGGACCGCTGTCCTGGTCGAGCGGCACCGAGTGGAACAACGACGCCAGCTGCGGCTGGTAGAACGTCGGCCGTGCCTGCGGCCGCAAGCCGCCCATCGCCTGGGCCATCGCCGCCACGTGCTCTGGCGTCGTGCCACAGCAACCGCCGACGACGCCGACACCGAAGTCGGTGACGAAGCGGGCCTGGAAGCGCGCCAACTCCGCCGGCGTCAGGTCGTAGACCGCCTTGCCGCCGACGTTGCGCGGCAAACCGGCGTTGGGCATGACCATGATCATGCGCGTCGTGGTCTTGCCGAGATGGCGCACCGACTCCTGCATCAGGTCGGGGCCGGTCGCGCAGTTGAGCCCGATGACATCGACCGGCAACGCTTCGAGTGTCGTCACCGCCGTCGCGATGTCGCTGCCAACCAGCATCGTGCCGGTGGTCTCGATCGTCACGGTGCAGAAGATCGGCACTTCGCGGCCGATTTCGGCCATCGCGTCGCGCGACGCGTTGACGGCAATCTGCACCTGCAGGATGTCCTGGCAGGTTTCGATGTTGAGGCAATCGACGCCGCCGGCGAGCAGGCCCTTGGCGTAGATCTTGTACGACTCGTACATCTCGTGGGCCGGGATGTGACCGAGCGTCACCAGCTTGGTGCCCGGCCCCATGCTGCCAGCCACGTACCGCGGCCGATCCTTGGTCGAGTACTTGGCCGCCGCCGCGCGGGCGACTTCGGCCGCCTGCTTGTTGAGGTCGAAGGCGCGGTGCGCCAGGTCGAACTCGGCGAGCACGTACGGCATGCCGCCGAAC
Source organism: Planctomycetia bacterium (assembly GCA_005776475.1). Classification (GTDB taxonomy): domain Bacteria; phylum Planctomycetota; class UBA1135; order UBA1135; family UBA2386; genus UBA2386. The sequence goes on from SXPB01000214.1 coordinate 1,979, forward strand.
GAGTTGGTCTCGACCGCGTCGGCGCCGGCCGCGAAGTAGCGTTCGTGGATCGCCTGGACGACGTCCGGCCGAGTCTCCACGAGCAGCTCGTTGCACCCTTCAAGACCCCGGAAGTCGTCGAGGGTCAGGTTCGCCATCTGCAGCTGCGTGCCCATGCCGCCGTCGAACACCAGCACGCGGTCGCGCAGGGTCCGGAGGATCGGGAACTGGTCGAGGCGAGCGTGGAGGTCGAAACGAGGCGTCATCGGGCGGTTTTGGGCGCGGGAGCATACTCCGGGCCAACCGGCGCCGACGCGCGATTCCGCCCCAGCTTGCCCCCGAACCCGGTCACGCTGCGGTCGGCGTGGAACGCCGCGGCCAGATGGTCATGGCCACCCCCAACGCGGCCAATGGCACCAGGTGTTGAACCGTGCGAGCGGCGGCCGTCGGCAACCGCCAGTCGAGTGGCTCCTGGGCCCCGACGAACACCAGCATGTAGCCGCCGATCCCACCGAAGACGATGGCGAACAACAGCGCCGAGGGCTCGCGCAGCGAGCGACGGCCGCCGGTCGCCAACGCCGCGGTGACGGCAACCACGAACAGGAGTGGCAGCAACCGATGCGGTACGGGGTCGATCGCCATCTTGCCAAACCACGCGAGCACCGGCCCTGCGTGCGTCGACGCCTGGTCGACGATGCGGGTGAACATGCCGCGGCCACCCGCCGTCGAGGCATCCAGCATCGCGTTGCGCAACGCGAACGCCTGCAGGAAGACCTGATGCAGGGCGTAGGTCGCCATCGGCAGCCCGAGCCAGGCGACGTCGGCGGCGCGCACGCGCGGTTGCTCGGCAGCCCGCGCAAACCAACACCATCCCGCCGTCGCCGCAAAGACCACCAGCAGCAACATGGCGCCTTCATTCTTGGTGGCGAGCATGGCTGCCGCACCGCAGCACGCCAGGCGCCACCACACGGCGCCGCCGCCCTCGCGCCAACGCAGCAGCGCCTCGACGGTGGCCAACGTCGCAAACGCCAACGCCGTGTCGGCGTAGAGCCTGGTCACGTTCGCAGTCCCCAGCGTCGCACTGCACGCGACGACCGCAGCCATCGCGAGCAGCGGATGCGCACGACGTTGGCAGGCCGCCGACAACAACAACAGCAACGCGATGCCGAAGCACTGGACCGGCAAACGGCTCTCGAAGTGCAGCACACGCCCCGAACCGGCGAACGCGAACACCTGCAGCAGCGGGCTCAGGTTCGGGTAGTCGGCCGCCTGCACCATCGACAGGCCCAGCTGCAGGTCGAGGCCCGGCGCCGCGTAGAACGCCTTCGCCTTTGCGGCCCAGATGTCGGCTTCGTCACCGAGCCGGATCGGATCGGCGTTGGCGGCAAGGCACTCGAGGACCAACACCGCGACCACGACGGCCGTCGCCGCGCCGACGAGCCAGTCGAGGCGATTCCGACTCACGAGCGCCGTGACGGCGGCGGCATCGGCGCCGCGGTTGCGAAATGCGAAGAGGCCGAAAAGGCCGATCACCAAGGTCACGCCAACGAGCATCGGCCCAGGAATCGGCTTGCCCGACGCCAGCCACCCCGCGGTGAGCGCGGCGGTCGCGAACTGGCCGACGAGCCAGGCGAAAGCGATGTGGACGCGGTGCCCTTCGTGCGCGGCGAGCCCCAGGCCACGCACGAGCCCGAGACCGAACACCGTCGGCACCAGCACCGCCGTGGCGGCGACCCACAGGTAGCTCAGGAGCCCTTCTGGAATCGCCATATCGAGTAGGTCGCGGCGCGGTGTGTGCAACTCCAGCCCTTGCGATCGATCGGCTCGACGTCGCCGTGGTAGACGAACATCCATCGGTCGTCGCCCGGCCCCGCTTCCACTTCGGCCAGCGCGATCGGATCCGGCACGCTGTGCAGCACCGGGCGCGGGAACAACAGCGCTCCCAACTGCAGGAACAGGCCATTGCGCGCCGCCAGCCGCTGCACCGTTTCGATCAGCTCCTGCTCGCTCTTCACCTTCGCGCGCACTTCTTCCAACGAACTGACGATCCGCCGGTTGAGCAACACAGCACCCTCGGGAACCAGGTGCTGCAGCTCGAGGAAGATCGGCATGTCGGCGCCGAGCACGCGCCCGACGCGATCTGCCGTCGTTTCGGTCGCAAGGGCAACGCAATCGCCACCCGCGATCGCCACCACTCGTTCGCCGTGGGCCAGGGCAGCGGCGACGGCCTGCCACGCGAGCAGTGCGGCGCAGGCGAATCGGGCGAGGGGATGCATGGTCGGGCGTGGCGGGTGAACGCCCGCCGCAGTGTCGCCCCGGCGAATGCGTCGTCAATGCCGCCAACCCAGGAACTGCCGTTTCGCTGCAACACCGCCGCCTTCCTCCGGATCACCGGGATGCCATGAGAATCGCATCCGTCGTTCTGTTCGTGCCGGCGCTCGCTGTCGCCCTCGTCGCCCAAGACACGTTCACCGCGGCCGTCGCCGCCACCGCCGACTCGGACCCCCGGATTGCCGTGCACAGCAACGCGCACCAACCCGGGGAAGCGCCCTATGGAACGTGGGCAGCCGGTGCGGCCTACAAGGCCAGCTTCCATGGCGGCATGACCTTCTACCCGCAGCTCGGTAGCGGCTATCCGCACAACCAGCCGCTGGCGTGGCGCACGACGTCGGTGCGGGTCGGGGCGAACGAGTTGCTGGCGAACCGCGCGGCACCGGCGCTGTCGCACTCGGACTACCGCGTCGAGTATTCGCTGGGTCCGGTGGTCGAAGCGTACGACGTGCGCACCGAAGGTCTGGAGCAGACGTTCGTGCTGGCGCACCGTCCGGCGAGCCAGGGCGACCTGCGCATCACCGGCGAAATCACGACCGGGCTGTGGACCGAACCGGTCGCCGAGATGCACGGGGATCTCGTGTTCTACGACGGCAACGGCACGCCGCTGGTTCGCTACGGCCGCGCGCTCGCGGTCGATGCCGACGGCGACACGTTCGCGATGACGACCACGTGCACTGGCAACACGATCACGCTGGCGTTGCCGGCGGCGGCGCTGGCGCAAGCGGACTTCCCGCTCGTCGTCGATCCGCTGCTCGCGCCAGCCATGTCGATGACCATCGCCAATGCGGTCGATGTCGGTGAAGTCGATGGCGCCGTCGAGAACCACAACGTGAGCTTGAACGGGGCCTACGTGATGACGCGCCACTACTCGGCGACCGATGCCGACGTGGTCGCCCGCATCTGCTCGGCCAACCTCACGGGTGCCGTCGCGCGCTTCTCCGATCTCGCGGCGGCCACGTCGGCGGACCACGGCCGCGTTGCGTTCGTGTCGGCGACCAACAAGTGGGTCGTCTGCTACCAGAGTTTGACGCTGAGCTCGCAGATCATGCAGGTGCGCGCGGCGATGTTCACCGGTGGCACTGCGTCGCCGATTACGACCTTGTCGCTGGGGCTGGCCGAAGTTGCTGGCGCGCACAACTGGCGCCCGTGCGTGGGCGGCATCGCTGCGGGTGGAGCGGGAGCGCAGGCGCTGGTTGCGTTCCAGCGGGAAGCCGGCACCACGACATTCGCCAACACGGGCGACAGCGAAGTGTGGGCCGTGCTCTACGACACGTCGACTGCGCTCGGCAGCTTCAGCAGTCCGTTACCGGTGGTCGATGCACCGGCTCTCGACTCGGAGCGGCCGACGGTGAACCGCGCGGCCGAGGGCGGCACGTCCTTCTCTTGGTTCGTCGTGTGCCAAACGAAGTACCCGGCCTCAACGCCTTTCTGGGACATTCGTGGCAGGCTCGTCTCCAATGCAGGAACGACCTCGTCAAGTAACTGGGCTACAGCTTCAGCGACAGAACACGAGCTGGGGCCAGCAGTCGATGGAAAGGACGGTCGCTACCTCATCACCTATGCATCGGCGCCGATTGCCGTAGCTGCCCCGGGCGATGTCCGTGGCACCGAGATTCGATGCCAACAGGTGGACTGGCCGCATGGCGCCGCTGCATCGAGCGGGAGCTTTCCGACGCAGACCCTTGAGCAGCACCCGCTGCGCATTCTGGAAACCGGTGGGCTCGCCTACCACGCATCGACGCAGTCGCACTGGACGATCGCATGGCGTTCGAGCACGACGGCTCCAGCTGTATACGCGACCCGTGTTGGGTATCGCGGCGAAGCGTTGCTGGCACCCGAGCTCGTGGCTTCGACCGCAGGCTCGATTCCGGGTTGGCCCGTGGTCGTGAACGACGGCAACAGCGACGTCACGTCGATCGTCTACCAGCGTCACTTGAACTCGACCACCGAAGTGTGGTCCCGCACCTGGATCAACCCGAACACGCCGCCAAGCCAGCTGTCCGCGGCGAACTGCTCGAACGCTGCGCTCGACTGGACGGGCCC
>SXPB01000215.1 GCA_005776475.1 Planctomycetia bacterium
CTTCGACAGATCGAGGATGTCGTTGATGAGGTCGAGCAGGTGGGTGCCGTTGCGGCGGATTGCGGCGATGGCTTCGGCTCGCGCCGCCGGATCGTTGGCGTCCTCTTCGAGGACTTCGGAGTAGCCGAGCACCGCCGCCATCGGCGTGCGGATCTCGGGGCTCGTGTTGGCGAGGAACTCGCCCTTGGCGCGATTGGAGGTCTCCTCGGCGGCTGCGGCGCGCGCCCAGGCCCGCTGGCTGCGCACGACCTGCCAGCCGCACAGTCCCAGCAGGATCGTCAGCGCCGGCACCGCGGTCGACAGGATGCGCCACAGTGCCGCGAGTTCGCTGGCTTGCTGGCGCTCGTAGGAGAGGGCGAGCACGAACCAACCGATGGTCCTGCCCTCTGCGTCGCGCAAGCAGTCCGCGGTGTGCAGGATCGGGCCCTGCGGCACGGTGCCACCGCCGAGCAGGGACGTGAGAGACTCCGCTTCGATGGTGAAGGTCGGCGACGATGCGAGCAGCCGCTGGCGATCGGCGTCGAGCACTAGGGCGCCGACGAACACCTCGCGCTGGGCGACCTGGTCGAGCAGGCGCCGTGCCGATTCCATGTCGTTGGTGCGCAGCGCCAACTGCATGCCTTCGGTCACGAGGCGGTCGAGCGTCAACTGCTGATCGAGGAACGAGCGCCGTGCTTCTTCGCGCAGCGACAGTGCGAACAGCACGATCGCACCGACGGTCAGCGCGATCACCGCGCCGAACATGATCATGATCCACGACTTGGCCATTGCCGTCCTTTCCCTTCGGCTACGGGAAAACCCTAGATTGAGGCAATTTGTGCGGTGGGCTTGGGCGCCGGGCTGGAGCGGGCGGCAGCGACGGCTCGGATCGGACGATGCCAAGGCGATGTGGGGCGCGGGGGGTTGGCCCGCAGGGGACGAACGGGTACGAAGTCGGTGCCCCTTTCGGAACCCACGCGTGCGTTTTCGTCCCTTCGTCGCCACCACCACTCTGCTCGCGTTGGCTGCCTTGTGTCGCGGCCAGACCGACGAGGTCGTGCCGGATCAGACCGAGCGGGTGGAGAAGGCGATCGCCGACTACAAGGCGTTGCCAGCGGGCAGCAAGAGTGCGGCGCAACGGCGCAAGGCGATCACGTGGCTCGGCGAGATCGACCACCCGCTGGCGACCGATTTCCTGCAGCGTGAACTCACTGCCGCCGGCGACGGCACGTTCGCGGTGACGATTCTCGAGGCGATCGGCAAGGTGACGCGACCGACGCTGCAGGCCGACCTGCTGCAGGTGTTGCATCGCCCCTCGGCGCCGCCGGCGCTGCGGGCGGCCGCGGCGGGTGTCCTGGCGAAGCTCGGCGACCGTCCGCTCGATGCGATGCTCGAGTTGGCCCTGGCGGCCGACGACGCCGTCGACGCGGCGACGCGCGACGCGGTGATCGGTGCGCTGGTGGACAGCCGGATCGATCGCGCGTGGCGCGGTCTCGTGCCATTGCTGCTCGAAGGGCCGCAGGCGATGCGGCTGAAGGTCCTGCGCCGCATGGAGCCGGTGCGCGGCGTGCCACCGGTGTCCGCTGCCCGCATCAAGCTGGTGCACGAAGGTGACGTCGAACTGGCGGCGTGTGCGTGGCGACAGCTTGCCGAGGAGAAGCACGACCGGGCCCGTGGGCTCACCATCGACGTGATCGAGCGCGTGCTCGAGTTGCCGAAGGCCACCGTCGCCATCGATCTCCTGGGTGGGCTCGTGCGAGTGCGCGACGAGGACTACTACCCGCTGCTGCTGCGGTATGGCAGCGTGGCCGGCGAGGGCGTGAAACGCACGCTGCGCGCGTTGTCCCCGGTTGCCGCCGAGGATCCGCAGCTGGTGCAGTGGCTGGTGACCAAGGGGCTCGACGACCCGCAGCCGGCCGGGCGTGACGCCGCCATGCTGTTGCTCGTCAATGCACCGCCCGCGGCCGTGCAACCGCTGGTCGAACGCATTCGCGCCGACCTTCGCGCCGGCCGGAAGAAGGCACTCGACCAGGCCGCGGGACTGCACGAATTGCTGGCGAAGGATCCGTCGTGGCGCGCCGATCTGGCGGCGATGGCCGAGAGCACCGACGTCGAGAGCCGCATGCTCGGCTTGTCGATGCTGATGGAGCTGTCTGCCGATGCCGGAGTGACGTCGGCGCAGCAGAGCCTCGGCCACAAGGCATGGGAGCTGCGCTCGCTCGCCTTGCGCTACCTCACGAAGTGCCGTGATGTCGGTTCGATCCCGTTGTTGATCGCGCGCTACGGCCGCGAAGAAGGCCGGCTCGCCGCCGAGCTCGACCAGGCCCTGTTCGTGCATTGCGGCACCCGCTGCATCTCGCGCAAGGAATGGGAGACGTGGTGGCAGAAGAACAAGGTCGCCTTCGTGCTGCCGCACGTGGAGATGGTCAAGCTCGGCGCGGCTTCGACCGGCGGTTCGACGGTCGCCTACCACGACATCCCCGTGGTCAGCACGCGGCTGTGCTTCGTGGTCGATCGTTCCGGCTCGATGGCCGAGAAGATCGGCACCGACAAGAAGACGACGCGGCTCGACGAGGCGAAGGCCCAGTTGGTGCGGGTCGTCGAAGCGTTGCCGGCGACGCACCTCGTCAACCTGATCGCCTACGAAACGCAGGTCGATGCGCTGTGGGACGAACTGCAGAAGCTCGATCCGGACAACCGCGAGAAGCTGCTGAAGACGGCGCGCGCGCTGCCGCTCGGCGGCGGCACCAACATCTTCGACGCGCTGGAGCGGGCGTTCGCCGACCCGAAGGTCGACACGATCTACCTGCTCACCGACGGACAGCCGTCGGCTGGTCGCGTGCGCGCGACCGACGACATCCTCGACGAAGTGCGGCGCTGGAATCGCACGCGGCAGATCGTCGTGCATTGCATCGGGCTCGGCATCGACTCCGATCTGCTCAAGCGGCTCGCCAAGGAAACCGGCGGTTCCTACAAGTACGTGCGGTGAGTAGCGAGCGGTAGCGTCGCTGGCCACGAATCTCGCCGCGCCGCGCGCAGCCATGCACGAGGTCGTGCACCGCGGTCGCCGCCGTCAGCACGACGCCGGCCGCGCGCACCATGAAGCCGACAGGGTGCCTGGCCTTCTCATCGCCAATTTCCATCCGCCGACGCCCCGACCGCTCGATCCCTGCGCACGAATCCCGGAGCAGCGGTATTCTGCGCAGCTCTCCCGCTTTCCAGGTGTTCCCGCGATGCGTCATTGGCTCGTCGTTCCGTTGTTCTGTTCCGCGCTCTTGAGCCAAGGGTTGTGGCAACAACGCACTCCCGTCAACAAGCCGTCACCGCGTTCGCATCCCGCCATGGCGTACGACACTGCGACGCAGCGCGTCTACCTGTTCAGCGGCAACGAACAGGGCACGACCTCGCAGCCCGACCTGTGGCAATGGGACGGCACCAACTGGCAGTCGTTGACGTGGGGCGGCGTGTTGGGTCGCAGACTTGCTTGCTTCTGCTCCGACGGCGCTGGCGGCCTCTTGCTGTTCGGCGGGCTGACCGGGAGCGGCGGCTCGCAGACGTTCCTCGGCGACACCAACCGCCTCGTACAAGGCCAATGGTCCTATCTGCCGGGACCAAACCCCCCGGCGCGCGCCTACGCCGCGATGGTGGCAACGAGCCAAGGCGTAATTCTGTTCGGCGGCATCGCCGGTCCGTCGCCTTATGGCACGCTCGTGAACGACACGTGGCTGTGGAACGGATCCTGGACCCAGCTTGCGCTCGCCGCGTCGCCGCCACCGCGCTACCTGCACGCGATGGCGTTCGACGCCGCGCGCAACGTCGTCGTGATGTTCGGTGGCACTCTCCAAGGGGCCACCCAGCCGACGGCGGAGACTTGGGAGTTGAACGGTGCGACCTGGACGCTGCGGCCGTCGGCGCACGTGCCGCCACGACGTGAATCGCACACCATGCACTACCTGCCGCACCTGCAGAAGACGGTCTTGCTCGGCGGCACCATGTTCTCGAGTGCCTACGCGTCGGTCACGGAGACGTGGTCGTGGAACGGTGTCGACTGGACGCAAGAAGGCGGCCCGGGTTCGGCGCCGGAACGTTCGCGAGTCGGCGCGGCCTACGACGCAGCGCGTTCGATCTTCGTGATGTTCGGCGGCCAGGGTCCGTCGTGGCCACTCCTCGATGACACGTTTGAGTACGCGGACATGCCCGCCAGCGTCACTGCGTTCGGTGTGGGTTGCCCGGGCCCGACCGCGACGGTGCCAGCACTCGCCGGAGTCCCCAACGAGCCGCCGCGCCTGGGCACGACTGCGCGGTTCCGTCTGACCAACCTGCCGACGACGCTGACCGTAGCCATGTTCGTGTTGGGCACGAGCGACTCGATCGATCCGGGACCACCCGCGTATGCACTGCCGTTCGACCTGGCACCGCTCGGCTGGCCTGGCTGCCAGCAACTTGTCGCCAACGAGTCGGCGGCGCTGGTCGCCACGGTCAGTGGCCAGGGCGATCACACGATCGCCATCCCACCGACGTTCAGCCTGCTGTCGTTCACTTTCTTCGCGCAGGCTCTCGTCTTCTACGTGCCGACCGGCGTCGCTGTGTCCAATGCCCTCCGCGCAGTCGTTGGCACGTGAGGAAACACGCGGTTCCTACCAGTACGTGCGCTCATTCACGAGCGGTAGCGGGCGCTGGCCACGACTCCTTCGTCACTGAGCAGCACGTGCAGTTCGGGATCGGCGAGCACGGCATCGATGGTGGTCGGTTCGCCATCGAGCAGCATCGCGCGGGCGACGAAGCGGATGCCGTGGCTGTAGTCGACGTGGCCCGTCGTGTGGCCCTTCCACAGCGGTTGGATCGGGCGCCCGTCCGGGCGGTGCCAGCCGTAGATGATGACGCGATTGGTGAACTCGGCGAGCAGCGGCGAGATCACGACGTCCTTCTTGTGCCCGGCGAACAGCGGAGCGCGATCGGCGTCGCCGCGCGCGGCCTCGATGGCGCGATGGTGTGCGAGGAACAGCGGCAGGGCGATGATGTCGTGTTCGCGCGGCGAGAACGGGTGCGGCGCCACCTTCACCGCGGCCTGCTGCCAGATCGCATCGACGAGGCGGCGCGTCGGCAGCACGCAGTCGAGGCGATCGGCGAGGCGCTGCGCGGTCTGCGGCGTGAGCGGCAGCCGCAGCCAGTCGGCATCCGTGCCGAGGCCGAAGTAGTCGGGCGTCACGAACACGGTCGCCGTGCGTTCGCCGCTGGCGACGGTCGCGCGCAGGTGCACCGGCACCAGCCGACGCAGGAACGTGGGCACGTTGCCGCCGTCGAATTGCTCCAGCGCCCGGACTTCCCGTTCGGCGAGCGGCAGCGTGGCCCACGCAGCGACCAGTCCGGTGGCGGGCACGACGAGGCGCCGGGTCGGCAACCCGAGGTCGCGCGACGAGGGCGTGGTGGTCGCGGTCGTGCAGCCGACGAACAGCGCTGCGACCGCGACGACGACCCTCACCGCAGCGCCTGTTCGAGCGCGGTGGCGGCGTCGGTGCGTTCGTCGCGGTACTTCACGACCAGCGGCGACGCGATCTGCAGCCCGTGCTGCTGCGCGTAGTCGCCGGCGGCGGGGCGCGTGCCGGGCACGACGACCGCACCGGCCGGAATCTCGCCGCGGCGCGCGCATCCGTGCACGAGGTCGTGCACCACGGTGGCCGCAGTCAGCACCACGCCGGCCGCGAGCACGGCGCGTTCGCGCACCACGAAGCCCTCGAACACACCGCACAAGGCGCCGACGAACGCGCCGTCCTCGACGACGACGGGGCTCGCGTTCGCCGGTTCGAGCACACCGCCAATCTGCGCTCCGGCGGACAGATGCACGTTGCGGCCGATCTGCGCACACGAACCGACGAGCGCGTGGCTGTCGACCATGGTCCCGGCTTCGACGTGCGCCCCGACATTGATGTAGGCCGGCGGCATCACCACGACCCCCTTGGCGACGAACGCGCCGCGCCGCACCGCCGAACCACCGGGCACCAGGCGCACCCCGTCGGCGAGGACGAACGAGCGCGGGGGATACGCCGGCTTGTCGAAGAACGGTGGCGCGTCGCCGACCGGCATCGCGTGCAGGTCCGTGCGCCGGAAGCCGAGCAGGATGGCGCGCTTTACCCAGGCGTTGGCGCGCCAGGTGCCGTCGTCGCCGCGCGCCGCGGCGCGCACGCGGCCCGCTTCGAGGGCCTGCAGCAGGAACGTGTGGGCGCGCGCCCAGTCGGGGTCTTGCTGCAGCGCCGCGTCGTCGCGCCCGAAGAACGCCGCCAGCTCGTCGTCACGCATGGGCGGCCTCGGTGGCGGCGTGCAGGGCGGCGCGCAGCCGTTCGCGGGTGCCGGCAGTGGCGGGCTGCAGCGGCAGGCGCGGCAACGGTTCGCCGATGCCGGCGAGCGCCAGCGCGCACTTGATCGGGATCGGGTTCGGTTCGGCGGCCAGCGCTTCGAACAACGGCAACAGCGTCGCGTTCTGCTGGCGGGCGGTGGCGAAATCGCCGCGCCGCGCCGAGGCCAGCAGCGCCGCCATGGCCTTCGGCACGACGTTGCCGGCGACGGAGACGATGCCGGTGCCACCGACTGCGATCGTCGGCAACAGCAGGGGATCGTCGCCGGCGAGCAGCACCTTGCCTTTGGGCAGTTCGGCGCCGATGCGCGCGATCTGCTGCAGGTCGCCGGAAGACTCCTTCACCGCGACGACCGTAGGCAGCGTCCACAGGCCCTGCAGCGTCGCCGGCAGCAGGTTCGTGCCGACGCGCGACGGCACGTTGTAGACCACGAGCGGCAGCGTCGGCACGGCGCGCGCGATCGCCGTGAAGTGGGCGACGATGCCGGCTTGGGTGGGCTTTGCGTACGGCGGCACCACGACCAGCGCGGCGTCGGCGCCGAGCTCCGCAGCGCGTCGCGTCCAGTCGATCGCGAGCGCCGTCGCGGTGGCGCCGGTGCCGACGATGCATCGCGCGTTGCCGCAGTGTTCGCGCACGATGCGCACCACGTGGTCGCGTTCCGCCGAGGTCAGCATCGCCGATTCGCCGGTGGAGCCGAGAGCGACGACGAAGTCGGCGCCGCCAGCCACCACGTGCTGCACGAGCCGTACCAGCGCCGGCGTGTCGATCGCTTCGTCGGGAGTGAAGGGCGTCGCCAAGGCCACGCCGAGTCCGTTGCCGAACAGGTTCATGCGGTTGCTCCGGTGAGTCCGTCGAACAGGGGGCCGAGTGCCTCGGCGGCCACGTCGTCCATGCTGAACACGCCGCGGCGACCGCGCACGAAGCGTGCGGCTGCCAGGGCGCCATCGGCGAACGCCGATGCGCTGCGTGCGGTGTGCACGAGTTCGAGCACTTCGTCAGGGGCGTCCATGCCGACGCGGTGCTCGCTGTAGGTCGAACCGGCGCGCACGACGCCGATGCTGAGCTGGTCGGGCTGCAGCGGGCCGCCGATCGCCCACGAACGCTTGCGGGGGCAACCCTGCAGCATCGTCGCCGCCAGCAGTTTGGCGGTGCCCGACGGCGCATCGTGCTTCTTCTGCTGGTGGTGCTCGATCACGTACGGATCGAGTTGCGGATCGCGGGCGCAGAAGCGGGCGAGCACCAGGCTGAAGCGGCGCAGCAACGCCACGCCGAGCGAGAAGTTCGGGGCGGTGACGACGCCGATGCGGTCGGCGACGCGGGCCTTGAGGTCGGGGATGTCCCAGCCGGTGCTGCCGATCACGAGCGGGGTGCCGGTGGCCAGCGCCCAGTCGAGGCGCGCGTTCACGGTGGTTCCGCTCGATGCTTCGATCGCGACGTCGACGACGCCGGCCGGCGGCGTGTCGCGAGTCGCCACCCAGGCGATCAGGTCGCCGGCGCGCGAGTGGATCGCGGTGCCGAGACGGCCGCGCCCGAACAAACCGATGCGCAGCGCTTCCATCAGCCGACCTCGCGGGCGTTGCCCACAGCCGCCGTGCCGGCCTCGGCGGGAAAGAACGCGGCGTGCAGGCGCTGCATCGCGGCCGCCACTTCGGATTGCTTGACCACGAACGACAGGTTGCGGTCGTTGCCGCCAAAGCACGTGACCTCGGGCACGATCGGGTGCAGCGCCGATGCCGCGCGCGCCAGCATCTGCGGGGCGCGCACGAGGCCGTCGCCGACGGCGGCGACGATCGCGCGGTCGGTGGCGACTTCGATGTGCGCATGGCCGGCGAGCGCCTTCGCCAGCTTCTCGAGCGGCGCGTCGGGCTCGACCGTGCACGTCACCGAGACCTCGGCGGTGGCGACGAGATCGACGCAGACGCCGAGTTCGCCAAAGGCGGCGAACAAGCGCGCCAGGTAGCCGCTCTGCGCCAGCATGCGCGTGCTGGTCATGGTCAACACCGTCACCGGCCCGCGGCAGGCGAGGGCGGCGACGGTGCCGCGCGCGGACCGCGTCGCGCGCGGATCGATCGTGGTGAACGCACCCTGCGGCCGCAGCGTGTGGCGCACCGTGACCGGAATGCCCGCATCGACCGCGGGCTGGATGGTCGCCGGATGCAGCACCTTGGCGCCGAAGGCGGCGAGTTCGGCGGCTTCGGCCGGGCTCAACACCGGAATCGGGCGCGGTTCGGGCACGATGCGCGGATCGGCCGACAGCACGCCTTCGACGTCGGTCCAGATCTGCACTTCGTCGGCGCGCAGGGCTTCGCCGAGCAGCGCGGCCGACCAGTCACTGCCGCCGCGGCCGAGCGTGGTGGTGGCGCCGTCCGCGGTGCCGCCGAGGTAGCCCTGCGTCACCACGACGGTGCCTGCCTCGAGGGCCGGGGTCACGGCTGCCGCTGCCAACGTGGCGATCGTCGCGCGCAGCGGCGTGGCGCCGCCATGCACCGCGTCGGTCCGCAACCAGTCGGTCGCGTCGATGAGCACGACCGGCACGTCGCGTTCGCGCAAGGCGGCGGTGAACACTGCCGTCGCGATGCGTTCGCCGTGCGCGACGATCGCGTCGCGCGTGCGCGGCGTGAGTTCGCGCAACAACGACACGCCGCGCAACAGCGTCAGCAGGTCGGTGCGCATCACGTCGAGCGAAGCCTGCGCCGCCGCCGGCGCCGCCAGCAGTTCGCCGAGGGCCTGGGCTGCCACGCCGAAGACGCCGTCGATGCGTTGCGTCGCGGTGCCGACATCGCCGTTGCGCGCCGCTTCCCCGGCCGCGAACAACGCATCGGTGCTCTTGCCCATGGCCGACAGCACCACCGCGGGGCGCCGCGGGCGGGCCGCGACCACGAGGTCGACGACCTGGGTCAGGCGCTGGGCCGTCGCCACCGACGAGCCGCCGAACTTCATCACCAGACTCATGCGCGTTCTCCGAGGAGTGCAGTGGCAATGCCGACGAGTTGCTGCGCACCGGTGACCATGTCGCTGCCGGTGATGTGTTCGTCGAGCGTGTGCGCGACCTTGATGCTGCCGGGGCCGCACAGCGCGACGCGCTTGCCGCCGACCAGGGCGCGCACGCGCGGTGCGTCGCTGCCGAACGGCACGAACGCGTGCGGAAAGCCCGGAACCGGCGCGTACCGCTCCGGTGGCGTGAACGACAGTTGGTCCACGTGCCCTTCCGCGGGTGCCAGTTCGCGCAAACGCGCCAGGAAGTCGGAGTCGGGCAGCGACCGCACGAACAGCACCGCCTCGGCGTGCGCCGGCACCACGTTCGGCGCGCTGCCAGCGGCCAGCGTGCCCAGGTTCCACACTTCGGGGCCGAGATCGCGGTCGGTCGTGGTCGGCAGTTCGCGCAGTCGCTGCAGCCATTCGAGCAGCGGCCAGATCGCCGAGCGGCCGAGTTCGGGCGTGCCCGAATGCGCCGCTTTGCCGCGCGTCGTCAGCTTGAGTTGCAGGGCCCCGCGTTGGCCGGTGGCGAGCCGGTTCTCGGTGGGTTCGCCGTTGATCGCGGCGACGCACGTTTGCAATCGTTCGGCGAAGTCGATCGCCGCGATCGCGCCGCAGCTGTCGGTCTCTTCACCGACGACGCCGAGCCAGGCGCAGCCGTGACCCCGCGCGAGCAGTTCGCGGATCGTCGCCAGCTGCACGACGATCTGGCCCTTCGCGTCGCAGGTGCCCCGCCCGGTCAGCAGGTCGCCGCTGCGCTTCGGCGGCAAGAACGGCGGCACCGTGTCGAGGTGTGTCGAGAACAGGAGCCGCGGCGTGCCCCACGTGGCGAGCACGTTGTGGCGGCCCGGGGCGACTTGCTGCAGTTCGACGGTGGCGCCGAGTTCGCGCAGCAGGCTGCGCAGGATCGGCAGGCCGTGGTCTTCGCGCCCGGTCGTGGTGTCGGCGCGGCACAGCGCCTCGGTGCGATCGAGCAGCCAGGCGGCAGAGAAGGCGCATTCCTGCGCCGGGTGGGATGAGGTCACGAATCGGCTCCGAAAGAAAACCCACCGCCGGCCGAGCCGATTGCCCAACGCGCCTGGCTCTCCGCACCGGGGGACCGGCGCGACAGCCATGGGGTGTTGACCCCGATGGCCAACCGCGGGGGCGGACGGCGCCCACGCGGTTTCGGCGGTCGTCGCCTTTCGCCGGCGCTGCGAACGGGCTCGTCGCCCTCGCACCGGGTACTGATCGCGACCGCTCCTCCAGCGGTGGCCGGACGATGCCGGTCGCCGCCCGGGTCGTCAAGGCGAGAAGTTGCCTACTTTCGTCATTGCGAGCTTCACACGCGACTTCGTGCGTAGGGATAGAACTCGTCTCGGAGCGCCTCCCTCGTGCCTTCCCTTTCGCCTCGCCGTTCCACCGGCGGGCTGGCCCTCGGCCTGCTCGCTGCCTGGCTTCCCGCGCAACGCCCCGTCTTCACCGTCGGCGGCGCGAATCCGAACTACACCTCGTTGCCGGCCGCCGTCGCGGCCGTTCCCGCGGGCTCGATCCTGGTCGTGCGACCGGGCAACCACACCGGGTTCGTCACCAACAAGCCGTTGCGGGTCCTGCTCGACTTCGACGTCCAGGGCGGAACGGTGGCGCCGCCGGCCGGAGCTGCCTACGCGATTTCGATCACAGGGCTGCCGCCGGGGGAGGGCTTCGTGCTGGTCGGGCGCGGCGCCAATGTGCCGGCGGGCACGATCGGCGCCATCCGGGTCGCGCATTGTGCGGGTCCCGTGGTGATCGAAGGGCTCACGGCGACGGTGACGAACCTGCGGACCGGTCTCGAAGTTCAGGACGCCACCGCGGTGCATGTGCGGCGCACCGTGCTCGGCGGCTCCCCGGCGCTGCAGACGTCCCTGGCGAACTTCACCATCAGCGAGTCGGTGGTGATCAGCACCCTGGGCCTCGGCGCGGTCGCCTACGAAACGCGATTCGAAGCCGTGCGCACGTTCTTCGCGGGCACCGGTCAGCCCGCACTGCGGTTGTTCGGCTCCACGGCGCGCCTGTCCTCGGACGGCACTTCGTCGATCTGGTCGGCGGTGCCGTCGACGGTCTCGGTGTCGCCGATCGAGGCCTTCGACAGCCAGCTGCAGTTCCATCCCGAACGCATCGGTCTGGCGCCGAACGCGGCCTCGGTCGGCATCACGCTGGTGAACAGTGTGTTGCGGGGCGAAGAAGTGCCGACGCTGGTGACGACATCCGCGGTGCCGGGGCAGACGGCGACGATGCGCATGTCCTCGCAGCAGCCTCGGCTCGGTGCGGTGCTGCTCGGCGAAGCGTTCGCGACGCCGGTGTGGTTCGACCTCGGCAACATCTGGGTCAACACGCTCGCCCAGAACCAACTGGCGACCCTCGGCGTCGTCGATCCGGCCGGCCTGCAGTACCAGACTCTGATTCCCGCGACGCCCGCGCTGCGCGGCAACGTGTTCTGTCTGCAGGGCGTCGTGTGGGAGCCCAACTGGTCGCCGGTGCTGAGCGGGCCCGGGTTCTGGTCGGTGCTCTGAAGCGCGCGCGTCAGCCGCGCACGAACTTCGCCAGCGCGCCGACCACGTCGATCTGTTCGCCTTCGGTGAGGCCCTGGAAGATCGGCAGCGCCAGCGCTTCGGCAGCTGCCAGCTCGGCGACCGGGAAGCGGGACGCGTCGCAGCCGAGGTACTGGAAGCACGGCTGGCGGTGGAACGGGATCGGGTAGTAGACGGCGCAACCGATGCCCTGCCCGCGCAAGTGCGCGATCGCCGCATCGCGCTTCTCCTTCGGCACCCGCAGCACGAACTGGTGGTAGGCGTGGCGGTCCTGATCGACCGGCAGTCTGGCCCAACCGTCCAGCTTGGCTTCGGCGAACAAGCGGCGATAGCGCGCGGCGTTGTCGCGCCGCGCCGTCGTCACCTTCTCCATGTCGCGCAGTCGCACGCGGAGCGCCGCCGCCTGGATCGCGTCCATGCGGAAGTTGCCGCCGATCACGTTGTGCTTGTAGAGCTCGGCCTGGCCGTGGTTGCGCAGCAGCCGGCACGTCGCCGCGAACTGGTCGTCGTTCGTGGTCAGGAACCCACCGTCGCCGATGCCGCCCATGTTCTTGGTCGGGAACGTCGACCAGCCCGCACACAGTCCGTCGCCGCCGGCCATGCGGCCTTTGCGTTTGGTGCCGATCGCCTGGGCCGCGTCTTCGATCAGCGGCACCGAGAAGCGTTTGCAGATCGTCAGCACGGCATCGACGTCGAACGACGAGCCGAACAGGTGCACGGCGATCACTGCTTTCGGGCGCTTGCACGCCTTCAAGGCGTCTTCGAGCCGCTGCGGGTCGAGGTTCCACCAGGTCGGTTCGACATCGACGAACACGGGCTTCGCGCCGACGCGGGCGACGACGCCGGCGGTGGCGAAGAACGAATACGTGGGCAGTACGACTTCGTCACCGGGGCCGATGCCGAGCGCCATCAGTGGCGCCAGCAGCGCGTCGGTGCCCGACGACATCGTCAGCGCGTGCTTCACGCCGAGGTACTGCTGCAGTTCGCGTTCGAGGTTTTCGACCTCGGGACCGAGGATGTACTGACC
>SXPB01000216.1 GCA_005776475.1 Planctomycetia bacterium
AACAACGCCGGTATCGTGCGCGACGCCGTGTTCCCCGGCATGACCGGTGACCAGTGGGACGACGTGCTGCGCACTTCGCTCGACGGGTTCTTCCACGTCACGCGCCCGTTGGTGATGCCGATGGTGCAGCAACGTTGGGGTCGCATCGTCACCCTGTCGTCGATCGCGGCCTTGCGCGGCAACCGCGGTCAGGCCAACTACGCGGCGGCGAAGGCGGGCGTGATCGGTGCTTCGAAGTCGCTCGCGCTCGAGTTGGCGAAACGCAACATCACCGTGAACGTGGTGGCGCCCGGCCTGATCCAGACCGACATGATCGCCGGCGTTCCCGAGGCCATGTTCCAGCAGATCCCGATGCAGCGGGCCGGCACTGCCGACGAAGTGGCGGCGGTCGTCGGCTTCTTGTGTTCGGAAGGTGCCAGCTACGTGACCGGCCAGGTGCTCACCGTCGATGGCGGTCTGGCAGGCTGAGCCTGACGCGCCGCGATCGGCGACACACCATGCCGGCGTCGGGAGTCAGCGCGGCGGCGCGAGTGGCCGCGCGTGCGCATCGACGTCGCGGTCGACCGCGAGCAACGCCTTCGGCGCCTGCGCTGCGGTTGCGAGCGAACCCACCGACACCGTCAGCAACTGCGCCAACACTTCGTCGATCAATTCGGTCGCGACGCCGTAGAACAGGAAGTTGATCGGCGTCAGGTTGCCGAGCGCCAGGATCGTCCGGGTGCGACCGTCATCCGCGAAACGGAACGTCCAGCGATGGCCGTAGAGCCGTGCCGTGCGAGGATCGAGCAACTCCTCGACGCCCACCGCAACGTCGCGCCCGCCGAGCTGCGGCGAACTGGCGCGCACGAGCCCGTCGAACCAGACCATCAAGCCTCGGAACTCGACCTTCTTCGTCGAGCCGCTCGCCAGCACGAGCGTGTCGCGCGTGCCCTGCAGCAGCCAACGTTCGGCATCGGCGCCGCCGATCAGGCTGTCGCCGGTGACGCCGAGCACCAGTTCGGTGGCCAACCACCGCTCGTTCGGAACGGCGGCGAGGCTCGGCACCGTCGTGCACGGGTCGTCCTTGCCGGCGCAGCGGTCGACACCGGACAACTGCTGCCCTGGCGCATCGAGACGGGCCTGCAGCGCTCGCACGATCTCCTTGCCGATCGCGCCGTGGCAACCGAGCACCAGCACATGGCGGCGCGCCAGCACCCGCCCGTCGGCGTTGAGCACCGTCTCCACCGCATTGAGGATCGATGCCGCCACTTCGCGCGACTCGACCGAACGCTTCACGTGCGAGATCGCGATCGAATACGACGGCAGCGCCAGCCGACCGTGCCGCGCCGCCACTTCGGCCAGCCGATCGAAGCCGTTGCGGGTGTGCTCGACGGTGGCGCCGAGACGCCCGCCGAGCAGGTCCGCCAGCGGCCGACGATCGGCACATGCGTGCCCCAACGACGCGGCGAATTGTGCGACGGTGTGTCCCTGCAGCAGCGCTTCCTGCATGACCGGCGCCAGGTAGCCACCGTCTTCGATCAGGAGGCAGCGATCGCCCGCCGCTTCGGCGCGCGCCAATTGCCGCACGAACGGCACTACCGCAGCTGCGCGCATCGCCGGCAGGTACGAGTCACCGCGCGACTGCAGCGCGGTCGCGATCTCCGGCCCTTCGTCGAGTTGCGAGTAGTGCGCCGAGAGGCGGTAGTGGCCCTCGACCCGACCGGCCGTGGGCACGTTGACCAGCGCCAGCGCGCGAAACTCGTCAGCCGGCAGGTCCAGCACCGCGTCGAGGTAGCTCGCAGGCGGTTCTCCCGCGTAGGTCACGAACAACACCACGAGGTCGCGGCAACCGAGGCGCCGCAGGGCCGCGATCGTGCCGACGATCTCGCCGGTCATGTGGTGCACGAGGAACACCCGTGTGTCGCGCAGCGGTTGCGAGGCCACCGCTGCGGTGGTCGCCCGCGACAGGCACTGCATGCGTTCCAGGAACGAATCGGCATCGGCGCGCTCGCGGCGCTGGCCCAGCGAGAAGGCGAGCACGCGCCCGAGCTGCGACAGGTCGAGCCACACCGACAAGGCCCCGGCATCGACGCGCACCGCTTCGCGCGCCGCCAGCCGCGCCCGCACCTGCCGATCCTCGCAGGCGAGCAACACGCGCTTGAGCAGCGCACTCACCGAGTCGGGATCGCTCTCCAGCAAGAACGACTGGGCCGACTCCGCCCATTGCACCACGACCCGCTGCAGCGACGGCCAGCCGGCCTGATCCAACTGCTTGAACAGGTGGCTGTGCGGCGAACGCGCTTCGGCGAACGAACGGCGGCCGCGTTCGGCTTCGCGGCGAGCCCCTTCGGCCCACGTCTGCGCGATGCGCGTCGAACCGGCGATGAAGCTGCGGTCCTCGGCGTTCTCGATCACGACGTGCGGAATGCCGCCGAGATCGAGCCGCCGGTGATCGCCCGTTTCGATGGTGATGCGGAACGCGCCACGCGTGGCGTCGCGCCGCGCCGGCACGTGTTCGAGCACGAACCGTTGGGCGGCGGCAGCTTCGCCGAACTCGGCGACGAGCGCGCGCACGTCGGCGCGTTCCTTCGCCAGCAGCACCTCGCGGTAGCGGGCGCGCTGCAAACTGCCGAGCAAGGCCCGCAGGCGGCGTTCGAAGCTCTCCGGCTCGGCCGCGATGCCATCGAGCACCGCCGGCTCGGCGACGAGGCGCACGACCTCGACGCCGTGCACGTCGACGAGTTCGGGGTTCTCGCGCGCCCGCAGGCGACGTTCGACCGCGACGTCGTAGCGATCGGCGCGCGCGTGCCCGACGACCATCTCGGCCAGCGCCCGCGACAGCACCGACAGGCCGTGCAGGATCGGCAGCGTCGCCAGATCGAGTCCCCAGGCGCCGTCGCGCCATTCGAGCTGGGGTCCGAGCGAAGTTGCGTAGCGCACCGGGGTCATTGCACCGGCTCCTGCTGCACGACGGCCTTGATGCAGCCGCGCGAACGGGCCACGGTGAACGCCTGTGCCAGATCGCGGCCCGCGAACGTGTGCGTCACCAGACGTTCGCCGAGGCGTGCCAGTTCGGGCGTCGACGCGAGCAGATCGAGCGCTTGCCGGAAACCGCCGCAGCGCGAACTCGACAGGCGCAAGCCACGGCCACCGATCGCCGCCAGCAACGGCGAGGTGGAGGTGTCGGCATCGGCGTGCAACAGCAGCAGACCGCGCGGCCGCACCAAGGCCTGTTCGTGGCCGGGCCGCGGTCGGATCGCGGCATCGACGCCCGCGGCCGAATCGGCGACGACGACATCGGCGCGTGGCAGTCCCGCCGTCGCACGCGCGTAGTGTGCGGCGAGCGTGGCAGCATCACCGCGTTGCACGTCCGCGGTGGCAGTGAGCCACGCCGGCGGTGCCTTGGCGCAGGTCCAGGCCACACGCGCGCGTGGACCGGTGCGCAAAGCCGACCAGGGCGCCGAGTCGGCCACCGGAGCTTCGCGCGGAAAGCGGGCGATGCCGATTTCATCGACGACGAGATCGGTGAGCCGATGCAGACCACACGCAGGCTGGCCGTGGGTCGACTTCAAGTGCACTTCGCGCCGCGCCAACGCCACCGCGGTCGCCAACCCGTCGGGGTTGCCGGTCGTGTCGATCACCACGTCGAAAGCGCGCGCCAACGCCTCGGGCGGCCCGTTCAGCACGTGCGCTTCCGTGGCGCCGAACGTCCTGGCGAGCCCGGCCAGCGCCGGATCACGCACCACGGCGGCGACGTCGAAGCCGCGCTCGTGCCGATTCATCGCCGTGCGCACGGCGGCGAGCGCGGCCACCACCAGCATGCCCAGCCGCCGAGGGCCGAGCACCGCGATGCGTTCGTCGGCGCGCGGAGCGATCGTCCGCACCGCGTGCAACGCGGCAGCGAACGGTTCGACCAGCACGGCGACATCGTCCGGGATCGTCGGCGGCACTTCGAGGCACGCCGCCACCGGCGCCAGGATCCACGGACCGAAACCACCGGGCAGGTCGTGGATGCCAAGCGTCACGCGATCGGGGCAGTGCGTCGGCAGACCGGCCTGGCAGAAGGCACACGTGTGCGCAACCCCACGCGCTTCGTGCGACGCGTTGATCTCGACGACGTAGCGACGACCATCGGCATCGACGGCGACGACTTCGTGCCCGATCACCTGCGGCAACGGGAACGGCAGATGGTGGCGGGCCAGGTCGGTCGAACACACGCCGCACTGCCGCACGCGCAGCGCGCGATACCCAGGACCGAGCGCCAACGCCGGCTTGCCGTCGCGCTCGACGGTCCAACCGCTCTGCTCGTCTCCGACGTAGCGATACCGCGCCGTCGCGAACGACTGGTCGGCTCGGTACTCGAGGGCGTCGAAGGCAAGCGTCGTCATCGCAGGAACGCAGAGTATCGTCCACGCAGCGCTCCCGGGCTGAGCGGGCGCACCTTCATCCGATCTCCACGGGACCCGTACCGTTGCGCAACAGGTCGAACCCGGGCGCGACCCCGAATCGGGACAGGAACGCGGCGCCGACGTGTTTCTGGACGACCTCGGCATGACCTGGCCGCAGCAACGCGATGGCGCAACCGCCAAAGCCAGCGCCGGTGAGCCGCGCCCCGAACACACCATCGCAAGTGCGCGCCGCCGCGGTGATCACGTCGAGCTCGTCGCAGCTGACTTCGTAGTCCCCCGACGCCGACGCGTGGCTCGCATTGAGACAGGCACCGAGCCGGACGTAGTCGTGCGCGCGCAGCGCCGCCGCCGCCGTTCGCGTGCGCTCCATCTCGGTGACGACGTGCCGCGCGCGGCGGTAGCTCACGTCCCCCATCGCCGACCGGCTCTGCTCGACGTCGGCGATCGAATAGAGCGCGAGGTGGGGCAGGTCGCGCACGTGCGTCCGCAACACTTCGTGGGCCGTGGCGCACTGCGCGACGCGTTCGTTGAAGCCGCTCTTCGCCAGCAGCCGCGGCTTCTTGGTGTCGAGCACGAGCACCTCGCAGGCCGACGGATCGAACGGCACGTGCTCCCAGCGCGGTCCAGCGCAGTGCAGCAGCAACACCTGGCCAGCGCGTGCCAGCGCCGACGCGAACTGATCCATGATGCCGCACCGCACGCCGACGAAACCGTTCTCGGCGCGGTGCGCCAACAACGCCAGCTGCTGGCGATCGAGGCGGGTGCCGTGGATCGCATCGAGCGCCAGCGCGGTGACCACTTCGATCGCCGCCGACGACGACAGGCCGGACGCCATCGGCAGGTCGCCGGCGAACACCGCTTCGAAGCCGGTGGAGTGGCCGGTGGCCTCGCGAAACCCCTGCCAGACGCCGAGTGGATACCCGCCCCAGCCGAACGCGGGGCGCGTGCGGGTCCCGACCTGGCCCGCTTCGATGTCGACGGCGAGCTTCTGGTCGATGCTGCGCAGCCGGATGCGATCGTCGGTGCGCGGCCGGATCGCCAGGTAGATGCCGCGATCGACCGCCATCGGCAACACGTCGCCGCCGTTGTAGTCGAGATGCGCCCCCACCAGGTTGATGCGGCCAGGGGCGAAAAAGCGCCGGAACGGCGCCTCGCCGAAATCGGCACGGAAGCGCACAGTCAAGGCGTCGAGCAGTCGGGTTCCGGGCCGGTCGTTCATGCGGGCGTTGCCAAGGACGAGCAGCGCGCATCGGACGCGGCCGACACGACGGACGCAAGCGCGCCGATGGCGGGGCGGGTGTCTCGATCCGGGTCGACCGGGCGATCGCGATCAAGGCCCCTGACGCTCCACCCGAAGCAGCCTTCGCCGCCTCGGAGTTACGGGCCGAGCACTCCGTGCTATAGGCTCGCGCAACTGCCGCGATCTGCCAAATGCCGATGCCCACGTTCCACACGTTCGTCGTTCCCGCCCTCCTCGGGCTGTGCTGCGCCCAGGACGCCGGCAAGCAAGTGCCGACGCCAGCGTCGGCCCCGCTGCAGGAGACGAAACCCCACTTCGTCGTGCGGCGCTGGCCCCAGGACAAGGGTGCGACCATCGCGGTCGTCGGCGCGCGCACCATCACGCTCGCCGACCTGGTCGACCACATCGAGAAGCGGCACTACCCGCAATTCGGGCTGAAGCTGGAGAAGGGGCCGGAGATCCAGCGCCTGCTGACCAGTGACCTGATGCCGCCGTGGGTGCGCCACTTCGCCGACATGGAAGCGCTGCGACAGACCTTCCGCGACGAACTCGCCGACGAGCAGAAGCTCGATGCCGCGATGAGCGCCGCCCTGAAGGGGCGCTTCCAGCAGTTCCTCGAGAACTACGTGAAGAGCAATCCGACGGTCGAGATGACGCAGCCCAAGGTCGACCAGCTGCTGACCACGTTCCAACTGCACAACGGCATCGCCTGCGAAATGCAGGGCATGCTCGACCTGCTCGAGAACAGCGACTACAGCCGGCCGCAGTTGCACGCGTTCTTCAACGCCAACCCGCGCTACTTCGGGGGCCAGGTCACGATCGCGCACATCCTGGTGCAACACCGCGACGCCGGCACCGGCATCCTGCTCAACGACGCCGGCATCGCCCGCGCGACCGAACGCCTCGCCACGATCAAAGGCAGCATCGCACCCGACGGCGTCAACTTCGAAGAACTGGCACGCTCGTGGTCGGAGGATCTGCGCACGGCCAAGGACGGCGGCGTCCTGCGCGGCCTGCACCGCTTCGACGACCGCATGCCGGCGGCACTGTGCAAAGCGGCGTGGGAACTGAAGGATGGCGAAGTCAGCGACGTGGTCGAAACGCAGTACGGCCTGCACCTGGTGCGCCGCCTCGATTTCCAGCAGAACGTGTTCATGCTGTTCACCGACGATGCGATGCCGGCGATCAAGACGGTGATGCAGCGGGCGATGCAGGAACGCAGGCTGATGGACGCGCGGCAGAAGGCCGGCGTCGCGCTCAAGATGTGAGCCGACTCAGCGGCCGGCGGACCACCACAGCAACGCCCAGAACGGGTTGACGACCGTCCACAGGATCGCCCAGCGCCGGAACGACTGCTTCTGCGTCTTGTGCCGGAACCACGCCATCGCGACCCAGGCG
Source organism: Planctomycetia bacterium (assembly GCA_005776475.1). GTDB lineage: Bacteria > Planctomycetota > UBA1135 > UBA1135 > UBA2386 > UBA2386. Next base: position 7,027 of record SXPB01000216.1, read on the forward strand.
CCGATCCAGCCGCACAGGAACAGCAGCCACAGCAGCGTCCGTTCCGGCACGCGGCGGCCCTGGCCGCGACTGCGCCATTTGTCGAAGCCGAAGACGGCGAGCGCCACGAGATTCACGACAAGCACGAGGCCCCAGGCCAGATCGAACATGCGGCGATGATGACGGCGCGGGCTCGGTGCGGCAACGCAGTCGCCACGCCGCTACGCTCGCCGCCCCATGCAGGTCACCGCCCACGACGTCGCTGCCGCACACGACGCGATCCGCGCCCACATCCAACGTACGCCGACCGTCACCGCACCTCGCCTCGGCGAGATGCTCGGCCTGACGCTGTCGCTCAAGCTCGAGAACCTGCAGTTCACCGGTTCGTTCAAGGACCGCGGCAGCTGCCTCAAGCTGCAGCGCCTGGCGCAATCGTCCGAACCACCGGCAGGCGTCGCCGCCGCTTCGGCCGGCAACCACGCTCAAGGCGTCGCCTACCACGCCCGCCGGCTCGGCATCAAGGCCGTGATCGTGATGCCGCTGACGACGCCGTTCTCGAAGATCGAACGCACCGAGGGCCTGGGCGCCGAAGTGATCCTGCGCGGTGAGTCGGTGGCCGAATCGACGGTGCACGCGCAGGCGCTCGCCGCCGAGCGGCGCTTCGCGTTCGTGCATCCCTACGACGACCCGCTGATCGTCGCTGGCCAGGGCACGTGCGCGATCGAGATGCTGGCCGACCGGCCGAGCCTCGACACCATCGTCGTGCCGATCGGCGGCGGCGGCCTGTGTGCCGGCATCGCGTTGTGGGCCAAACACCAGAAGCCGTGGCTGCGCATGATCGGCGTGCAGATGGCGGGTTGCCCGTCGATGCTGGCGAAGGTGAAGGGCCTGCCGCCGCCCACGCTGCACACGCACACGCTGGCGGACGGCATCGCGGTGAAGACCCCCGGCGTGATCACCAGCGAGATCATCAAGGAACTGGTCGACGACATCCTGCTGGTCGACGAAGTCGACGTGGAGACCGCGGTGCACGTGCTCGCTTCGCAGCAGAAGGTGGTCGCCGAAGGTGCCGGCGCCGCCGGCTTCGCGGCGGTGATGCGGCACGCGGCCGCCTTCCACGGGCGCGACGTCGGCGTCGTGATCTGCGGCGGCAACATCGACCGGCGCATGCTGTCGACGGTGCTGCTGCGCGGCCTCAAGCGCGACGGCAAGGTCGCGAAGTTGCGCATCTCGATCAACGACGTGCCCGGCGTGCTGGCACGGGTCACCCAGATGATCGGCGCGTCGGGCGCGGACGTCATCGACATCGAGCACCAGCGGTTGTTCACCGGCCTCGGCCCGCGGCAGGCGGAGCTCGACGTGGTCATGGAGACGCGCGGCAAGGCGCACGTCGACCAGATCCTGGCGACGCTGCAAGGCGCTGGTTTCGCCGCCCAGACGTTGTGAGCGCAGCGCTGCGCGAACGCCTGCGACGGCACGTGGCCACGCTGCTGTCGCCGACCGTGGCAGCTGCGTTGTTCGGCGATGCCGAGGCCTCGGTGCACGAACGGCCGGCCGCCGACGCGCCGTTGCCGACGAGCTTCGTCGCCCTCGCCGACCACTACCCGTCGCTGCTGGCGAACGACCGCCGCAAGGTCGCCGGCGCGTGGTTCACGCCCGACACGCTGGCGCAACCCACCGCCGACCGCACCCTCACGCCGCTGCTGCGCGAACGCGGCCCGGACCTGAGCATCGTCGATCCGGCGGTCGGCGGCGGCACCTTCCTGCGCGCGGCCCTGCACACGCTGCGCGCCGCCGGTTTCACTCCGGCCCAGGCGCTGGGCTGCCTGCACGGCGTCGATCTCGACGCGACCGCGGCGGCGCTGGCCGCACTCGCACTGTGGGATGCGGCCGGCGACCGCGCCATCGATCCCCTCGCGATCGCCGCGCGCATCCGCCAGGGCGATGGGCTCGTCGACCTGACCGCGGCGACGTTCGACGCCGTGTTGACCAATCCACCGTGGGAGACGATGCAGTCCGGCCCGGACGCCGCTCCCCGCGTCCGCACGCTGCGGCCGCACTTCGTGCATCAGGGCCGCGGCAAGCTGTTCACCTACCGGTTGTTCGTCGAACGCGCGCACCAACTGCTGCGCACCGGCGGCCGGCTCGGGCTCATCGTGCCGGCGAGCTTGTGGTTCGACCGCGATGCCGAACCGCTGCGGCGCCTGCTGCTCGAGCAGTGCCGCTGGGAATGGCTGTTCGGCATGGAGAACCGGCGCAAGGTGTTCGCCATCGACGGCCGCTACCGCTTCGGTGTCGTCATCGCCGAAAAGGGCGGGCGCACCGACCAGGTGCGCGCCACGTTCGATCGGATCGATCCCGTCGAATGGGCGGCGGGCGCGCCACCGCACGTGGTCTGGACGCGGGCAGAACTGCAGTCGGTGAGCCCACGTTCCGGCGCCTTTGCGGCGATCGACGACCGGCGCGATCTCGAGTTGCTGCAGCGCATGCATCGCCACGGCCAGCCGCTGCTCGGCGACGGCGGTGCGTGCACGTGGCGACAGGGCGACTTCAACATGACTGCGGACCGGCAGCAGTTCGTGCTGCGCAGCCAGGCCGAAGGCGATGGCTACGTCGGCGGCGCGGATGGGGTTTGGCGTCGTCCCGGCCAACCGGACCTGCTCGCGCTGTGGCAGGGCGCGATGCTCTACGACCTCGAACCGAACACCGGGGCGCATGCGCGCGGGATCGGGCACGAAACGGTGTGGGAACGACCCGCGGACCGCTCGCGGCTGCGGCCGCTCTACCTGGTGGCGGCGGCACCGTGGCGCGCTTCGGCGTCGACGCGGTGTCGGGCCCGGGTTGCGCTGCGGGCGTTGTCGAACGCGACCAACGAACGCACGGCGATCGCGTGCCTGTTGCCGGACCTGCCGTGCGGCAATTCGCTCGGCGTGCTGGAGCCGCGCCTGCCTTCGGCGACACCGCTGCGCGATCTGGCGGTGATCGCGGCGGTGCTGTCGTCGCTGGTGTTCGACCACGCGCTGCGGCTGCGGCTGTCGGGGACGAACCTGAACGCGTTCGTGCTCGGCGATTGTGTGGTGCCGCGCCTCGATGCGGCGGCGAGCACGGAGCTGGCGCTCGCGGCACTGCGGCTGTGCGCGACCGTTCCCGCGTGTGCGGACTTGTGGGCGACCGCGCGCGACGAAGGTTGGGCGACCGCGGCAGCGCCGGCGCCGGTGATCGACGCCGCGGAGCGGCGCGACGTGTTCACGCGCATCGACGCCCTGGTCGGCAAGGCGTTCGGCCTGCGCCCCGACGACGTCGCCTGGATCACCCGCGACGATCCCACGAACGCGCGCGGCCTGTGGCGACTAGACCGCGACCTGCCGGCTGCGGAGCGCCGCCCCGCCCGCTGGCGCGCGGCAACTACAGGTAGGTGAACGGCCGCGTCGTCTGGCAGCCGTTCGGGTTCGTGATGACGAACGTCGCCGGCCCCGGCACGCCCGCTGGCAGCGTGCCGAACATCACACTCGCGAACTGCGACGTCAGCGGCACCGGCACTCCGTTCAAGGTCACCGTCGTGCCGAGCAGGTTCGTCCCGACGAAGAAGATCTGCGTGCCGCCCGCCGACGGACCGTTCACCGGCGACGTCGAGATCGTCGGCGTTCCATTGATGACGCGCTGCGCGGTCGCGCTGCCGAGATTCTGCAACAGCAGCTGCGCATCACACGGCACGCCAGCGGGCATCGAGAACGACGCCTGCGTCGGCGTCAGCACGTTCATCGCCACGGGTATCCCGGCCACCGTGCCAGCGAGCCCCGCGAAGTAGTTCGTCCCGTTGACGATCACGCCTTGCCCGGGCGTCGGCGATGGCGGCGTGATGCTCGTGATCGTCGGCGCCGCCAACGGCCGCAGCCGCAACAGCACTGCGTTCGTCGCCACCAACGTCGCGAACGGATCCACCACCATCACCCCCTGCAGCGTCACGTCGAGCAACGACGGCACTCCGGGGATCGGCAGCGACCACGGCGCGCCCGCCGCGAACACCACGCCACCGAGCCCGAACGAATCGGCGAGCAACAGCGACGGCGAATTGGCGAACGGGGCCGGCGTGAAACACAACGAACCGGCCCCGGGACCGAGCGGCACTTCCGTTGCCGGTGCGGGCGCGCCGACGTGCGCCCACAGCGCGAACATGCCCACCGGCGGCACCGGGGCGCCGCCCGCGGGCGGATCGAGCGACAGCGTGAACGGCTGCCCGAGTCCGACCGGCACCACGCGATCGGCACCGCCGCTGGCGTTGACGCGCAGAGCATCGAGCGTGCCGCCGAGACCATTGGTGATGGCGCCGGTGCCGCACGGCCCGAACACATCGGTGACCGTGATCTGCGGTTGCGGCCAGATGCCGACGCGCCCGAACGCATCGTTCACCGCCACGTCGAGCAACGCGTTGCCGGCGTCGAAGTCGCCGCGCATCGTGAAGGTGTAGCTGCCGTTGGCCTGCGCCGTGACCGGCGAGAACACGATGCCGGTGACCGTGCTGCCGGCGCGCAGCCCGACCGTGACCGGCAGCGTGTTGCCGAGTGCAGCGCCCGCCGCGTCGCGCAACCACACCGTGCCCGTGATCGTGTCCATGCCGTTCGCGCGCAACGTCGACGCGCTCATCGTCACCGTCGATTGGAAGTGGTCGGGCCGGCCGACCTGGTTCGCCTTCCACGCGGTGTAGAGCGTCTGCAGCTGCGCCACGGCGTCCGGCGCCGATGCCGGCTGGTTGGCGACATTGAGGTCCATCCAGTAGTTGCCGGCGCCGCATCCCGCGTTCGCGTTGCACGCCAGGTCCACATCGCTCGGGCGACTGAGGACCATCAGGCCGATGTGCGACGACTTCGTGAACGACGGCGGCGGCGAGCCACACGCCATGGGCGCGCCCGGATTGCACGAGCAGCGACCGTCGCCGCCGAACTGGCGCGCTGCCTGCATCGCCGCCATCAACTTGTCGCCGAGCGTGCCCGGCGTGTTCAGCAGCGCCTGTTCGGCTGCGGTGATGACCGGTTGGCCGGTGAGCACGTTGCCTTGGATCGCATAGACGAGCGAACCCGATTGTCCGGTGATGCCGCCCGCCCACGCGCCGGCCTGGTTGCCGGTGAAGGTGACGGTGCCGCCGACGAGGCTGGCGATGCCGTACTGGCGCGTCTGGTGGCTCGGATCCGCGGCAGCGAGCTGCTGCAGGATCTGCGCCGCCGACGTGCCGTTGAGCATCCCGCTGCGAATGAGCTCCCGCAGCGACAGCGGGCCGACTAACGACTGCGCGCACGCAACCCCGAGCCCGGGCACGACGACGACCGTGTTGGGACGAAGGTCGAAGCCGGTCAGGCACGTCGCGATGCCGAGCGCAATCTCGCCAGTGGCGAGATTGACGATGACGATCGACCACGTCGCCAGCGCCGGTGAGGCGAGGGCCAGGAACGCGAACAGCAACGCAGCGAGCCAGCGCAGGGACGGCATGGGCAGCGGATTGTGGACGTTGCGCGCATTCCGTCCAGACCCGATCAGGGCGTCCCGACAAACTGCCGCAACACCGCGGTGAGCCGACGCCTGGTGGCGAAGCTGTCGGTCCGGCCGATCGCATCGACCAGCACCGTTTGCAGCCCCGGCCCCATGCTGGCGAGCCTCGGCATGGCCATCGCCGCGGCGGCATCGTCCTTGCCGAGTTCCATGACCAGCTCGAGCGCGACCTTGCCTTCCTCGGGAGAGAGCAGTGGCCCGGGGGCGGTGCGGCACGCGACCCGCTGCGAGAACGACTCCGCCCCGAACCGACCGGCGACGTTGCCGTGCAACTGCACTTCGAACCCGGTGATCGCGCCGTGCGCATCGAGTGGCAACCACACCGTGAGTTCGTAGCGGGACTCACTCCGCAGGTCGTTCGGCCCGAAGCGACTCGCGGCAGCGGCCGTCTCGTGCAACACGAGGGCACCCGTCATCGCAATGCCGCGCCTGCCATCGCGCAACTCCAGCGTCGCCGCGAGTTCTCCCTTGGTCTCGACCTTGCGCGAGTGCATCGCCCAGCCCCACGCCCCGCCGCCGCTGGCGTCGATCCAGCTCATTTCGGCCAGCGACTGCCCCACGACGGCGAGCGCCTCGGCGCGCACCGTCCACTTCGCACCCACTGCGATCGGCAACTCGGCGGGCAGCAGCGGCCGCAGTTCGCGCGGGCCGAACCGCCACACTGCCGTCGCCGCCAGCGGCAAGTCGTCGAGCGAGCGCCATTGCGAACGGCACTGCACGGTCGCTTCACCGCGCACCCTCTGCACGAACTGCTCATGCACCGGTACGAACGGCCACACGCCCTCGCCGGGCACGGCCGGCGGCGCCCCCGCTGCGTGGTAGGCGCGGTAATGCGCGACGTACTGCTGCATGCCTTCGGGGGTCGACGCGTACTTCGCATCGGCCAGCGGGGCAGGCAGCACCGCCTGCAACGTCATCACCAGCGAGAGCGCGGTCCCTGGCGGCGCCCCTGTGTCCAAGCGCGACAGCAGGTCGAACACGTAGCGCAGCAGCCGCGCGCGCGGCACCGGCGCCAGCACCGGCACCTGCGCGACGATGCCCGTGGCGTGCAACAGATCCTGTTCGCGGCTCGCGTCGGGCGCCAGCCGCGCGATCTCGATCGCACGATCGACGTAGCCATCCATCGCGAGGTAACGCGCCAAGGCCTGCAGGCAGTACGCACGAACCTGCGGCGTCGCATCGGCCAACGCCAACCGATCGATGCGTTCCAGACTCGGATCGAGGACTGCGGCCGCCACCTCGGTTCCCCAATGCGGGAGCAACGCATCGATCGCGCGGTAGCGCCAGCTGCCCGCCGACTCGTCGTCGAGGATCTGCCACAGCACGCGTGCCGCGGCTTCGTCGACAGGCTGCTGCACGTGGCGATCCCACACGCAGTGCAGCGTGCCGAACGCCCGCACGTGGTCGGCCAATCGCGGTTCCAACCACGGCTCCTTCGTCGCCCAGCCCATTCCGAACTCGAAGAACTTCTCGCGGCCGAGCTCGCGCGCGAGCTCCAGCCCGCACTTCGCGAAGTCCGCCGCCGTGAGGAACGCATACAACTCGCCGAGCCGCTGCGGCGTGGTGCCTTCGGCCACGGCCTCGGCGACGGCGGCCGCCGGATCGAGCACTTTGCCTTCGCCCTGCGCCCACCCAGGCGGTGCGAACGCAGCCAGGCTGGCAAGAACGGCAGCGAAGTCGGCACGGAACGTCAGCATGGTCGCGGTACTCCCGCCATCGGCGCCGGTAACCCGATCGCGCGTCAGCCCTGTGTCAGCACTTCGCCAACTCTGGTCAACGCGTTCACTTCTGCTTGTCGCGCGCCGCCATCTCCGCGGCGACATCGACATCCCATTCGACGGTCTCGCCGTCGGCGATCGTGCGCACGATGCGGATCTCCGGCTTGCCCGGCTCGGCGATCACCGCGGTGTAGGTGTCGGGCGGCACCGAGCCGAACTCGTACCAGCCGGAGTCCTGCACTTCGTCGCGGCTCGCCATCAACCGCTTCATCACCGACAGCGTCGACACGCGCGACACCACGGCCTTGCCGTTGCCGTCGAGCAGCGTCATGTGCGCGAACGGGATGCGGCTCTTGTCGACGTTGGTCGCGCGCACGCGCACCGTGGCGCCGCGCACCATGCGCAACGTCACGTCGGCGGCGGCGTCCTCGGCGACGGCGATGTCGTCGAGCTTGCCCGCCTGCAACGCGTCGCCTTCGACCTTGAGCGCGTAGGTGCCCGGCGTCAGGCCAGGAATCGTGAAGCGCCCGTCGTCGCCGCTGCGGATCGGCCGCGCCTGCGCACCGACGAGATCGAGCAGCGGGTTGCTGCGCGCGCGCTTTCGTTCCTTGCTGGTCTCGGTGTAGACGATCTCGGCGCCGGCGACCGGCTGGTTGCTGCCGTCGACGACGAGGCCGGTGATGCTGCCCGCGAGCGGCACCGTGATGACGATGCCGTCGAGGTCGCGCGAGCCGTCGACGACGATCCCGTCGAGGCTGGCTTCGCCGTGCACCGGTTGGCTTTCGCCGCCGCCGCCAGGACCGCCGCGGCGCCGGCCACCGAACTGCGAACCAGCCGTGAGCCGATACGTGCCCGCCGCCACCGACTTCACCGTGAACTCGCCGTCGGCATTCGTGCGCGCCTGCGCCAGGCCGTTCTGCGCGATCATGCCGATCAGGCCTTCGGCCCCGGACAGCGACCCTTCGCCGCTGCCGAGCGAAACCTGGATGCCCGCCACCGGCGTGCCGCGCGAATCGATCACGCGACCGCGGATCGCGCTGGTCGGCAGCGCGATGTCGAACGCGAACTCACGGACTTCCTCCGGCACTTCGATCTCGAATGTCGTCTGCACCGGCTGGCCCTGGAAGCGCGTGACCTGCATCACGTAATCGCCAGGCTTGATGCCGATCAGTTCGTAGCGGCCGTCCATGCCCGCCGCGTTGGCGCGCACACCCATGCCGAGCAGACCTTCGCGATCGGCGCCGAGCAGGGTCACCAGAGCTCGCGGCACCGGCACACCACCTTCGCGCACGATGCCCGAGATGCGCACGCCGTCCTCGCTGTCGTCGTGCACATCGAGGCGCGAGAACTTGCCCTGCTTCACGCCCACCGACTTGAGCCGCATGTTGCTGAGCAGCTCGAGCGGAATGTTGTCGGCGCGCACGTCGAGCCGCGACTTGAACACCACGTACTGGCCCGGCGGCAGGCCATCGACGCGGTAGAAACCGCTCTTGTCGGTGGTCGAGCTGCGCATCGTTCCCGACTGCAGGCTGAGCGCCACCATCATCGCGTCGGCCAGCGGCCGCATGCCGTAGCCCGTCACGTTGCCTTCGATGCCGCCGCCGGCGTCGAGCTTGATCTCGATGTCCGGAGTTGGCTCGCCGGCCTTCACCTCGACGTCCTTCGCCGACGACTTGGCGAGGTCCGGATGGCGCGCCGTGAAGCGGTACTTGCCCGCCTCGAGCGATTGCACCGTGAAGTGGCCCTTGCTGTCGGTGAGCGCGCTGCGCGAATTGGTGGACGACGACAACGCGAGGAAGTCGAAGTCCTCGGCGTCGATCTGGAAGTTGAAGCCGCCGCGGCCGCCCTCGCGTTGCTTGTAGGCGGTCACCTGCGCGTCGCTGACCGGCTTGCCGGTGTCGTCGACGACACGCCCCGACACGGCCTGGCCGGGCACCACCAGGAACACCAACACGTCGCTCTGCTGGCCGGGCTGCAGGTCCACTTCCTGGTTCGCGGGTTCGAGATGGCCTTCGGCGCGCACGCGCACGCGCACGCGACCCGGCGGGATGCCGCGCAGCTCGAAGGTGCCATCGGCGGCAGCGATCTCCTTCCAATTGCCGTCCATGCCACGATCCATCATGGTCTGGCCTTCGGCGAGCTGGCGCGTGCCCGAACGGTCGCCGCGGCGACCAAACGGCCCGCGGCGCTGTCCTTCGTCGCGCGCGCCATCCCCTTCCGCACCGGCATTGGCATTGGCAACCGCCGCTTCGCCACCGCTCGCCTTCGCCTCGGCGGGCTTGGGAATGTCCGTCGTGCGCGTGTCGACGCGGAAGCGCGGCATCGGCTGCTCACCGGCCATCACCTTGCCGCGCACGGTCGCGCCACGCTTCACTTCGATGACGAGATCCTTCTCGTCGAGCTTCACGCCAAACCGGATCGCCGTGGTGTAGCCGTCCTTCTGTGCCTGCACGACGAGGCGTTCGCCCGTGAGGCCCTTGCCGACGAAGCGGCCGTCGGCGTCGGTGGTCACTTCGACGCGGCGCACCTTCAGCATCATCTTCAGGAACTGCGGATCGTCCGGCCGCTCGAACGGGCGGATCTCGACCGCGGCGCCGGCAACCGGCTGCTTCTGGTCATCGACGACGCGGCCAGCCAGCGCGGCCCCGTCGCTGAGCTGCAGCACCATGTCTTCGTAGATGCCGCCATCGACGACGGCGAGTTCTTCGATCTGGCTCGGAGCGAAATCGGCGGCAGCGGCGACGAAGGCGACGCGGCCCGCGGCGACGTGCTCCAGACGGAAGCGGCCCTCGGCATCGGTCTTGATCGGTTCCTGGCGACCATCCGCCGAGAACAGCACGCGGCTGATGTCGAGGTAGACCATCGCGACGTTGGCGCCGACCACGGGCTGGCCCTGCGGATCGACGACGCGCCCGCCGACGATCGCGCCCTGGTGGCCTCGGATCGTGAGTTCGGTGACCTGGCCGGCCTGCACATCGATGCCGTGCACTTCCTCCAACGCAATCGTCGGCGCCGAAGCCGCGACGGTGTAGCCGAGCCCCGTCGGCACACCGGGAATGTCGAACCGGCCGTCCTTGTCGGCCACGGTCTCGAGCCAGCGGTACTGGCGATCGGTCAGTTGGCCGAGGAACGAATTGAGGCCTGGTCGCACGCTGACGTGCGCGCCGGCCGCCGGACCACCATCGGCGCCGAGCACGATGCCGCGCACGCGGCCACCAGGCGAAGCGCGCAGCTCGATGCCTTCCTGGATGTGGCCCTTGGCGAGGCGCGCGGTGCCGGGCGTGCGCACGAACCAGCCGTCACTGGCGCCATCGAGGAACACGCGGCCTTCGGGCAGGCCGGTGATCTCGAAACTGCCGTCGCCATTGCTGACGGTGCGGCCGAGTTCGCGGCGCGGGGCGCGGGTCTCGACGAACATGCCTTCGCTGAACAAGCCGCGGAAGCGGGCGATCAGCGGCTCGATGGAGGGCTCATCCTTGACGGCTACGACCTCGACGCCGGCGAGGGGCTGGCCGGTCTTCGCATCCAGCACCACGCCGCGCACGCCGGTCGGGGGACCGCCGACGGGGATCTGCTGGCGGGCGCCGTCGACGCGGGCGACGGCGGCGGCGGCATCCTCGGTGCCGAGGCCAGCCTTGGCAGGATCGATGCCACCGGGGGCCTGGGCCGTTGGGCCGGCAGGAGTCGGGCTGACGTCAGGGTCGGATCCGAAGGCGAGCCACGCGGCCAGGGCCAGGAAGAGGGTGACGACCACGCCGATGGCGGCGATTCGGGCTCGGTTCTGCATGGGGAGCGGACGCCGCGGGGCAGCGACGGGAGATTGGCGGCAAGTAGCCGTTCGGGGACGGTTCCTGCTGCCATCCCGAACGGCGGCCGGACGGTCCGATTTTCCCCGGGCCTCAGCCGACGAGCGTGGCCGCGTTCCCTGATTCTGGCAACGCCCACTACAGCCTCGGGGAAGCCCGCAAAGTAGCCGGCGACATCGTCGGCGCGATCGCCAGCTACGAGCGTCCGCTGGTGGTGGATCCGGAAGGCCCCAACTCGGCAGCCGCGCGCGCGGTGTTGGCCGAGCTACGCAAAGCGAAGGTCGCCCCCCTCTCGCGCCACTGCGGCAGCAGCTGGTTCGGCATGTGCTCCTCGATGCCGCGCAGGTAACCGCTCTCGTCACGCAGGTCGAGATAGACGCTGAAGATCTGCCGCGTGACGTTGACGAACTCGACGGTGCGCGCCGACCGCTTGTTCCGCATGTAGTGGAGCACGTTCACCAACGTCGCCTTCGCTGGATCGGTCAACCGCTCCGGATCCGCCGAGTAGCCCCAGTAGAACCACTTGCCCTGCCGCGCCAGGTTCCCACTTCACGAGCATCGCTAGCGCCGTGACGACTGTCCCCAATGGCGCTGTGTTGGTGGTGCGTCCCGGCATCTACGGTGGCTTCACTGTCGACACAAAGTCGATCGCGGTGCTCGGCGTCAGTTGCCGACGAGCAGCTCTACACCCTGCGATCCGTACCAGGCACCCGAGCCTGGATCCAACAGCACGCACTGCGCATTCGCCTGGAAGCCGGTGAGCGAAGGGGTCGGGGGAAGATCGAAGGCGCCGCGCACGAGGTGGGAATGGGAATCGCCAAGCGGCGAGGCGCCTTGGGGTACCAGCTGGCCCATGACCACCACCTGCGGCAACGCGTAGATCATCACGTTCTTGAGGCTGCCGTTCAGGCTCGGCACGGGTACCAACAACGAACTGGCCGCGGTGTCCAGAAACAGCGCGACGAGTTGCCCACTGCTGAGACCTGCTACTCCCCATTCGAGTCGCTCCCCTGGAACCGGACGTCCGCCCTCGAGGCTCAACAAGATCTCGCGCACGGTGGTGCCCTGCGGCGCCGTCTCCGCAACCCCGTAGTCGCGGACGTAGCTGCCGAGTGGGGTCGGCCCCGACATGTTCTTCAGCACTTCGAAGCCTCCGCCGGTCGGCAACGGGATCAGCGCCGAGGCACCCAGCTGCGGCACGCCGGCGACGAACACATCGGCGTAACGATCGCGGTCAAAGTCGCCGATCTGCGTGGCCTTGGGTGCCGCCAGGTAGTGCGGATAGAGGCCGCTCCAGAAGCCATGGAGGAGCGGGAAGTACACATGGGTCGGCTGCACCCAGTTCTGGGTGGCAGAACTGATAGGGCCCAGCCAGTAGACGTAATCCGCGGTCTTGGCGCTCGGGTTGATCTGGAGGTCCGCGCCGTAGGCGAGCAAGGCGCCGACGTCGAGTTGCCCATCTGCGTTCAGGTCTGCGACCTGGACTCCCTGCACATCGAACGAGCCGGTCGCGGCGTTGATGGGCACTTGCAGCCACTGCAGAGCGGAGTTGGGCGACACGAAACTCCGTGCTGGTGAGGTGGTCGTCGCCGGAATCGTGGTGAGTTGTCCCGGCAGGAACTGGACCCAGCCCGAGACGGTCGCCGGAGCGACGCAGTTGGACGAGTTGCCCGACACGAAGAAGTCGACCATCGCATCCTGGTCGAGACGCCCTACCGCCAGCGAGGTCACCCGACCCGGAAAGAACAGCTGGACCGCTTGCTGCGGTTGGGGCACCAGCACCGTCGCCATCCCGAGGCTGTTGACCAGGTCGAACTGGAGGCTCGTGATCGAACTCGCGCCAACCGGACTGATCGGCGTGCACTGCTCTTGCCCGAGCAGGTAGAGGGTGCCTCGATTGGTGGTAGTCACCGGACCGGCCACGCCGACCCATTCCATGTCGAGTGCGTCGGTGGCACCGAGGTCGACGTACTGCGGATTCGAAAAGAAGTCGCCCGGAGTTGGCGTGATGGTCGAGCCGGACTGGATGTGGCGACACCAGAACACCAGGAGTCCGAACGAGACGTGGGTGACTCCGCCGACTCCCACGGTACCGATGTTCGAGAGGCCGAACGCCGCCACCGCGATGTCCGAGCCACCGTTGTGATCGAAATCCCCGGTGACGAGCGCCGAGAACACGGGATGGGTCGACCCCATGTTGAGGCCATTCGCGGGATCGAGGAAGTCGTGCACGAGGATCGAATTGCTCGAGCCGATCGGGCTGAAGCCCGAGACATAGGCCGAATGACCGCCGTTGCGGAACGCGTACAGCTTGCCGGTCGACGACAAGGCAACCACGTCGTCACGCACGTTGTCGGCATCGAGCGCAATCGTCTCGATCTGGACGATGGCGGCAGGATCTTGTCCGATTGGGGCAACGATTGGACTGCCATCGAGAAAGAGAGGGCCGGCCACGGGAGTCGTTGGCTGATTGGTGCCCGGATCCAGAACCCTGATCCGGCGCCCCTGCGAGTCCTGCGAGAACGCCTCGAAGGCAGCGGTTGCCTGGTTCCGCACTTCCCATTCGGTGATGAGGACATCGCCGGTGGAGCGTCCCGAGAAGTCTCCGGTCAGGATCTGCAGCGCGGGTTGATTGAAGGTCGAGGCGCGGAACTCCACGGCTTGCAGAGGGACTTGCGCCAGGAGAACGCCGGGTAAGCCGGCGGACGCAATCAGAAGGTTGTGGATCCACTGCATCAGATCACCGCGGCGGACAAGGAACGATGGAATACCCCGGCACGCGGCGGCAATCGACTACCGCGACCCGATGCACGGCATCGTAGCCGATGAACTCTCGGATCGGTGATCCCGCCCGCCTCTCGACCCGACTCCGCGTCACCACCGCATTCTCCGAACAGACGAAAACGTGGCGGTCGTCGTCGAAATCAGCAAGATCGCCGACATTCGGCACAAGTCGCGACTACGCAGAACCAATGATCATAGAACGCTTCCACCCGATCGGGATTCCAGGCACGCCTTGGGGCGCTGCGGAGAAGGCAAAGTGGTTCGAGGGCCGCAAACGGCAACGCAACTACAAGACCGACGTGCTCGCCAAGCTCGAGCGGCTTGGCCCAGGCTTCCAAGTCGAGCAAATCGGCGCGCTGAGCATCGACCCACAGCGCTACCCGCTGTTCGCGGTCGCGTCTCGCAAGGTCGTCGCCGGCGCTCCCTGGGTCCTGGTGACCGGTGGCGTGCACGGCTACGAGACAAGTGGCGTGCAGGGCGCGCTGGCGTTCCTGAGCACCGTCGCCAGCGGCTATCTCGAGCGCGTCAACCTCGTCGTCGCACCGTGTGTCAGTCCGTGGGCCTATGAGGTCATCAACCGCTGGAACGCACAGGCCATCGATCCGAACCGTTCGTTCGTGCCCAACAGCCCCGCCGAGGAGTCACGTGCGTTGATGCAGTTGGTTGCCAATCTCGAGAGGTCCGGCGTCGAGTTCCTGGTCCACATCGACCTGCACGAGACGACCGATACCGACGAATCGGAGTTCCGGCCAGCGAAGGCGGCTCGCGATGGCGTGGCGTTCGAGCCGGGTACGATCCCCGACGGCTTCTACACGGTCGGCGACGAGGAGAATCCCCAGCCCGAGTTCCAGGCCGCGATCGTGAAGGGCGTCGAGGCCGTAACCCACATCGCGCCACCCGACGCCAACGGGCAGATCATCGGTGCGGATGTGACGCAACACGGGGTCATCAACTACGCGTACAAGAAGCTGGGCCTGTGTGGCGGGATGACAAACGCGCGCTTCACGACGACTACCGAGGTCTACCCCGACAGTGCGAGGGTCACGGCTGCGATCTGCAATGCCGCTCAAGTGGCGGCTGTGCGCGCCGCGTTGGACCACGTTCTCGCGTAGTCGTGTAGCGGTGCAGTCGCAGCCAGCTGGCCCTAGCCGTTGCGGCATCGCCCTGGGCACGGAAGCGGTCGAATTGGCGGGCCAGCGGGTTCACGTGGTCTTCTTGTCCCGAGACCGGGGTCGCGTCACGCGAAATGTCCCCCGGGCGCCAACCAGAAGACAAACCTCGGCCCCATCGACAGCTACACCATCGAGTACGCGCCGCCAGCCCCTGACCCTCACACCACGGCTGCGAGCGGCAACTCAAGGACGAAGACCGTCTCGCCCGGCCCCGAACGGTCCATCCGGATCGAGCCGCCGTGCGCTTCGGCGAGTCGGCGACAGATCGCGAGCCCGAGCCCGGTGCCCGACGTCTTGGTCGTGAAGTAGGGCTCGAACAGGCGGCTGCGCACCGGTTCGGGGACGCCGGGACCATCGTCCTGCACGACCACCGCGACGCGGTCGCCGACACGCGAAGCCGCGAGGCGAATGCGCACGCCCGCCGATGCCGCCTCGTGCGCGTTCTGCACGAGGTTCACGAACACGCGCGCCAGGGCCTTGCCGTCGATGGCGACGCGCGCACCGGCGACGTCGGCAGCGACCGTGAGTTCGAGCGCGATCGGCTTGCCCGCGAACAGACCCGCGAGTTGCTCGCGCAGCTGCTCGAGCCATGCCGCCACCGCCACTTCCTGTCGCTGCGCCGGCGCCACGCCCGCGAAGGCACGGAAGTCGCCGGCGATGCGATCGAGCGCGTCGGTCTGTTCGAGCACCGTGCGCGCCAACCGCTCCGCCACCATGTCGGCGCGCGGGTCCTGCTCGGCGCGCGCGCGCTGCAGCAATTGCGCCGCCATGCGCATCGGCTGCAGCGGGTTCTTCACCTCGTGCGCCACCTGCCGCGCCATCTCCGCCCAGGCTTGATCGCGCTGCGCCGAAGCCAGGCGCTCGCGTCCGATCGCGAGTTCGGAGGCCATCTGGTTGAAGGCGAACGCGAGTTCGCCGAGTTCGGGCCCGCCGCGCGGCGGCACGGCGACGGCGAGATCGCCGCCCGAGATGCGCCGCGTCGCCGCGACCAACGCCTGCACCGGCGCCACGATCGCGCGCGACGCCACCAGCGACCACATCACCAGCACGAAGATCGTCACCAGGATCGCCACCAGCAGCACCCGCTCGAACGCGTCGCTGGCGGCGAACAGGTCCGCTTCGGGCACCACCACGCCGACCACGAACGAGCCCGCCGCCTTGCCCGCACACGGCGCATAGCCGACGCGCCACGGCCGCCCGTCGCTGCCGAGGAAGGAACCGCGCCCCATCGCCGTCGCCGTCGCCACCTGTTCGCGCAGGCCGTCGGGCAACAACTCGCCGTAGTGGTGCCGATCGGTGTGCGCGTTCACCAGACCGTCGCGCCCGGCCAGCAGCACCTGTGCGCCGGGCAAGCCGGCGCGATCGAGCAGCGCGCGCCGCGCCTGGTCGAGCACGAGCTGCACTTCCGACCAGCGCATCAACGCGAACAGCACCGCCGGCGGTCCGTTGCCGCGCGGCACGTCGAGCGTGATGCCGACGTGGTGACGGGCCGGGTCCATGGAACGGAAGTCGGTGCCGCGGTGCAGGTACTTCGAACGCCCCCACGGCAGGTAGTGCACGCCGCGCTCCTGCTGCGCCTGCCGGAACCAGCCCTCGTCGGCGACGGTCTTTGGAATCAGCGCCGCGCGCTGGCCGTGCGCACTCGGGTCGAGGCGCTGGCCGTCCTGCCAGAAGGCGACGCGGCCATCGGGGTCGGCGAGCAGCAGCAGGTCGACGTAGGTGTCGAGCAGCCCCGGCACCAGCGTCACCTGCTCGTCGAAGGCGAGCCGCGCGGCGGGCGTGGTGAAGTCGTTGCGCGCCATCTCGCGCACGATCGCGCAGGCCTGCAGCGTCCGGTCGAGATGCGCTTCGATCTTCTGCGCGTGGTCGGCGGCGAGCTGCGGCAGGAACACCCGCACGACCTTCTCGTCGATCTGCTCGCGCATGCCGCGCAGCGAGAACCAGCCGTACAGCACGAGGGGCAATACGGCGGTCACCAACAGGGTGACCAGAAACCGGCTCGCCAGCGAAGATCCGCGCACGGCGCGATTATGCCCGCGGGATCGGCGAACGCTCAGCCGCCGTTGCCGCCGCCGGGCGGCGTGGTGCCGCCGGTCGCGGGCGCCGGCACCGGATCGGCCGGTGGCGGCGTGCCTTCGGTGGCCGGCGGGGCGATGGCAGCGCGCAGTCGCGCAATGCGGGCCTTGCCGTCCTTCCAGTTCGGGTAGAAGCGCTCGGCGTCGCTGTAGTGCTCGAGCGCCTTCTGCAGGTCGCCGGCCGCTTCCGCAGCTTCGGCATCGATCCAGGCCTTCTGCGCGCCTTCGATGTCGATGCGCAGGTTCTCGATGCGCGCCTTCTCGTCGGCTTGACCCGCGGGCCAGTCCTTGGCCAAGGCCTCGAAGGCCGCCAGCGCTTCGCTCTTCTTGCCGAGCACTTCGAGGTCGCGGGCGGCGCGATAGCGCGCTTCGCCTTCGAGCTTCTTGGTGACCTGCACCAGCTCGCCGATGTCGTTGCGCGCCATCACCGACAGCTCGAACGCTTGCGCCAGCTGTTCGCGCGCGAGGTCGAAGGCGCCGGTGCGCATGCTCTTCTGCGCCTTGTCCACCAGCACCGCGGCCTTGACTTCCTTATCCATCTGGTCGATCGCCTCGCGCAGGCCGGGCAGCTTCGGATCCAGCTTCTCCGCCATCATGTATTCCTGCATCGCCGCACCGAACTGGCGGTCGCGTTCGCATTCCTTGCCGCGGGCCATGGTCTTCTCGGCATTCGATCGCCGCGCCCGCGCTTCCAGCTCTCTCGCCTCGGCGCGATCCGGCGCGTTGAACAGCGCGTTGGCCGCGTGCCACTGCACTTCGTAGAACCGGAACTCGGGCAGCTTGCGCACCGCGTCGAGGAACTCCTCTTGCGAACGCGTGCTCATGCGCGCGGTCGCCACCTTGACGGCGTCGAGGCCCTTCTGCGCCGCCTCGAGGTTGGCCACCACCTGCAAGGCCTGCATGTACATCTCCGTCGCCTGCGCGTAATCCTTGCGCACGAAAGCGTCATCGCCGAAGCCGGCGATGCGGTTGGCCTTCTTCAGCCGCGCCCGCGCCACCAGCGATTCGAGCTCGGGGTAGTCGGCCTGCAGCGAGCGCAACTCCTCGAGATCAACCAGCGCCACGTCCTCGCGTTCCTGGAAGATGTGCTGCTGGGCCCGCAGGCGCAGGCACTCCAACTGGGCCTTGCGATGGACGGATGCGAGTTCGGCATCGACTTCGGCGCCGCCGGCGGCCTGGGTGCGGAATTCGCGGTCGATGACCACGAAGGCGTACTGGTGGTCGCCCAGATCGGTGTAGCGCTGGCTCTCCTGGATCGCCGTACGGGTGGCGCAACCGACCAAAAGCAGGGCAGGCAACAGGCGGAACATCGTCATGGCAGACACCCGGTGGCCAGGCGGCCAGGGAAAGGCGAAGATCGTCAGGGGCTTGAGACTGGCCGAACCGGCGTCATCTTCCCTTTCATGACCGTGATGTCCACAGCTTCGCCGATCGCCTTTGGCCTGCAGGACTATGTGCGCACGATCGAGGGCGTGCTGGACCGGCACCCCTCGAACCGCCTGATCATCCGGGAGGTTTCGCTGGCGACGAAGACCCTGTGCGCCGACGACCGCTGGCTGGAAGAGCGCTTCCGCGTCGGCAATCCGGACTACTACACGCGCCATCTGCTGCATCGCGACCCGCAGAATCGCTTCGTGGTCCTGGCCCTGGTCTGGCAACCCGGCCAGATGACGCCAATCCACGACCACTCCTGTTGGGGCGTGATGGGCCTGATCCAGAACTCGCTCGAGGAGATCTGCTACGACCGGCTCGACGACGGCAAACGCACCGACTTCGCCGAACTCGAACAATCGCGCGGCACCGACGTCGGCCAGGGCGGGGTCGCCTACCTGCTGCCGCCGTACGAGGAGATCCATCGCATCGGCAACACCAGCAGCAAGCCGACGATCTCGCTGCACGTGTACGGGCGCGACCTCGACGAGGTGAACGTGTTCGACCAGGTCACCGGCAAGGTCTCGCCGATGCGCATCAAGTACTACTCACCGGAGTGCGGCAAGGCGCCGTTCGTGATCTGACGTCGCGGCCGCGGTCGCTGTGCGACTGCGTCGATTCACGCCTTGCTGATGAAGGCTTCGAGGTCGGCCTTCAGCTCGTCGAGCCCGTAGCTCGGCACCGTGATGCAGCGGTAGACGATGCGCTCGAGGTCTTCGGGCGTCTTCGGGTTGAGCACGTGCGGCGGGCTGTAGCTGTAGAAGTAGCTCAGCGACAACCGCTGCGTTTCGCCGCCCATCTGGCGACCCGCGTATTCCCACGGCACTTCGTCGAACGGCAGCGTGCCGGTCAGGATCTCGTAGATCATCACGCCGATCGCCATCACGTCGGCCTTGCTGTCGGCGAGCAACAGCGGGTTGTAGTGCGGCGTGGTGGTGACCACCTTGTGCTCGCCGCCACGCAGCGCCGGGTCGAGCAACACGATCTTGCCGCTCGGCTTGACGATGATGTTCTCCGGCTTGAGGTCGCCGTGGTACGGCAGCGTCTCCGACTGCTTCAAGGCAACCAGCGCCCGCACGATCGCGAGGAACCAGTTGAGGTGGATGCCTTCGAGGCTGCGGATCTTTTCGCGCAGCGTCTTGCCGCGCACGTACTCGAGCACGAGCACGGGGTTGCCGTCGACGACGAGCCGGTCCTGCACCGCGACCAGGTTCTCGTGCTGGCAGGCGGCGAGCAGATCGCCTTCCGCCTTGAGCAGCGTGGCAACTTCGTGTTCGTCGAACAGGTCGATGCGCACACCCGCCGGCTCGAAGAACACGGCTTCCGCCGGCAGCTCGTCGGGGCTGATGCCCTCCGGCGTGCGCCGCGACGTGACTTCGAGCAAACGCGTGACCTGCCGGCCGCCGCCGGCTGGGGCGCCAACTTTGAGGGCAACTTTGTTGCCGGTCTGCTCGTGCTGGGCGAGGTAGACGGATGCAAATCCGCCACGCCCCAGGAAACGAGTGATCCGGTAGCCCTGCACGACTGCTCCGACCGCGAGCTTCATCATCCGCTGTGTGTCCCGGTTGCTAGCGAGAGAGGTGGTTTCCCGCAGCCTTGTTTCGGTATCCCCTTTGCCGGAGTTGAGTTAGGCCAGAGCCAGGGGCTGGCCGGGCGATGCCACGGGACCTTCCTTCTCACAGAATCCGGAACGTCTGCAGCGGGCTCGCGACCGGTCGGCCAAAGCAGTCGCCGACCACGTACCAGTGCCGGATCTCGCCCGGGGCAAGCCCGCTCGGCAAAGCCGCCTGCGGCCGGTATTCGGAGCTGTCGATGCCATCGACGCGCACCACTTCCTGGTAGTCGGCGTCGAGCAGGATCCAGGTGAACGGCGGGCAGGCATCGCCGAGGCGCCAGCGGAATACCGTTGGCATCGGCGTTTCCCCGGCAGGGGTGATCGCGCGGGGTGGCATCAAGTACGCTGCCAGATGAGCCGATGAAGCGGCAACATCCGTTGGCATCGAGCCGACGGGATCGAGCGCAGCGATGCAGGCAATGCCAAGACATGCGAACCCGAGCGGACGCGGCCACCACGGTTGCGGGCGATTGGCTCTTGCCATCGACGCGACGGCCTTCGCTTGCTCACTGGGCATGCGCCAGGCGCGCGTGAGCAACTTGCCGTCCGGCCCGACTCGTCGCGGCACTGCCGCGCCGGCGTGCACGTAACGATGCGCCGCCCACAAGGCCCACTTCGACATACCCCATGATCGGAACGAACCCCCGTCGGCCACAGCGATTTCCTGCGGCACTCCTCTGCGTCGGACTGGTCTCTGGCATCGGCATCGTGTTCGCCGCGTGCGGCGGCGGTGGTGGTGGCGGCGGCGGCAGTGGCAATGCCGCCCCGTTCCTCGTGACCGCGGCCTTCGTCGGCGCTGGCCCAAGCCCTGCTGCCGGCGACACGCTGATCCTCACGTTCTCGGAAACGGTGACGCTCGCCTCGGGTGCCTTGCTCACCGACGCCGACGTGACGTTGTCCGGCGGCGCCACGCTGGGAACGGTGGCGACGGCGCCGAGCTTGCTGAGTTCGAACACCGTGTCGGTGACGCTTGGCAGCGGCGTGGCGTTCGCGCCGGCCACGACCACGATCACGCTGCGCACGGCCGGCTCCGGCGGTGGCAACGACGTCGTGCGCGACGCCAGCAACCAACTCGGCGTCGCCGGCACCGCGGTCGTGATCGGCACCAGTGACGGCGCCGCCCCCGCGATCGGCAACCTCACCATCGCCGCGATCGACGACGCGTTGAACGGCACCGGCTCGGCCGGCGGCACGCTGCAGATCCCCGCGAACGGGTTCACGCTCGACCTCGCCTACAGCGACAACAGCGCCATCGCGACCGCGCTGACGACGATCACGGCCAGTGTCGCGGTCAGCACCAGCAGTGGCTCGCAGCCGGCCGGCACCAACCTGCTGTCGTTCCTGACCACGGTGACGGCCACCAACACGGCAGCGAGCTACCAGGTGCCGTCGACGGTGACGTTCCCGGCCGGGGCAGTGACGTTCTCGGCGATCGTCGCCGACGTGTCGGGCCTCGGCTCGGCGACCTCGACGTTCTCGGCGACGGTGCGCGCCTTCACCGCGACCTTGCAGCCGTTCGAGACGACCAACAACTCGTCGCAGGTGTGGTTCCTCGACTTCTCGCGCGACATCGAGTCGTTCACGACGAGTGCGATCGCTGGTGGCGTGTCGGTGGACATCACCACCGGCAGCAACGGCACCTCGGACTTCGAAGACATGCTGCGCGTGCTCGGCTTCACCACGGCCACGCCCATTGCGAACGTGCAAGGCGGCCTCGACAGCAACCAGGTCGTGATCGCGCGCTGGAAGCAGGCGCTGGTCGACAACCTGGATGCGTTCTACGCCGGCGCCAACATCGACTTCACGCTGACGCAACCGGGTGGCACCTTCGGCGGCAGCTCGAGCGTTCCCTACGCGAACCTCGGGTTCTCACGCGTCAGCGTCTGCGGCGCCTCCGACCTCGCCGGCGTGCTCGGCGTGGCGATCTTCGATCCGAACAACGCGACGCAGAACGACAACTCGGTGACCGACTTCGGCGGCACCCGGCTCGGCATCTTCCTGCACACAATCGTCGATTCGGGCTTCGGGCCGCCGTCGTCGAGCCTGTTTCGCCAGACCTACGGCACCTTCGCGCCGTCGCTCACCGGCACGCCGATCGGCGACGATGCCGACGACGACGACCGACTCACCGGCGTCAACACCGACGCGCGCGCCGATGCGATCGACACCGCCCTCGCCGACTTCGCACGCTTCATCGCGGTCGTCACCGCGCACGAATGCGGCCACTCGATGGGTCTGGTGCAGAACGGCGCGATGCCGACCGGCCTCTACGGCAACGACAGCACGAACTTCCCGGGCTCTTCCGACGGGCACATCCGCAACACGGGCCTGTTCCCCGCCGGCGCCACCAACATCATGAGTCCGTCGCTGTCGTACACGACGGCGATCAACGCCGCGACCGCGTTCAACACCCTCAACCTGGCCTACCTGCGCGAGCAGGTCCTCTACGGCAACTGACATGCGCACCTTCTCCTTCGTCGCGACCGCACTCGCCGCAACCGCATTCCTGCCTGGCCAGAACCTGCGCCAGGGCCTCGTCGACGCCCATGCCGTCGTGGTGGCGCGCCAGCTCGGCAAGACGCCGCATGACGACGATCTCGTGCTGCACCGGCTGCAGGTGCTGCACGACGTGCGCGGCGCTGCCGGCAACGCCACGGTCACCGTGCTCGACTGGCCAAAGCTGGCCTTGCACCAACGGCCGACGCCGCGGCAATCGCGCCTCTACTGCCTGCAGGACGCCTCAGCGACCGCAACGCGGCTCGGGCTGCCGGCGGCGAACGGTCCCTACTTCAAGATGGTCGGTTGGGCCGGCGCCAATCCGTTGGTCGGCGCCGAAATCGGAAACGACGCGCACGTTCGCTTCGCGGCGCTGCTCGCGGCGGCCGAAGCGGGCGCCGCGCCGGCGGACACGGCGGGTTCGCTGTGCGCACTGGCGCTAGGGCAGGAGTCGGCGCTGCGCGTCGAGGCGACGAAGTTCCTGACCGAACGTCCGGACCTGCGCAGCAAGCTCGGAGAACTGCAGTGGAGCCAGTTGCTGTCGCGCGCGAGCGGCGAGATGGAGGATGTGCCGCACAAGATCGCGCTGGCCGAACTGTGCGCCGAGCAGAAGCTCGATGGCACGTTCGAAGCACTCGTGGTCGGGCTCGGACCGGTTGCCGATCCGGAGTATGCGCGCGCCGTCGGGCGCATCGGGCGCATGCTGCACGGCGAAGACGCCGCCAACCGGCTCGGCACGCGGCTGCACCAGGCCGGTGATCCGAAGGACCGCGCGGCCCTGCTGCTGGCGCTCGGCGCCACCAACACGACGACCGCACTCGACGCGTTGTTGCGCATGGACAAGAAGGACGCCGCCGTCGCCGCCGCGCTGCGCGAGCACCGTTCGCCGAAGGCGCAGGAAGCGGCTGGCTCGAAAGCTAAGAAGTAGTGCGTGCGGTGGCGCGGCTTCGAACCCACGCTCGCTTCCACTCTCGCCGCGTTCACGTGGGCACAGAGCTCGACCGTGATGCCATGCCTCGCCGTGCGCAATCGTCTGTCGGTGCACGATCAACAGAAGCTGCATTCCTGCGCACATCGGAACACCGATCCAAGGTAGAGCGGACGCCCGACTCGGATTCAGTTGCCGCCTCCGAAACCGATCAGTTCGTCAGGGACTCGCACGATGCTGGTTCCGGAGCTCTTGGAACACTTGGCTGAGTTCTTCACGATTCCTCCGCGAATTGCATGCTCAACTTCAACGACGCGGGAAGCGCTGAACAAGGACTCGCCCGACCATCGTTGAGACTCTCAACGCGTTCCATGACTGCGAAGCTCGGCTGGCGACGGCGGGCGAACTGACGCAAGGTGGCAGCGCTCACATGCACCGAGGGACACGTAGTTGGCGCGAGCCTGCGCCAGACTGAGCGAACCGTTGGGGCCGCCGCGAACAACGTTCGCATCGTGGTCGTCTTGACCATCGTCTTCCCAGAAGCACACCGGACAGGTGAGGAACGCACCGCGCTCACGCAGTGTCCACCGGCGACAGCAGGGACAAGGAAACTCAGGCATGTGCTCCATTCGAATCGGGCCAACGACCTAGCCACGCGACCGGCTTGCTCTAGAGCTGCGGAGGAAGAGCAATTGGTACCTAGCGCAGGTACCACCGCCCGTCGATGCGCTGCAACTTCAGCGTCTTCGGCAACTCTTCGATCTCGCCAATCTCCCACGTCGCCGTGTTGCCATCATCGCTGAGCACCGGCGGCAACTTCGCGGCCTTGTCGAACGCATCGGCGATCACCTTGCCACGCTCCCCTTCGAATCGCGCGATCAGGCCTTCCAGAGCCGCGTCCTTTTCACGCAGCTTGTTCAACTCATCCGGCGCGCAATAGGTCTCGGCGAAGTCGCGAACCCGCCCGGCGCGCAGCATCGCCACCATTTCGGTCAACGCCGCTTCCGCCGCCAACTTGCCCACCTGCTTGCCATCGCGCGCGAACGCCTCGAACGACTGGTTGTCGTTGTCGCCGCCAACGAACAGAAGATCCGCTTGCTTTGCCTCGGCGCGCACGAACATCACGTTCCACGACTCCGCGTCGCCACACGGATCGCCGCCGCGTTCGCGAAACCACACGAGCGTCGAATTGCCAGACAACACTGTGAGCAGGAACACGTGCTTGGTCTCGCCCTTCTGCATGGTGCCGGCGAGCAGGATCGGAAACGCCTTCAGCTTCGTTGCGATTGCCGCGGGGATCTTCGCCAGCACGGTGGCGTCCTCGCGAAACTCGAGTTTCTTGGCGCTCGCCTTCCTGCCCAACCGCTCCGCCAGCGCCGGGTCGCTGCGCCAGACCCCTAGCAATCCGTTGGCGACGATGCACTGCGGTTCTGGCTTCACCTGCAGACCATTGCCACTGTCCTGGGCAACGGCGAGGAACGGAAACAGGACCCCGACGAGCCCCCTGGCGACGTGCGTGCGCATGCCCCTATCAGAGCGCAGCACGGCATCGGGTCAAGTTGGCGCCATCAACGCTTGAGTTGCGCAATCACCTGCAGAGCCGCAACCCGTTCGAACAAATGCTCGCGCGGCTGCAATTCCGCGGCGACCTTCACCAACCGCGTCCCATTGCCATGCCACCGCTTCTCCGCATGGTCATCGCGCGGATTCGCCAGAAACGCCGCCGCATCCCCGCGCAGCGTCCACTCGATCATCGGCACCGCCGACCGACCCGCATACAACTCCAGCCGCGGCGCCAGCGGACCATCGAGCGCGATCTCCAACTCAAAACCCCCGCGCAACAACCACCGCAACCGATCGCGTTCCGCGCGCGCCAACGACGCCCCCGAAGGGAAGATCACTCCACCACGATCGGCGACCGCCGCCACCGCCGTCACCGCGTGCCGCACTTTCGCATCGGGTTCCCGATGCTGCCGCTGCATCGTCGTCAGCGAACGCACCAATGGATCGCACAACAGCACCAACCGTTCGCTTGGCGAATCGCCTTCGCGCTCCTTCGCCACCAGCACCCGTTGCAGCGTCACCAACGGACCGAGCGCGATCGGCCGATACACGAGACCACCGTCGCCAAGACACACAAGCCGCACCCCCGCCCACGCCCCCGCGCGCGGTTGCTCGACGGCAGCGCGCCCGCGTTGCCACGGTTGCAGCGCGCGCTCGCCATCGACGACAACCACATCGCGAACGCGTTCGTCGCGCGCCTGCGCCAACGTGACCCGCACCCGCGTGCCGCAACCGAGCCAGAGCTCGACGCCGCTCGCGAACGGTCCCGCGATCTCACCGCTGCGCAGATGCAGATTGCCGTCGGGAGCGAGCAGCAGTTCGACGCCTGAGGGGAACGTCAGCTTCACCCCGACGGAGCGGCACTCGATCGACACGCCGCCCGGCGTGATGCAGCCGTCGTCACGGAAGCGAAGCTCGCCGCGTTCGACGGCGAGCCCACCGTCGCCGAGCCCGAATTGGCGTGCATCGATGCCACTGTCGGCGCCGTCGGCGAGCACCAGTTCGGCATGCTCGACCGGCAGCTTGGGCGGCGGCGTCGGAGCCTGGGCCATCGCGGCCATCGCGAGCCAGGCGGGCAAGAACAGGGCAGGCGTCGAAGTTCCCATCGCATCGCGTCTATCGGCACGCGGCGGACGGGCACGGGAGGGCTTCGGGGACGGACTTTCCCACTTTGTCTCTCCATGTTGCGACAAAATATGCGATATTCGTCTCTGTGAACAGTGACAATCTGAAGTTCGTCCTACGAGAACTGTCGGAACGTCCTCTGCACAAGGGGCATGCACGCGACCTGTCGATTCCGACCGACACCGGCAAAGTGGTCGGACTGTCTGGCGTGCGCCGCTGCGGCAAGACCTTCCTGTTCTTCGAGACCATGCGCCAACTGATGGAGCGCGGCGTGCCGCGCGAGCGCATCGTCTACCTCAACTTCGAAGACGATCGCCTGCACCCCATCGCGGCCAACGAACTCGACCAGGTGCTGCGCTGCCAACGCGAACTGTTCGCTGCGGCTCGGACCGGACGCATCTACCTGTTCTTGGACGAAGTGCAAAGCGCGCCCGAATGGCAGCGATGGGTTCGTCGCCTGCACGACACCGAGGACATCTCGATCTTCGTCACCGGCTCGTCGTCGGACCTGCTGCAGCGCGATCTGTCCGCGGCGATGCGCGGGCGCAGCATCACGCTCGACGTGTTCCCACTCAGCTTCCGCGAGTTCCTCCGCTTTCGCGGCATCGTGCCGCGCGACCACGACGCCAACAGCGAGAACGAAGTGCGTGCGGCGTTGGCCGAGTTTCTGCGTTGGGGCGGCTTCCCCGAAGTCGTCGTCGCCGCACCTGAGCTGCGCCCGCTGATCCTGGACGAATACGCGTCGCTGATGCTGTGGCGCGACCTTGTCGAACGGCACGCGATCCGCAACGAGAACGTGATGCGCGCCCTCTTGCGCCACTGCTTCCGCAACACCGCGTCGTTGCTGAGCCTGAACAAGCTGCATCGCGATCTGGAATCGATGGGCGTGAGCGCCGGCAAGAACACTCTGTTCGACTACTGCGCCATGCTGGAAGAAGGTGGCCTCGTCCACTTGCTGCCCGTGCACGATGGTTCGGTTCGGCGCCAGACGCGCAACCCGCGCAAGCTGCACGTCGTCGATCCGGGATTGGCCACCGCGTTCGCGGCGCGTGCTGAAACCGACCTCGGGCGCCGCCTCGAAAGCGTCGTGTTCTTGCAATGCCGGCGCCGCAGCCGGGTCTGGCACTACGCACTCGGCGAACACGAGATCGACTTGTGCGACGCCGAGGGCAGCGCGTTCGTCAACACCTGCTGGAACCTCGTCGATCCGCTCACCATGAATCGCGAAGAAGCGGCGCTGCAGTTCGCGCGCACGACCCTGCCAGCCGCCACCGGCGTGCTGCTGTGGCAGGAAGCGGTCGTCGACATCGAGCAACGCATTCCCGGCAGTCGCCCGGTGTGGCGCTGGTTGCTGGAGCAACCAGGTTCGAGCCTCGAAGCAAATCGCGTCGGCTTGTGACGATCAGGAGCGAACGGCGACCCCGAGCTGCTCGGCGAGCACCGCGAGGAACGCGCCGACGTCGGTGACGATGCCCTGGCTCTGCGCCGACCCACGATCCGCGAGCTTGCTGACGACGGCCGGGTGGATGTCGACGCACACCGTCAGCACATCGGCGGCGATCATGTTGCCGGTGCCGATCCCATGCAGCATCGAGCTCAGGATCACCACGAGCCCCGCGCCTTCGAGGATCTTCGCGTAGCCAGACTGCGCCGCGATCAGGTCCATTTCGGTGTCCGGCAGCGGCCCGTCGTCGCGAATCGAACCGGCGAGGCAGAACGGCACCTTCGCCTGCACGCACGCGTGCATCACGCCGCCCTTCAGCACCTTCTTCTGCACCGCGGCCTGGATGCTGCCGCAGCGCCGGATCGTGTTGATCGCGCGCATGTGGTGCATGTGCCCGTGCACTGCCGGCCGGCCGTGCGCCAGTTCGACGCCGAGGCTGGTGCCGAACAGCGCCACTTCGATGTCGTGCACCGCGAGCGCGTTGCCGCTCAGCAGGCCATCGACGAGACCGGCCTTCAGGATCGCCGCGAGCGTCGGACCGGCACCGACGTGCACCACCACCGGACCTGCCACCAGGATCACCTTGCGGCCTTCGGCGCGCACTCGCTTCCACTCGCGCACGACTTCTTCGACCTGCGCTTCGAGGCGCCGTTCGGAACTGACCCCGCCTTGCATGAACCCGAACTTGCCTTCCTGCAGCTTGCGGGTCGTGTACGGCGTCACCCGGATGCCGCCGAAACCGACCACGAGCCGCTGGCCCTTCTTCAGGTCGCGCAACTTCACGCAGCGGAACGCGCCGCCGTCGTCGACCACGGTCGCGTCCATGCGCTGGCTCTGCACCGCCAGCCACTGGCCGTCGACGCGCACTTCGGTGGCGAGATTCGTCGTCGAGTAGAAGCCCTCCGGCGCGGTGCCTTCGATGTCGACGACGGCGAACTGGGCGTCCTGCGTCTCGGTCTCCGAGAGGCCGAGCGACATCAGGTCGGCGCGCACGCGGTCGAACACCTTGTTGGTCGGCGCCGTCACTTCGAGTTCGAGCTGGCTCTCGTCATTGCGCGCCTTGCCGATCTCGAGCCGGATCACCCGGTAGGTGGCGCCGGCCGCTTGCACGGCTTCGAGCGCATCGGAAAGAAGGCCCGAATCGATGAGGTGGCCCTTGGCCTGGAACGACGCGACGACGGACTTGCTCACGCGAAGCAAGGTAGCCGGGGCAAGGGCCGACGGGGAAGGTGCAAGGTGCCGAAGCGAACGCACCGACACTGCCCTCGAAGCAGTCGAGCGGTAGCATGCTGCCGCCACGCGCACCGATGTCACCACTAGCGACCCAACTCGTCTCTGCCATCGGTCAATGCCTGCGCGGCAAGGACGCGGCCATCGAACTGGCGGTGACGACCCTGCTGGCATCAGGCCATCTGCTGATCGAGGATCGGCCCGGGGTGGGCAAGACGCTGCTCGCCAAGTGCCTGGCGCGCGCCTTCGCGTTGCCCTTCCAACGGCTGCAGTGCACCGCCGACCTGTTGCCGAGCGACATCACCGGCGCGCAGATCTGGCAGCCCAAGACCGGCGAGCTGGTGTTCCGGCCAGGCCCCGTGTTCACGTCGGTGTTGCTCGCCGATGAACTCAACCGCACGCCGCCGCGCACGCAGTCGGCGCTGCTGGAGTGCATGGCCGAACGGCGCGTCACCATCGACCGCACCACGCACGCGCTGCCCGACCCCTTCTTCGTGGTGGCGACGCAGAACCCGGGCACGGCCGCCGGCACCTACCCGTTGCCCGAAAACCAGCTCGACCGCTTCCTGCTGCGCGTGCAGATCGGCCATCTCGACGCCGAACACGAAATCGACGTCGTCGCGAGCGAGGACGGCCATCGGCAGGCCGACGAGATGCCGGCGGTGGCGAGCCGCGACGACCTGCTGCGGGCGCGCGCCGCGATCGAACAGGTGCGCTGCACGCGCGAGCTGGTGGCGTTCATGGTGCTGTTGGCGAATCGCACGCGCACGGCGACCGACGTGCTGCAGGGCGTGAGCACCCGCGGGGCGCAAGCACTGCATCGCGCCTGCCGCGCGCGCGCCTTCGTGCACGGCCGTGCCTTCGTCGTGCCCGACGACGTGCGGGCCTTGCTGCTGCCGGCGTGGAGCCATCGCATCACCCTGCGCACGGGGGACTGTGCCGACGCGGTGCTGCAGCAGATCCTCGCGGAAACCCCGATGCCGGAGTGATCCACAGGCATGGCCGCGAACGGGACGCGCCTGGAGTTGACGCTGCGCGGTCGCGTGCTGGCCTGGCTGGCGGCGTTGGCGGCGGGCGCGGCGTGGCTCGGCGGCGACGCCAATGCGCGACTGGCGGCGGCGCTGCTGGCGACGCCGTTGCTGGTCGATCTGCTGGCCAAACAACGGCACCTCGGCGCGTTGCGCATCCGCGTGGCACCGCGGCGCACACCAGCCAGTGCCCCGTTCCTCGAAACGCTCCTCGTCGAACACGCAGGCCCGCGCCCGCTGCGTGAGTTCCTGCTGCACGAACCGCGCACCATGCGCCTGCAGCACGCGGTGCTGTTGCCGACGTTGCCGGCGGGGCGAACGGTGCACTTCGCCGTGCGCCAGCGCAGCCTGCACCGCGGCGTCGCCAGGGAGCGGGTGTTCCTGCTCGCATCGCATTGGCCGCTGGGCATGTTCCTGGTGCGCGCAACGGTGCACACCGAGGTCGAGCTGGTCACCGAACCGGCGCGCGTCGCGCTGTCGGTCGATGCCGAACTGGCGGCGGCGGTCGGGCCGACATTGCCGAGCGATCGCGCGCGGCTGGCGGGAACCGAGTTCCATTCGCTGCGCGAACACGACCTGAACGAAGACGTGCGCGGCGTGCATGCGTTGCGCAGCGCCGCCCTCGGCGTGATGGTGCGGCGAGTGACCCACGGTTGGTCGCCGCGCGTAGTCGGCATGGTCGTCGACCTGCGGCAAGCGCCCGGTCGCCTGCTGCCGTCGCGCCGCTTCGAGCATGGCCTCAGCGCCGCCGCGACGTTGCTGCGCTTGCTGCGGCATCGCGGCATCACCGTGCACGCCCTCGTGCTCGGAACCGGCAACACGCTGGTGCTGGTGCAGAACCCGGCCCGCGAAGGCGAGCTGATGACGTTGCTGGCGGCGGCCGAACCCGCGGCGTTTCGCGCGGTGACCGCAGCGACGCTGGCGCCGCTGGCCAACCTCGACCACTGCTTCCTGGTGACGACCGGCGGCAACACCAAGGACGTCGCCGCACTGCGCGGTGGCATTGTCACGGTAGGAGGCGACGACGCGTGAGCGTTCCCTCGCCGACCGAGCGCCGCGCCGAACGCATTGCGGAAGCGATGCTCGCTGTCTGTTCGATCCTGGCCCTCATGCATCTGCCGCACCAGGAACTGCCGGCCGGATGGTTGCTGGCGTTCGTGCTGCCGGGTGCCGTGCTCGGCCGTTGCAGCCGGTTGCGCTTGCGTGGCTGGCATCGGACGATGCTCGCCGTCGTGCTGCAGGTGGCCGCGTGCTGGCTGGCGCTCACGCTGGTCGGACCGATGTCGCGCCCAGCGGCGCTGGCCTGCACGATCCTGCCGCCGCTCGGTTTCGCCACCGCCCGCCACCAACCGTCGGACCGCCCGTTGGCGTTGTTCCTGGGCTTCTGCGTGGTGCTGATCGGCGTGATCCTCGACGGTCCGCAGCTGGGGCTGCTCGCGGCCTGGATCGCGGCCGCGTGCCTCGCGCTGCGCAGCGCCGACCATCTCGCCGCCCACGCCGACACGCAGGTCATAGCGCAGCAGGTTCCCGCAGCTCGAACCGCATGGAAGAGTGCTGCAGCCCTGGTCGCGGCGACGTTGTGCTGCGTGTTCGCGCTCGAGTTCGGGTTGTCGTTGCTGCCGTCGCCGAGTCGCGCCAAGACCCCCGGCAGCAGTGCGTCGGGCGCCAACACTGACCGCGTCAGCGGGGCGCCGCGCGTCGGCCTCGACGACACCTTCACGCTCGACAACTCGAGTGGCGGCCTGGCCGACGACGGCGACGAACTGCTGGTGCGCGCGATCGCGCCGGCCAACCGGACCGTTCCGCCCGGCCTCTACCTGCGCACCGGCTTCCACGCCGAAGCGGACCTGGCCGAGTGGCGGCCAGGGCGACTCGACCTCGTGGAACTGCGCGCCGGCGACTGCGAACTCGCGCCGCGCGTCCGCGCCGAGGTGCAGCAGTTGTCGCTGGAGCGATTTCCGGCCGGTAGTGCCTTCGTGTTCGTGCCGCCCCACACGAACCGGATCACCGGGCTGCGCAACCTCAACGTCGATGTGCGTCGCGAATGGGTGCGGCAGCACGGGCCGGGCTCGATGCAGCCGTACGACGTGTCGTTCGCAATGCCGCGGCCGCCAGCCGACGACGCGGTGGCGTTCGCCAGCGCCGAGCTGCTGCAACTGCCCAGGGGTTTCGACCGCTCCCGTTGGCAGGCGCTGCTCAACGAGTGGCAGGTGCCGGCGGCACCGGTGGCGGCGATGGCGCGCATCGCGACGAAGCTGACCGAACACTGCCGCTACGAACGCAGCGAGCCGTCGGGTCCGTTCCCCACAGCGATCGAGAACTTCCTGTTCTCGCCGACACCGCGGCGTGGCTACTGCATGCACTTCGCTTCGGCGGCGGCGCTGCTGCTGCGAGTGCACGGCATTCCGTGCCGCATCGGCGTCGGGGTGCACAACGGTCGTCGCGATCGGGATCGCGCCGAAGCCCGGTTGTTCAGCGCCGAGAACGCCCACGCCTGGGTCGAAGTGCCGCTGCAGGGCCACGGCTTCGTGGTGTTCGATCCGACGCCCGCGGCCGAACGTGGGCAACGCAACGGGACGCCGCGCGACCCCGACGGCCAACCGCTCGACGTGACCCTGCCGGACGACGATGCAGCCGAGCCGGTGCCGGAGCCGAGCGCCGACCTGCCTGGGGTCGACTTCCGGCATGCGATCCTGGCCGCGCTCGCGGCGCTGGCCACCATCCTGTTGTTGCGCAGTCCGCGGCGCGCCTTCGCCCCTTCGCTGCAGGCAGCCGAATCCGCGGTTCCCGCGGCGGCGCGCCGGCTGTTGGCGCAGTTGCTGCACGAACTGGCTGCCGCCGGGCACGCGCGTCCGCCCGGGGCGTCGCTCGAGTCGCTCGCGCGCACCATCGCCGCGCAGAAGAACGTTCCGGCCGCGGCGATCGCGAGTGCCTTCGCCGCCTACCAGGAAGTGCGCTTCGGCGACCTGCCGTTCGACGCCGGGCGGGAACGCACTCTCAGCGAGGCAGTGGCCGCCACGCGCACCTGGCGGCTGTCGTCGGCGTCGACGACACCGTGACCGCGGTCAGGACAACGCCGGCCAGACGCAGTCCACTTCCAGTTCGTCCCCGTCGCACTTCGCCAGCAAGGCGCCGCCAAGGCGGCTCTGCACCAGCGCGGCGGTGACGAGGCCCGAAGCTGCTGCCGAACGGTCGAGCAACGAAGTCATGCCGGGCGCCACGCGCACCAGGTCGACGAACTCGCGTGCCCCTTCGCGCGGCACGCCGCTGGCCAGCACGCGCACGCGCGCGCACGGCCGCAGTCGCCCACCACCGATCGCGACGGATGCCGGCGCCAGGTTGACCGTGATTCGCTGTGGCCCGAGCTCGATCAACGCCATCAACGTGTGCCACAGCGCCTGCACGGCTTCGGCGACGACCGTGCGCACGACGGGCGCGTCGGCTGCGGTTTCGAGCACGAGGCGGATGCCGCGATGCGCCGCGGCCTTGGTGGTCACCGCCAACGCTTCGTCGACGATGTTGGCGGCGGGCACGGTGGCGCGCTCGCCCAGCCCACGCGCCAGCAAGCGTGCCAGCGTGCGCGCGAGCTGCGCCCCTTGCTGCGTCGCGGCGCCGAGTTCCTTCGCTGCCTGCCGATGCAGCGGATCGGTCAGGTGCGGTTCGGCATAGGCCGCGAGCCCAAGGCTGGAGTTCAGCAGGTTGTTGAAATCGTGCACGAGCGTGGCCGCCAAGGCCGCCAACGTGCGCAGGCGAACGAGCTCCGTCGCGGCACTCGCGGCCCGATGCTCGGCGGTCGCATCCATGACCCACAGCCAACGCTGGCCGGCGTGTTCGACCAGACGCAGTGCGAAGCAACGACCTTCGGTTTCACAGTCGACTGGCTGCATTCGCTCGAGATCCGCAATCGCCGTCGGGAGCAGGCCAATGCCGGCCAACGAAGCGGGTCGCGTTCCCGCGGTCGCCCGGGCGATGAATGCCGCCATCGCCTTCGTCGTTGCCACGATCGCGCCATTGCCGTCGATGCAGCCGACGGCCAGGCCGAGTTCGTCGAACAATCCGGGGGGCGGCGAGGTCACGGCGAGTTTGTAGCGGAACGGACGTTCCCGGCCCACGGCTCGTTCACGACCGGACCTGCAGGCGCAGCCGACCGCGATCCAGGGTGCCCCGGCAACGTCCCAGCAGATCGATGCCGAACACGCCGTGCACGGGGAACACGGCACTGCCGCCGCGCGCGACCACCGGCAACGTCACCCCGACGAATCGCGCCATCGAACACCGCAGCGAGAGGTCCTGCACCTCGCGCACCGACACCAGTGCACCGCCCACCGTGCGCACGCGCCGGAAGGCCGGCACGGCGCGCGCTTCGCCGCCGGCAAGGCGCAGCAGGCCGGCTTCGGTCAGCGACGAGTGGCTGGCGCCGGTGTCGAGCACGAACCACATGCGCACGTCGTCGACGAACACCGGCACGAGGCACCGGCCATCGACGCGCAGGCACTGGACCGACTCGTCGGCAGGCAGACCGCGCGGCACTTCGAGCACGACACTGCCGCGTTCGGGGTCGATCGACAGTCGGCACGCAGCCAGCAGATCGAGTCCGAGCACGCCGCGGGGAACGCGTTCGGGCCCGCCGTGCAGATCGCGCAACTGCATCGCCGCGTCGTCGATCACGAGCACGGGAACGGCACCGAATTCGATGCCGCCCAACGCGAACGCTGGCAACACGCCGATTTCGATCGGCAGGGTGCGCCCGGCGCCATCCAACGCCG
This sequence comes from Planctomycetia bacterium, assembly GCA_005776475.1. Lineage (GTDB taxonomy): Bacteria > Planctomycetota > UBA1135 > UBA1135 > UBA2386 > UBA2386. The sequence goes on from SXPB01000216.1 coordinate 41,731, forward strand.
AGCCGGCCGGCCGGCGATCCTGCACCGCCAGTTCGTCGGCGAACGAACGCGACAGCGTCGTCATCGAGGTGCCGGTGTCGATCGCGAACGGGCGCGACAACGACCCCGCGGCGCACACGAACTCGGGCATCGCCCCCGGCAGCAGCGGCTGCTCGACCAGCACCGGCCCGGTCGCCGTGCGCTGGAACGGCAACAGCGCAGCGAGCTCCGCGAAGGCTCGTCGCCGCTCGGCGTCTGCGGCGGCAGCACCGGCGCGCAGCGGCTCGACACTCTCGACATACCGCCCAGCCTGGAACAGCAGGTCGCCGAGGCGACCCTGGCAACGGGCGATCTCGGCGTCGTTGCCGGCGGTGCGCACCGCGCTTCGCAGCACCGCGATCGCCTCGTCGTCGCGCCACGCCATCTCCATCAGCAGCGCCCCCCACTGCGCCGCCGCCGCATGCCGCGGCGCCCGCGCCCGCACGGCAGCGACGCGTTCGCCGGCCTCTTCCCAGCGACCTTCGCGCAGGGCGCGAGCGGCGAGTTCGAGTTCGAGCCCGTCGTCGGGCTGCTCGCCAGCTCCCGTGCATGCGGTCAAGCCCAGGAGCCACGCCGCCAGGACGGCCCGACCACCACCGCGGCGTTGCGCCGGCGCGGCCATCAGTTGGTCGTGATCTGGATCGATCGCCGTTGCACGAGCCAGACGCCGCGCTCGACCGAACCGATCGACTGGGCGAAGGTCGACAAGTCGCGGTATGGGTCCGTGGTGCCGGTGACGACACCGTCGCCGAAGTACGCCGACACGGTGAGCGTCCAGGTCCGGCCGGCCAGCAGTGGAGTGACGGCCTCGTTCGGCAGACGGACGAACGCGAAGTCGGTCAGTTCGCGCGGCACCAGCGCTTGCCACAAGCGCGTCTCGCCGGTGACTTCGTTGCGCAACTCGATGCTGCCGTGCAGCGCGTTCGCCGGCAGCGTGAACTGCACCGTGAACCCATCGGCCGGCACGGTCGCATTGGCGGCCGGCGCCACGATGTCGGGGAACTGATCGAACGCGACCGTCCCCACGGGAAAGGACGACAATCCGGCGGCGCCGCGCGGCAGCGACACCAGCGCGCCGACACCGAGCGTGTCGTTGCCCACCACGTAGTTGCCGTGCAGCAGGCCGAGCCAGCCGTGGCCGGCAGCGGTTCCGTTCAACTCGGGCAGCGTGAACGTCACGTCGGCGCCGCTGGTCGCGAAGTTGCCGTCGAGGTCGCGCACGATCGGCACGATCCGCCCGGAAGGTTGCTGCAGGGCCAGCGCCAACTGCAGCGACGGCAGCGCGAGTTCGGAATCCGCGCCGCTGAGCGCACCCGCGAGCGTGAAGGTCGTGTCCGCGACGAGATCGAGCGCAAGGTCGCGCGCGATCCGCGCGCCTTCGACGGGCGCCGCGTCGGCGGCGATCGCCACCTTCTGCAGCGTCTTGTCGCCACCGGGCGCCGTGAACTCGATCGCCGCCAGGTTGCCGCCCGTGGCCGGGACCCCGGCAACGAACGGACCGTGCGTGGTCGCCGGATCGACGTCGAGCGGGAGCGTCGTCGGCAACGACATCCCTTCGATGACGTCGTCCCACCATTCCTGCGCCGACAGGCGGCGCGTGGCGAGAATCGCGTGCTGCCGACCCGGGTCGGCACCGAGCAGGGTGCCGGCAAGGAGCCCGTGCCGCGCGAACGCGGCGAGCGGCGTGCGCAACACGCGCTGCAACGGCAGCTCGAGGTGCTCGCCGTTCGGTGACACGATCGAATACGCATGCACCAGCACGCGCCCATCGCGTTCGGTGCGGACCGTCGCGGTGGCTCGCCCGGCGAAATCGCGGGTGATGAACAACACACCGCCCTCGCGCGTCTCGCCGGCGAAACCTTCGCCCGGCACTGCGCCCTGCATGATCGCGGCGTCGTAGACGGGACCGCCGCCGAACGCGTCGCTGGCGTAGGCACGCGTGCGACGGCCACCGAGATACCAGGCGCGCTGCTGGAAGAACTGGTAGGCATCGAGCCAACGGCGGCCGCGTTCGAGGAACCCGATCGCCTGTCCATAAAAGACGTCGCGCGTATCGCGCGCGCGCCCGTCCTGGAACCCGAAGTACTCGGCGGGCACGTCCTCGAAGGTGACCTGGCCCTGCGCATCACTGGTCAGCGACAACGCCACGTCGCCACGCAGCGAGCTCAGGCGCGCCGGCGCGAACACTTCGGCGCGGCCACGCAGCACCTGCTGCACGCGGATGTTGCCGGCCAGCACCGTGTCCAACGGCAAGTCGGCGAGCGCGGTCGTTCCGGCGACGACGGCGGCGGTGACGCTGGTGCGCACCGGCAACCAGCTGCCGCCGGCCACCGCCTCCACCACACAACTGCGCGGCGCCCCGTTCGCGAGCGTTGCCGCGATGCCGGACGCGACGAAGTTGCCGTTGCCATCGGTGACGGTCTTCACGTGATCGACGAGCACCATCACGTCCGGCAGCGAGGACGCCGGCGTTGCCGCAGCGATCACGCGACCGCTGACGGTGGTCGCCGCGACATCGACCGCGAACGCATAGAGGCCGCCCGTGTTGGCTCCGCTCGCAGTGATGCGCCCCGCCAAGCCCGTGCCATCCACCGAAGTGTCGGTCCATTCGCCCGTGGACGGGTCGAAGCGATACAGGCGGGCCTGCCCGGTGCCGAGCCCGAGGTCGTCGGCGATGTCGACGACCGCCGCCGGCGTGAAGGTCACGTCGGCAGGTTCGATCCACAGCCCGCGCGAGAACAGCCGCCCGCCGGTGGCCGGTTGCGGCAGGTCGCCAGGCAGGTGGTGTGCGGCCAGATCGCCGAGGCGCAGGTCGATGCTCACCGCTCCCGCGGGCGCACCGACGCTGGCGCCACCCGCGATCTGCAGCTGCGATCCGATCGTCGAGGTGACGACCACGCCACCCGGCTGCGTGCCAGGCGTCAGGGTCGTGCTCGCCGCCAGCGGAAAGTCCGCGGCGAACAACGGCGCCGGCAGATCGCGGCCGGTGATCGACGTCGCGACCTGGAACGTGCGCAGCGTGTCGCCGTTCGTCGCCGCCGCGTTCTCCGTTTCGACGCGAACCAGACGACGGCCACGCGGTTCGGCGAGGAAGTCGCCGCGACCGTTGCGGCCGGTAGTGCCTGAAGCAGTTGTGCCGCCCACCGACACCGTCGCCCCCACGACCCCGCGCGACTGGTCGTCGAGCACGACGAAGCGGCAACTGACGTCGGGGATCTCGGGCAGTTCGGGGCCGATGTCGCTGCCGTCGCCAACACCGCAGGCGACGACGAGCAAGCCGCAACCAAGGGCCGGGAGAGTCGCGCGGCGACGCGTGGGCAGGTTCCTCACTTCTTGTCCCCTTCGGTTGCCGCTGGGCGCGCCCCACGCGGCCTCTGGTCGAAACGGTCCGGCTCCGGCGGCGTCGCCACGCGGCTGCGGCTGCCGTCCTTGCCGACTGCGCGCACGCCGACCACCGCGTCGTCGAGACACACGCCGGGGAACGTCGCCAGCAGGCGGCCGCTGCGCGTCGGCGTCGGGTTGGCGGTCTTGGCATCGACCACGTGCGTCCAGTCGGCGTCGGTGGTCTCCCGCCACACGAACTCGCAGTCGGTGACGCCCGCCGGCAGTTCGAACACGAGTTCGGTGTCGTACCGATCGCGACGCAGCTGCGCACTGACGACGCGCGGTGCAGGCGGCGCCGACGCGAGCTCGGCGAGCGTGGCGACGACGACGCGGGTGACGTTGGCCATGTAGCCGAAGTCGGCGAAATCGGGCACGTCGCCGTACGGCCGCCCATCGCGTTCGGTCAGGTTCTGGTGCTGGCGCGAGAAGTCCTCGCGCGGCTCGCTGAGTCGCACGGCCGGAACCCCCTGGTCGAAGAACGAACGGTGGTCACCGCCGCGCCCGAACCGATCGCCGCGCAGGATCAGCTTGACGCCGAACTCGGGAACGTGCGTGCGCGCGGCATAGCTCACCATGCGCGCCATGCTGCGGCCGAAGCTGTCGTTGCCGCTCGGCGCGTAGCTGAAGCAGCGCACGTGCCGGTCGTAGCGCGCGCCGTCCATGCCGAGCGTGTTGCCGACGATGTCGCAGCCGATCATGCCATCGACGACGGCCCCCGCCGCCGCCAGGGCCTTGGCATGCGCCGCCGAGCCGATGCAGCCCTGCTCTTCGCCGTCGTAGGCGACGAACACGAGCGTCGTCGGGAACGCCCGCGTCGCCAGCACGCGGCAGGCTTCGAGCGCCACCGCGGTGCCCGACGCATCGTCGACCGCGCCCGGCGCCGCGCCCTTGCCGTCTTCGCCGAGGCTGTTGCGCGAGTCGTAGTGGCCGCCGACGACGTAGACGCGCGTGGGATCCGAAGCACCGCGCAGCGTCGCGATCACGTTCACGATCGGCACCTGGGCCGGCATGTTCGGCCGCAGGCACGGCACCGTCTCTTCCTGCAACTCAACGGTGAGCCGGCCGCCGCTGGTCGCCGCGATCGCTTCGTACTGCGCGCGCAGCCATTTGCGCGCTGCCCCGGTGCCTTCGGTGTCGCTGTCGGTGCGCGACAGCACGTGCCGCGTGCCGAAGCTCGCGAGCTTGCGCACCGTGCTCTCGAGTTGCTGCGGATCGATGCGGGCGATCGCGTCGGCGACGACCTGGCGGATCGGCGTCGGCTCCTGGGCCAACAGGCCACCGACGCAGAACGGGAACACGACGACGGCGAGGTTCTTCATGCGAACAAATCGACTCCATCCATGCCCGAGGACTTCGGCAGGCCGAGGATCGGCAACAACGTGGTGGCGATGTCGCACAGGCGCCCGTGCTCGCGCAACCGGCGACCACGCGCCGCTTCGCCGGCGATGATCAGCGGCACCGGGTTCGTGGTGTGCGCGGTGTGCGGCTGGCCGGTCTCCGGATCGACCATCATCTCGACATTGCCATGGTCGGCGGTGATCGCGACCGTGCCGCCGAGTCGCAAGAACTCCGGCACGATGCGCGCGAGGCACTGGTCGATCGTGCGCACTGCCTGCACTGCCGCCGGAATCAGGCCCGAGTGGCCGACCATGTCGGCGTTGGCGAAGTTCAGGATCGTGACGTCCGGCCGTTGGCCGCCGGCGAGCTCCGCCAGCAGCGCGTCGGTGACCGGCACGGCCGACATCTCCGGCTGCAGGTCGTACGTCGCCACCTTCGGGCTCGGGATCAACACGCGCCGCTCGCCGGGATACTCCTTCTCGTCACCACCGGAGAAGAAGAACGTCACATGCGCGTACTTCTCGGTCTCGGCGATGCGCAGCTGCCGCATGCCGGCGCGGCTCACGACCTGCGGGAAGGTGCCTTCGAGATTCTGCGGCGCATACGCGACCGGGCACGGCAGGTCGTCGCGGTAGCGCGTCATCGTCACGAAGTGCGTCGACGGCACCGTGGCGCGGGCGAACCCGGCGAAGTCCTTGCCGACGAACGCATCGGTCAACTGCCGGGCGCGGTCGGTGCGGTAGTTGAAGAAGATCACCGCGTCGCCGGTGCGCACGCGGCCGTGGTCCGGCGACCCGACGATGGTCGGCAGCACGAACTCGTCGCCTTCGTTGCGCGCATAGGCAGCAGTGATCGCCGCCTGCGCCGAAGCCGCAGTGTGGCCCTGGCCGAGCGTCAGCGCGTCGTACGCCTTCTGCACGCGCTCCCATCGCTTGTCGCGATCCATCGCGTAGTAGCGACCGATCACGCTGGCGATGCGACCGGTGCCGCATTCCCGCATCCACTCTTCGACCCGCGCCACGTACATCTGCGCCGAACGCGGCGGCGTGTCGCGCCCGTCGAGGAACGCGTGCACGACGACACGATCGCCGAGCAGTCCCTTCGCCTTCGCCATCTGCAGCAACGCGCGCAGATGCAGGTCGCTCGAATGCACGCCGCCGTCGGAAACGAGCCCGAACAGATGCAGCGCGCCGCCGGTCTTCTGTGCATGCGCGATCGCCGACAGCAACGCGGAGTTGGTGGCGAAGCGACCTTCGCGGATCTCGCGATCGATGCGCGTGATCTCCTGGTAGACGACGCGTCCGGCGCCGATGTTGAGATGACCGACCTCGGAGTTGCCCATCAGACCGCACGGCAGCCCGACTTCTTCGCCGCTGGCCTGCAGCAGCGTGGTTGGCCACTTCTGGCGCAGATCCAGCAAGCAGCGCGGCTGGGCAGTGTGGATCGCGTTGGCCGGGCCGGCCGGGCCCTCGCCAAAGCCGTCGAGCACGCACAACAACAGGGGCGAGTTCTTGCTCATGCGAGCATCTTGTCCACGGACACGGCGATGGCCTGTTGTTGGCGACGGATCTCGACCAGCACCGCGGTGGCGCGTTCGAGCGTCTTGTCCGCGAGGTCGCGGTTGGTCAGGTAGGCGGCGTTGATCCGCACGTTGAGGAAGGCGCCCTCGGCCGCGGCGAGCAGCAGCGATGCGCCCGACGCGAGGTCGCTGACGATCGCCTTGCCGACGCATCCGGTGACCTGCTGCATGGCGACGAACACGTCGCGCACCATGCACAGCGTCTCCTCCGGCACCACCATCGCGCCGACCATCGCTTCCTGGATCGCCTTCTCGCGCAGCGCCTTCTGGTCGTCGGTGTCCTTCGGCATGCCATAGGCCGCCGAGACCAGGTCGAACGAACGGCAGTCGCGCTCGGCCATCGGCAGGAGCCGCTTCACGTGGCCGTCGAGCAGCCCCTCGACGCGCAGCAGATCGCCTTCACGATCGACGTTGGCCTTCTTGCCGCGCGAGAATCGCACCACCATCAGGAACAGGGCCGAGCCCATGCAACCGGCCATCGCCGCCGCAGCGCCGCCGCCAGGAGTAGGCGTCTTGGCGGCGAGGGAAGCGATGATCTGGTCGAACGATTGTTGGATCATGACGAGGCGTTGAGTCTCTTTGGCCGTGCGGACGGATCAAGGTCGGACCCGGATCCCTGGTGCCGCGACGCTGCCGACCCTCCCGCCGAGGTGGCTTTGCATTCCGGACAACTTCCGGGGCGGAGCTTCCCGGAACGGAGGCACTCGCGCCGGACCACACGAGCTCGTCAGGCCCGCCGGTGGCATCCGGCGAGTCCGTACGCGAGAGTCGCGTCATGCTCCGCTCCACCCGTGCCACCGTCCTGGGGCTTTGCTTCGGCTTTGCCGGCTGCACCACCGCACCGGTCCCGACCTCGACGCTCATCGCGCAACTGCACGATGCACCAGCCGGCGCGATGGCCCGACTGTGGCTCGCCAACGGCCGCATCATCGGCACCGCCGTGCCGGTGGGCCCCGGCTCCATGCCGGCGGCGGTCCGCACCACGTTCGAAGCCGTGCTGCCCGGCGGCGCCCAGACGTTCGCCGGCCGCGAATCGGGCCCGCGTGGCACGGGTTTCCGCATCGACAAGAACTACGCGGAGCCGGAACACCAGCGCTCGGCACTCGTCGCCGACGACGGCGCCGTGCTCGAACGCGCGCACACCGTGACGATCGCCGAAGTGCCGCCGAACGCGCTGGCGACGGCGCTGCGCACCGGTCCCTCGATCGAAGAAGCCTGGATCGTGTCGGGACCTGCCCGCGAGGAGTTCTGGCAGTTCGCGGTGCGCGACCGCAGTGGCCGCGCCTTCGTGGTGAAGGTCGGCCTCGACGGCACCGCACTCGGCACTGCCCGCCGCACGGCGGCGCGCATCGACGCTGCCAACTAACGCCGCACGCGCATCGCCGCGATCAGCCCGGCGGCACAACCACCGAGCATCGTCAGCGGAATCCACAGACAGACCTGGGCGAGGCACAGCACCGTGGCGCGGCCGAAGTCGTCCATCGCCGGAGCCCCGGGCGCGAGTTGTTCGTAGTGCGTGCCCCACAACGCGCGGACCGCGACCACGGTGAGCGCGATCACCGGCAGCCGCGCCAACACGGCGTAGACGAGCAGCACGCGCGCCAGCTCGGGCCACGCCACCACCGCGAGCAACGCCAGCGCCGGCAGCGCCAACGCCACAAACACGAACGTCGCCAGCGTCACCGAGAGCAGTGTCTTCGCGACCAGGAACACGGCGACGACGCCGAGCAGCGCTCCCACCACGAGGCGCAGCGCGCGGTTCAGATCCGCCGGTGCCTGCCCCGCCAACGCCAGGCGATGGCCGAACCACGCGCCGAACACCGGAATCAGCCAGCCGATGCCGACCACCGAGGCCCCGCCGCCAGCCCCGCGCCCGAACGCCCACGCCGGCCCACCGGCGCGTTCGCCGACGAGGCGCGCGAGCGTCACCAACAAGGTGATCGCGGTGGCGAAGAACAGCGGTGGGCGCAGCGCGGCGGGCACGGGTTGGACCATACGGGACGCGCGGCCGGCGTCACGCTGTCCAGTCGGCGGCGTGTCGCGTACGCTGCGGGCATGCGCACCATTGCCCGTCGCATCGTCCTCGCTTCCCTCGTGACCCTCGGCGCCTGCGCTGCCGGCCCGCACCAGCTGCGTCGCTCGATCGACGACTGGGACCACAAGTCGTACGTGAACAGCCCGTGGTGGAACGCGGCGCTGTGGGTCGTGCCGGTGATGCCGGCGTGCTACGTCGGTGCGTTCGTCGGCGACTTCCTGGTCACCGACCCCTGGGCGTTCTGGCTGCACGATGCATGGGACGGCAAGGGCACTGGCTTCCAGCACCTCGAAGTGCCGTGGACCGATGGGCACATGAGCAGCCTGTGGCGCGACCGCTCCGGCTGGACTCGCGTCGAACGCTGACCGGCGTCCCCGCGCAACCCGAACGGCCGTGACAGCGCGAAATCGCACAGCCGTTACGATGGGCGCGCTCGGAGATACTGCCCGCCATGCTCGCAGAACCCAGTTCGCTTCGTCGTGCCGGATTGGCCCTCGCGTTGGCCGCCGCCCAGGTCGGTGCGCAATGCGCGTTGACCGTCCCAGCCGGGCAGGGCGTCACCGGTGTTGATGGCTCGATCCTGGCATCGGCGTGGTGGGATCCCGACGGCCCAGGCCCGCTCGGCGCGCGGCTCGTCATCGGCGGCACGTTCTACCAGGTCGGCGCCTTGCCGACTCGCAACGTCGCGGCATGGGATCCCGCAACCGGCAACTGGTCGACATTCGGCAGCGGCCTCCCGGCCATTCAAGTGAACGCAATCGCTTCCGTGAACGGCGACGTCGTCGTCGCCGGCAACCTCGCGTTGAGCAACCCAGGCCAGTCCGAACACATCCAGCGTTGGGACGGTTCGGCCTGGGTCAGTCTCGGCGGTGGCTTCAACGCGCAGGTCATGGCACTCGCGGTCCTGCCCAACGGCGATCTCGTCGCCGCGGGTGAGTTCAACCTCGCCGGCGGCGTTCCGTGTTCACGCATCGCGCGGTGGAACGGCACGACGTGGTCGCCGCTCGGTGCGGGCCTCGACAACACTGCCACCGCGCTGAAAGTCGCTCCGAATGGCGACCTGCTGGTCGCGGGCCACTTCCTGAGCGCCGGCGGCGCTCCGGCGAGCCGAATCGCGCGCTGGAACGGAACTTCATGGTCGGCGCTCGGCAGCGGCGTCGCGAACGTACCACTCGCGTTGACCTGCTTGCCCAACGGAGACGTGGTGGTCGGGGGCACGTTCACGACGGGCGCCAATCGCATCGCGCGCTGGGACGGCACCGCGTGGAACCCGTTCGGAACCGGCGCCGACAACCAGGTCAGTGGTTTGTTCACGCGCGCCAACGGCGACCTCATCATCGGCGGCACCTTCACGTCGATCGACGGCACGCCTGCGGCGCGCATCGCGAAGTGGAACGGTACCGCGTGGTCTTCGCTGTCGACCGGCGTGCCGTACGGCCAGGTGTTCGCGTTCGCCGAGACGCCGAATGGCGACCTGATCGCCGGCGGCCACTTCTTTGCCGCGGGAAGCGAACCACTCGATCGCATCGCTCGCTGGGATGGCGCCGCGTGGCACGCGCTCAGCGGTGGCATCAGCGGCAACGGCTATATCGCCGACTCGGAGGCGATGGCGGACGGGTCGCTGGTCGTCGGCGGCGTCTTCCAGAAAATCGACGGCGTGGTGGCGAGCAACGTAGCCCGCTGGAACGGCAGCGCGTGGCAAGCGCTCGGCGCTGGCCTCGATGCGCGCATCTACGATCTGCTCGAACTGCCGAACGGCGACCTCGTCGCGGTCGGTGGTTTCACCGGCAGTGCCGCGCGCTGGAATGGCAGCACGTGGACGACGCTCGGCACGGTCGCCAACGGCTACCTGCACGCGGTCACGCGACTCGCCAACGGCGACCTCGTCGCCGCGCGTTCGACGTATGGTTCGAGCACGCATTCCTTGGTGCGCTTCGACGGCACGGCGTGGTCTGCGTTCGCAACGCTGGGTGCTTCGGGCCGCATCGAATGCTTGACGACGCTGCCGAATGGCGACCTCGTGGTCGGCGGCCGGTTCTATTCGATCGGCGGCGTCAGTGCCGTCTCCTTGGCGCGCTGGGACGGCACCGCGTGGAGCGGGTTCACGCCCGGAATGTGGAACTCCAACGAGACCGTCTACGCAATGCACGTGCAGCCGAACGGTGACCTGGTCGTCGGCGGCGACTTCGCGTTCTACTCGACGCCGACCACGCAGATCAGCCGCATCGGCCGCTGGGATGGCACCGCGTGGCATCCGTACAGCACAGGGCTTGGCGGCGTGCTGATGGCGATCACCGAGTCCGTGACCGGCGAAATCGTCGTGGCCGGGCAGTTCGTGCAAACGCCGGGCGTCGCGGGCAACCAGCTTGCGCGATGGAACGGCACCGCGTGGAGCGCGATCGGCTCGGGCATCGCCGGCGAGTACGTCGGCACCGGCTCGCGCGTCGAGACGATGGCGCGACTCAGCAACGGCGACATCGTGCTCGGCGGCGCCTTCCGCACCGTGGACGGCGTCGTGTCGAACAACATCGCGCGCATCACCACGACGTGCCCGGCGAACGTCATCGCCGCTGGCGCAGGCTGCGGAACCGCAACGTTGACAGCCTCGCATCCGTGGACCGGCACGACGTGGACTTCGCAGGCGAGCAACTTGCCGCCGGCGGCGATGGTGTTCGTCGTGTTCGGCTTTGGCGGGGTCGCGCTGCCGCTCAACACCGTGTTCGCGACCGCGCAACCCGGCTGCACGCTGCACGTGCAACCCGACCTCGTCACGACCAGCCTCGCCAGCAACGGTGCGTGCAGTGCGCAGTTCGTGCTGCCGGCGGATCCAGCCCTCACCGGCATCGCCTTCCGCCACCAAATGGTGCCGCTCGCCCTCGACGCGACGCTCGCCGTCACCGCGACCAACGCGCTGCAACTGACGATCGGCACCTGGTGAGGTGCGTCACCGCGGCGAGGCCGTCTTCGCTTCCACCAGCTCGACCAGCGAATCGCCGTCGAGCTGGCGGATCTCGATGCCGACGGCAGGTGCGTACCACGTCATCTTCGTCTGCGGCAAATACCGCGCCTCGGCCCCGACCAACCGCAAGGTGCGCACGATGCGCAAGGCCTCGAAGGTGCCGGCGGGCACGGTGATCGTGTCGAGATCCTCGACGACGTAGTCGGCGCGCAACGGCACCGGCGGCGCGCCGGGCCCACGATCGACGAACTCGCACGACCACCGTTTGCCGACCCACAGCGGCCAGTGGTAGCGCGCATCGACCGGCGCGAGCAGGTGCTCCGGCGCGTTCGCCGCACTCCATTGGCCGAGGTTGCCGAGATCGCGCGTGCGCCGCAGCACTGGCCCCGCACCCGTGTCGATCGCGTAGTGCTCGGGCGTCACTTCGAGCACGCGGAAGGTGCCGCGCACGTGTTCGCCGCGCACCATCGTGAACGCGTCGCCGACGTTCCACTCCGGCCGCGGCCAGGTCTTGGCGCCGGTGGGCACTTCGGCGTCGAACGCGATGACGCCGCGGCCGGTTGCTGCCGATGACTGCGGCGGCGGTGGGGCCGAGCACGCGAACAACGACAACGCAACTACGACGACGACGACACAGCGCATGCGACGTTCACTCGAGCGGGATCGGGATCGGCCGGAAGTCGATCGCATCGACTGCAGCCAGGTAGTAGCGAATGCCGTCGGCGACGCCTTGGAAGCCGTACTTGTGGTCCTTGCCGTGCAAGTGGCCGTACACGCAGATCTGCGCGCACGCTTCCTTCAGCAGCGCCACGGCCCCCGTCTCGCGCCCATCCGAGTACCGCGGCGGATAGTGCACCAACGCAATGGTGCGAGCGCCGCCCGGCACACAACCACCGAGCTTGCGCCCGGCCTGGATCGACAGCTTGAAGCGTTCGAGCTCGCGGGCGAACACCGTCGCCGATTGTGCATCGGCCCACGGCGCTTCGGGCGGATCCCACAGTCGCGTGCCGACCACCACGGTGCCGTCGGGCAACTGCACCGCATCGTTCTGCAGCAACCGGATCGACGGGTGCAGCACCTTCTCGACCTTAGTGCGCGACTGCCACCACGTGCAGTGGTTGCCCTTGATCAACACCTTGCGGCCCGGCCGCGCGCCGAGCCAGTCGAGGTCGGGCTTGGCTTCGGCGAGGTCGAGTCCCCACGAAGTGTCGCCGCCGACGAGCACCCAGTCGTCGGGACCGACCATGGCGTCCCACGCCTGCTGCATGCGTTCGGCGTGGCCAACCCACTGCGGCCCGAAGATGTCCATCGGCTTGTCGACGCCGAAGCTCAGGTGCAGGTCACTGATCGCAAAGAGGCGCAAAGGGCAGTCCAGGGGAGCGGGAAGACAGTGGCATACGGGACCGGCGCCACATCGCCAACCAAGGAATCGGGCGCGGCCGCATTGCGCGCCGCGCGCCACCGCCGACGATCGCCGCATGCGAACGTGCCGCGTGCGTGGTTTCCCGTTCCTGGCTGCGGCGGCGGCCCTTGGCGCCGCCATGACATCGGCGCTGGCGCAGGAACCCGCCGCGCCACCGTGCCCGGAGACACCCGCGGGCTATCGCCAGGAACTGTGGCAACAAGCCTGGCAGATCCACCACCGCGCGGTGCTGATCGACACCCACGTCGACACCACCACACGCGTGCTGGACCAGGGCTTCGACATGGGCCAACGCGCCGCCGATGGCCATTTCGATCTACCGCGCGCCGCGGCCGGCGGCCTCGACGCGGTGTTCTATTCGATCTACGTCGACTCACGTTTCTACGGCGACGAGCACACGCTGTTCGCCGATCCACCCGCGTCGATCAACGACGACTGGCCCCGACCGAAGGAACCCGGCGCCGCCAACGGCAGCGCGCGCCGCGCCTTGATGATGATCGACGGCTTGTTGCGCACGATCGAACGGCACCCGACCCGCATGGTCGCCTGCACCACCGCCGACGAGTTGCTGGCCGCGGTGCGCGCCGGCAAACACGCGGCGCTGATGGGCATCGAAGGCGGCCACGCGATCGAAGGCGACCTCGGCCTGCTGCGCCTCTTCCACCAGCTCGGCGTGCGCTACATGACGCTCACGCACACCGTGCACAACGAGTTCGCCGATTCGTGTGCCCCCGCCGAACCACGCTGGGGCGGGCTCAACCGCCTCGGCGCCAAGGTCGTGCGCGAGATGAACCGGCTCGGCATGGTCGTCGACGTGAGCCACGTCAGCGACGCGACGTTCGCCGACGTGCTGCGCACGACGTCGGCACCGGTCATCTGCTCGCACAGCTCACTGCGCGCCTTGTGCCCGCATCCGCGCAACGTCACCGACGACATGCTGCGCGCACTCGCCGCGAACGGGGGCGCGGTGATGATCAACTACAACTGCGGGTTCCTCGACGCCGACTACGCCAAGAACAAGTCGGGTCGCGAACAGACGCGGCGCATCCAGGAGAAGGCCGCCCGCGACAAGTTCGCCGATGGCAGCGCCGAACTGCAAGCTGCCCTGAAGAGCCTCGACAGCCGATTCCCGCCGGTCGACCGCCCGCCATTGGCGAAGCTGGTGGCGCACGTACTGCGCGCGATCGAGATCGCCGGCGCCGACCACGTCGGGCTCGGCAGCGATTTCGATGGTGTGCCGTGCCTGCCGCAGGGCATGGACGATGCGACGTTCCTGCCGCGTCTCACCTACGAACTGTTGGCGGCCGGCTGCAGCGAAGCAGTGATCACCAAGGTGCTCGGCGGCAATCTGCTGCGCGTGCTGCGCGCGGTCGAGGCCCGCGCTCTGCAACTGCGTGGCACCGGACCCGAACTGGCCGAGCCGCGCACCGACCAGGAACGGCTGCCGCGCTGACGCGAACTCAGGCCTTCGGCTGGGCCGGCCGCGGCGCGAAATCGTCGCTGGACATGGCCCCGGGCGGCAGGGTCCCCGTTGGCACACCAAAGCCGAGCCCGTGCAGCGCATGCAGTGCGAACTCACGCAACCGTTCGAAACTCGCCGCCGTGACGATCGCCGGCGCGACCATCTGCAGCGCCGGGCGAAGCAGATTGCGCGCCGAGAACAGATGGTACGACAAAGAGCGATCCTTCGGCGTGGCGCGATCCCCGAGCGCAGCCAGCAAGACGTCCTGCGGGTTCCAGGTGTCCGGTGTTCCACTCAAACCCAGCTCGGCGCGCCGCGGCATCGCGTGGTCGAGCACGGCCGATTCGACGATGCCAGCCAACATGATCGTCGCCATGCGATGATCGCTGGCTGCCAAGGCCCGGTCGTAGCAACGCAGGTCGATGCCGACCAACGAACGCAGGCGAGGGTCGCGCAGCTTGTGGTAGTCGAACAGCGGTTGGCTGTCGGCCTTGGGCGCCGGCGGCGACGGCGGCACTCCGAACGCCGTTCGGCCAAAACCCGCCGAAGGGTCCACCGGAGCATCCGACTCGTTCGGCGACATCGCCTTCACTTGCTCGCCGAAGGTCGGCACACCCATCACCATGCTGTTGCCGGGGACCATGGTGTTGCCCGTACTCGGCGGCAGGATCTTGGCGCGCTGGGTAACGTCGCCGAAGACCTTGTTCTGCAGGCGCGTGGTCAACGACCGCGTGGCGTCGCCGGCAACCTGCATCAGGCGCTTGATTGGCAGATCGATCAGCGGCTTCTCGGCGAGTTCGACGGCCCAGTCGGCGACCACCTGGCGCTTCTTCTGCAGCCATTGGCGTTCGTCATTGGGCACCGCCTGCTCGGTGAGTCGCAGTTCGATCGCTTCGACGGCGCGACGACAGCAAGCGACCAACAAGCTGGTGTCGGGCGGCGCCAGGTCGAGGTCGACCATGTCCTGGTAGCCACTGATGCAGCGCTGCAGGTAATCCCGTAGGCGCCGCACGTCTCCGTAGAGCCGCGGCAAGTCTGCCGGACCGACCGCAGAGTGCTGCGACAGTTCGAGTCGGTGCTCACCGATGTGTTCGAGAGTCAGCTTCGCGGCTTCCAAGAAGCACACTGCGACGACTTTCTTCACTTGAAGCTGCGGCATGGGACCCGCCAATGCATCGACGCGCGGCAGTGCCCATCTTGACGGGTTGCTCGAAGAGCTTCGTTCCGCACGCTGGCTATGCTCGCCGGCGATGCCCTCCCTCGAACGCGATCTCGTCCGCCTGCTCGGCGATCGTCGCGTCCTCACGTCGCCAGACGCGCTGCTGGCCTGGGAATGCGACGGGTTCACCGTGCACAAATCGAGACCGCGCGCCGTGGTGTTGCCGGAATCGACAGCGGAAGTGCAGGCCGTCGTGCGGCTGCTCTACGCCGCCAAAGTTCCTTTCGTACCGCGCGGTGCCGGCACCTGCCTGTCCGGCGGCCCGACCGCACGCGGCGACGCCATCGTCGTGGACCTGTGCCGCATGAAGAAAGTGCTGCAGATTGCGACAGCCGACATGTTCGCCGTGGTCCAACCCGGCGTCGTCAATGCCGACCTGACCGCGGCGGTGAAGCACCTCGGCCTGCACTACGCACCTGACCCGAGCAGCCAGACCGTGTGCACGATCGGCGGCAACTTCGCCGAGAACAGCGGCGGCCCCCATTGCTTCAAATACGGGATGACCCAGGACCACGTGCTCGGGGCGCGCGTCGTGTTACCGGACGGTTCGCTGGCCGTGCTCGGGTCGCCAGCCGGCTCGCGCCTGCCCGGCGCGCCGGACCTGACCGCGCTGTTCTGCGGCAGCGAAGGCACCTTCGGCATCGCCACCGAGATCACGGTGCGGCTGTGCCGCGACCAGCAGACCGTGCGCACGATGCTCGGCTCGTTCGCTTCGATGACCGCCGCCTGCCGCACGGTCAGCGACATCGTCGCCGCGGGGCTGGTACCGGCCGCACTCGAGATCCTCGACCAGGCCACCATTCGCGCGGTCGAAGCCTCCGTCTACCGCGCCGGATATCCCGCCGACGCCGCCGCGGTACTGCTGGTCGAACTCGACGGTCCCGCCGTCGCATTGGCCGAAGAAGCCGCCGAAGTGCACGCCGCGTTCGCGCACAACGGCGCCCTGCGGGTCGAAGAAGCCACCGACCCCGCCAACCGGAAACGGCTGTGGAAGGGCCGCAAGGGCGCCTTCGGCGCGATGGGCCGCCTCAACACCGATCTCTACGTGCTCGACGGCGTGGTGCCGCGCACCCAGCTCGAAGCCGCCCTGCAAGGCATCGCCGCGATCGGCGCGAAACACGGCGTGCTGCTGACCAACGTCTTCCACGCCGGCGACGGCAACCTGCACCCCAACATCAGCTACGACGGCCGCGACGCGGCGCAAACGGCGCGCACCATCGCCGCCGGCCACGAGATCCTGCAGCTCTGCGTCGATCTCGGCGGCAGCATCTCGGGCGAACACGGCATCGGCACCGAGAAGCTCGACCACTTCCGGATGATGTACGACGACACCGATCTCGCCGTGATGGCGAAGGTGCGGGCGGTGTGGAACCCGGACGACCTGTGCAATCCCGGCAAGGCGCTGCCGTCGCGTTCGGCCTGTGCCGAATCGGCGAAGTGGCCGGCGATGACGGCGCGCATCCTGCGCGACGAGGGGCACGCATGACCTCGCCCACGGACCGGTGCGTGGTGGTCGACGACGTCGCCGCCGTGGCGACGTGCCTGCGCGATCGGCCGGGGCGCGTGCGGCTGCGCGGCGGCGGTTCGCGCCAGGATCGCCTGGCCGCGGCCGGCGACGCCACCGTGCTCGACCTGTCGCGACTCGCCTCGATCGTGCGCCTGGATGGACCCGACCAGACCTGCACCGTCGAATGCGGCGTGCGGCGCGAACACCTCGACCAGGAACTGGCGCCGCACGGCCTCGAGCTGCCGTGTGTCGGCGGCGGCACCTTGGGCGGCCTGTTCGCCAGCGATCCGATCGGCGCTTCGACGTTCGGCGGACCCTCGCCGCGGTCGCTGCTGCTCGGCATGGACGCCGTGCTCGCCGATGGCACTCCGTTCCGTTCGGGTGCGCGCGTGGTGAAGAGTGTCGCCGGCTTCGACGTGCACAAGTTGCTGGTCGGCAGCGAAGGCAGGCTGTTCGTCGCAACCCGGCTGCATCTGCGCTTGAAGCCGGCACCGCGGACCTCGCAGTGGTTCGCGATGCCTGGGCTCGACGACGCGCGCGCGTTGGCGCTGGTCCAGACCCTGCAACAAGAGCCGGTGGCGCCGACCCGGCTGCAGGTGCGTCGTGCCGGCACCGGCGACTGCACGGTGCAAGGCCGCGTGGCCGGCCGCGCCGCGTTCGTGCTCGATCTGCTGCGCCGCCACGGACTGCGCGAATGCGCACCCTGCGGCCTCGACCACCTGCCGGCACCCACCGGCGGCGAAGTCGTCGCCGGCATCACGTTGTCGAGTGCGTTGCCCGACCTGTGGCGCCTGTTGCCGCCGCAAGCGGACTTGCTGTGGCATGCCGGCGGTCGCTACGAAGTGGCGCTGCCGACGCCGGTCGCAACCGACGACCTGCTGCGTGCACTCGCTGCGCGTGGCGACCACGCGATCCTCGTGCATGGCGACAGCGCGCGGCGCGGTCGGCTGACACCGCACGACCCTGGCCACCAGCGCATCCACACCGGACTGAAGGCAACCCTCGATCCCCATGGCCGTCTCGTCTGATTGCAGAAGCAGCGCTCCTGGCGCCAGCGCCGACGCCGACGTCTACGCGCGCACGCTCGACTGCGTGCATTGCGGCCTGTGCCTGCCGGCGTGCCCGACCCACCAGGTGCTCGGCGTCGAAGCCGATTCGCCGCGCGGCCGCATCTACCTGATGCGTGCGTTGGCCGAGGGCCGCGTCCAGGATCCAGCGGCGATCCGCCCGTTTCTCGACCGCTGCCTCGACTGCCGCGCGTGCGAGACCGCGTGCCCTTCGGGCGTGAAGTACGGCGAGATCCTCGAATCGACGAAGGCGAAGCTCGAACAGGAACGGCCGCAACGGGGCCTGCGCGCCTTCCTGGTGCGGTTCCTGCTCTGGCACGTCGTCGCGCGACAACGCCGGCTGCGCGCCATGTTCGCGCTCGCGCGCGGGGCCGAAGTGCTCGGCTTGCGCTGGCTGGCGACGAAACTGCGGCTGCTGCCGGCGCACATGGCGCGGCTGCTGCCGCCGGTGCCGAGCGCCGCCGAACGACGCCCGCTGCGCCCCGGCCTGCACCACCCTCCCGCTGGCGTCACGCCGCGCGGCAAGCGCGTCGCCCTGTTCACCGGCTGCATCATGGAGCCGATGTTCGGCCGCGTGCATCGCGCCACGCTGCAGGTGCTGCTCGCCAACGGATTCGAAGTCGAGGTGCCGGCCGCGCAACGATGCTGCGGCGCGCTGCTGGTGCACGCGGGCATGCCTGGGCCAGCGCGCCAGCTTGCCGCCGCCAACGTGCGCGCGTTCGCCGATGCCGATGTCGTCGTCAACAACTCCGCGGGCTGCGGTTGTGCGATGAAGGAGTACGGCCACCTGCTCGGCACCGCCGACGGCGCCGCATTCGCCACGAAGTGCCGCGACATCAGCGAGTTCCTCGCGGCGGAAGGCCTGTCCGCGACGCCGGCCGAATGCCGCACCAAGGCCGCCTACGACGACCCGTGCCACCTGTGCCACGGCCAGGGGGTGCGCGCCCAGCCGCGGCAACTGTTGGCGCAGGTTCCGGGCCTCGAACTGGCGGCCCACGACAAGCCCGAGGATTGCTGCGGTTCGGCCGGCATCTACAATTTGCTGCAGCCGGAGCTCGCCGGGGAAATAGGCCGGCGCAAGATCGAAAGCCTCGCCAAGGCCGGCATCGACCTGGTGCTGACCGGAAATCCCGGCTGCATGCTGCAAATCGACAGCCACCTGCGGGCGGCCGGCCACAAGGCGCGCGTCCGCCACCCGATCGAACTGCTCGTTCCCCCGTCATGACCCGAGTCATCCCTGTGCTGTGCGCCACGACCGCCCTGGCCGGCCTCGGTACGGTCTACGTGATGCTGGGTGCTGGCGCCACCGAGCGCATCGACGTGCCCAAGGGAACGTCCGCAACGCCGCGCGCGCCAGCCACGCCACCGGATCCCATCGCGCTGGCCATCGCCACTGCCCGCCGCACCTGCGATGTCGGTGCGATCGAGCCGGTGCTCGCCCAACTGCGGGCGGCGGTTGCGGCGAACAGCAGCGATCGCGCGGCCTGGCACCTGCTCGCGCTGGCCCATCTCGAGCGCGCGCTGCTACGCTCGCACGACCGCGGCATGGCGGTTGGTGAGCCGGTCTTCGACCAACAGCCGCGCGAGCTGCTTGCCGATCTCGACGCTGGCCACGCGGCCGTGTTGCGCGCGCGCGAACTCGGCGACGACAGCAGCGACCTGTTCCGCATCGAAGCCGGGTTGCTGAGCCAACGCATCGTCGACCTGAAGACGGCCCTGCAATGGAACGGCAAGGTGCAGGATGCCTTGCGTGCCGCCGGCGAACGGCAAACCGACAACCCGCACCTGCACGTCGCCCTGGGGCTGCGCAAGCTGCTGGCGCCGCGGTGGCTCGGCCACGACGCCGCGAAGGCCCTGGAGCACTTCGAGTTCGCCGCGAAGGCGATCACCGACGATGAACGGCCGGCGGTGTTCGCGGCGATGGCCGCGTTCCTGCAGAAGAAGCGCTTGCAGGCGATCGGTTGGCTCGAACAAGCCGTCGCGCGCAATCCGGACAACCGGTTCGCGCGCGTGGTGCTGGCGCGGTTGCGCGCCGGCGAGGACGACCCGTTCGGCCGTCACGTCACGACCGCCGAAGCGGCCGCGACGAAGTAGCAGCGGCGTCAGCGACTCAGCGCATCTGGTTTTCGCGGCCACCCGCCCGTGCCGGCGCCACCGAGCGGAACAAGGGGCTGCGCCGGACAATGCTTTGGGGAGGAACGCCTGGCGCCTTGTCGTTCGCAGCGCGAACTTCGATGACCTTCACTTCTTCGGTGTCGTCGTCATCGTCGTCCGGCTTCGCTTTGCGCCAGCCGTAGCTCGTCTTGGCGGAACCGGATCCCGTTTGCGCAGGGGTGCCCCGGAAGAACATGCCGCCTTCCTC
The DNA here is from genome assembly GCA_005776475.1 of Planctomycetia bacterium. GTDB lineage: Bacteria > Planctomycetota > UBA1135 > UBA1135 > UBA2386 > UBA2386. The sequence goes on from SXPB01000216.1 coordinate 62,084, forward strand.
ACCCTTCGCAGGCGTCTCCAGGAAATAGACGTCGCCGTTGCCCGACTGCCCGGCGCCCGCGCCGAACAGCAGGTTGCCGCTGGTGGCCTTGCCGCCGCTACCGCTGCCGAACGTGGAGCCGCCGCTGCCCGACATGCCGCCGCCGAGTGAACGCACGCGCGTGCGCGCCGGCTGCGCTTGCTGCGCTTGCTGCTGCTTCAGTTCCTGCAGCATGGCTTTGATCTCGCGCATCTCGGCGCGCATCTGCGCCAGCAGCTTGAGGATCTTGCGGTCGTCGTCGTCATCGCCGTCGTCGTTGCTGACGCCAGCTTCGGCGCGAACGCGCGGGGCGAACATCTTCGCCTTCGCGGAATCGACCTTCGCTTTCTTCACGTCGTCGAGTTCGAGCACGAAGTCCTTCGGCGCCGCCGTGACGCGACGCGCGACACTCGGCTTACGCGCGGCGACGGCATCGTCCATCAAACGCAACACCATCGGCTCGACGGCCGACGCTGGGCTCTTGTCGCTCTCGGGCGTCATCACCAGCGAACGAGCTCGACGCAGGTCGGCGCGCTCGACTTCGACCGCGGCCTTGCGCTGGCCTTCGCGAGCTTGGAACAGAAGCGCCTTCGCCTGGCTTTCCGCCGCCTGCTTCTCGTTCTGCTCGGCAACCTCGGCGAAACGAATGCGGGCCTTGGCGCCATCGGCCGCTTTCACTTCCGTGCGAAGCTTCTCGGCCGCTGCGCGCAGTTCTTGCGCCGCTTGGGACTGGGCCGCGCGCGCGCGCGCGAACGGTTGCGGATCCTGCGCGGGAGCGACTTCGACGACCTTCGGGGCAGCGGCCATATCCGGCGCCCGCGGCGCGCGCGGTCCCCGCACGACGCGCGGCGGCGTCGGACCAGCGGTCGCCACGGGAGCCACGGCGACCTCCTGCACGCTCTCGCCGCCTTCGGCATTCTGGCGAACCACGCGCACGCGAGCCGGGGACTCGGCAGCCTTTGCCGCATCGACCATCACCGCCAGGTCCCTCTCCGCGAGAGCCTTACCCGCGACGGCCTTTGGCGCTTCCGCCGGCTTCGACGCGGCGCGCAACCGCACACTGATCTCTTCGAGCTTCTTCTTCGCCTGGGCGCGCTGCTCGGCGGTGAGGTCGTCCTCTTCGAGCATCGCGATCACTTCGGCGAGCCGCACCTGCAGGCGCTCGGTCGAAGCCGCACTGGCCTTCGGCGCAGCCGAAGCACCAGGCGCTACGGGAGTAGCGGGTGCCAGCGGCGCCGACTGCGCCACCAGGAACGTCGCGGCGGCCAACGTGGCCACGGCGGAACGGATCAAGTGTTGGGGGTTCATGGCTTAGTCCTCGGGTTCAACGATGGTTAGCTTCGGTGCGCGCGAGCAACGCTTCGAGGCGCGCGCGCATCTCTTGCAACAGCTGCAGGCGGCGATCGATCGCAACCTGCAACGTGGCGAGTTCGGAGTCTTGGGCGACGAGCCCGGTCGGCTGGCGCAGCCCGGCGGCCTCGGCAACGAGTTCGGCGTGTTCGATCTGCACCGCCGCGGCGAGCGCCACGAGGGTCGCCGCGTGGGGCGACGGCGATTGCGAGGTCACAGTCGGCCCTGCGGCGACCGCATCGACGCCAACTGGCGCGGACTCGGTCGCCACGCCGGGCGCGACGATGCTCAACGCAGCACAGAACACGCCACCGACCGACAGCGACGCCCGACGGCGCAACGGACGGAACGGTTCACCGCGGAGCGCGGCTTCGACGCGCTCGCGCAACGCCGACGGCCGCGCCGCCATGCCGAGCGCCACGATGGTCGGCGCCGAACGCGGCTGCAGCCAACCGGCGACATCGAGCAAGCAGCGGGCGACCGCAGTCGGCGTCGCTTCGTTCGCGGCGATCGAGTCGCAGCGCAATTCGACGAGGCGCGCCCAGCGCCTTCGCACGGCAACCAGCAGCAACTGCCACGGGAACATGGCCTGCAACCACGCCGCGCCCCACATCCACGCCGGATCCGCGGCGCGCAAGTGGGCGACTTCGTGCGCCAGCATCGCCCGCAGCGACGCGTCGCCGAGTTCGCCGGCGCGCAGCGGCAAGCAGATCTCCGGCCGCACGAGTCCAAACGCGATCGGCGTCGCGATGCGCGCACTGCGGCTGACGTGCGGCGACTGCTGCAGCCCGAGCGACGTGGCAACCTCGGCGGCGACACCGAGCACGCGCGGGTCGGTCTCCGGCTGTCGCGCCGCCAAGACCACGCGCAATCGGCGATGCACCGTCGCCAACCAAACCAGGCCGATGGCACCGGCGAGCCCAGCGCCGGCGAGCACCAGCTCCTGCCACGACCACCGACTCCAGAGGCTCGGCGTCGCGACTTCGGCCGGCAACGCGCTGGCGCCGAGCAGCGAAACCAATTCATGCACTTCGCCGGCTTCGGTTGCAGCCGCAGTGCCAGGCAACAGGAAACTGCCGCCGAACGGACTCTGCAGCGCAACCGACAGCAGGCTGCTGGCGAGCGCCACCCACAGCGACCAGCGCAGCAGCGTCTCCTGCAGTGTGAGCGCGCGGCGACCGAGCGCCACCGACGCGAGCCACGCGGCGCCGAGCGCAACCGTCGAATGCAATGCGAAGGTCAACAGCCAGTCGGCGACCGTCGTGATCTCAGGCAGGAACGTGCTCATGACCGCTCCTTCCTTTGCTTCTTCTCGGCGTCGGCGACCTTCTTGCGCAGGTCGTCCAGTTCGTCGAGTTCGATCTCTCCGGCGCGCAGCAGGTGATTGACCAACGCCAGCGGATCGCCGTCGAACAACCTGGTGACCAGGTCACCGACCAGGTTGCGTTGCACCAACTCGGGATCGACTTCGGCGCGATAGAGGAACTGCCGCCCGCTTTCCTCGTGCGACACGAGCCCCTTGTCCTCCATCTTGCGCAGCATCGTCGCGATCGTCGTCAGCGCGAGCCCACGATCGTGCAGCGCCAGATGGACGTCGGCGACGGAGGTGTCCGGGTGCTCCCACAACGTGCGCAGGATCGCGAGCTGCAGGTCACCGAGGTTGCGTGGTCCCTTCATGCGGCCAATCTACTACCAGAGTAGTCGGCAGCAACTACTCTGGTAGTAGAGAGACCTTCCGGGATTTCACGCAGAACGGGAAAAGAACCCCGCCCAGCGCGGCATTCGCGACAACGGCGCGACAAGGTTGCGGCCCGGCGCTCCCGCCCAATCGGGATCGGCTCAGCGAGGCGCGACGGCTCAGCCGCCGACCGGCGCCACGATGCTGCGGTGGCTGTTGGAGACCGACAGTCCACCCGCCGGCGCCAACGGATCGATCACGAGCCACTGCGTGTAGAAGCTGAGGCCCACATACCCCGTCGTCGCCGGCAATGGCACCGGCAGCGAAGCCAGGCCAGCACCCGCACCACCACCCACCGACATCACCACCGCCGTTCCCAACGCGTTGTGGGTCAGGAAGCAGTTCGAAGGCGTGCCGTACAGCAACTGCACGAGATCAACCGGGAACGGCGCCGCATTGGTGTCGCCGATCGCCCAGATGCAGATGCGCTGCGACGCCGCCTGCGACAGCTGGTGCGTCCAGGTGATGCCGGGCGAAGGAACCTGCTGCACACTCGCCACCGGCACGAAGTTGCCTTCGCCGGGGCATCCCGCGCCGTAGCCGAGCACGACGCCCGGACGCGCCGTGAAGCGCGCGACCATGCCGACACCCTGCGACGAAGTGCCGTTGGTCACGCCGACCGAACCCGCACCGTAGACGCGCGAAGTCAGGCCCGTCGCCGCGAGTGCGCCGCGGAAGTTGTAGTTGAAGGGTTGGTTGCTCAGCGAGTTGCCGTGCACGCGAATCTCGATCAAGACGGGGCGAACCCGATCCCACGTGAACCGGGTCGTGAACGGCAACGTGATCGCGACGGCACCGGCCGGCACCGCGTTCAACTGGACCATCGCGCGCGACTTCACCGTCACCGGTGCACTGTCCCAATTCGAGTCGAACGCTCCGGTCACGCCCGAGAACTTGCCGTGCCCCATGAAGATCTCGCAGTCGATCTGCGCCGCGATGGCCGACAACGACGACCCCGCGAAGAACTCGAGCTGCTCGATGCGCATCGGCTCCAGGATCGTTCCTTGCAGGCTCGCCGCCGAGAACCACTGCTGGTACCGGCCGATGCCACCGGGGAATGGGCGATCGACGTTCTGGCCGAGCGGGATGTTCGGCGCCGTGACCTGCGTCTGGGCAGCGAGTGAGGCCGCGAAAAGGGAAACCAGGAGTGTCGCGCGCAGCATGGAGAGCATGGGATTCGGCATTCCAGTGTAGCGGATGTACGAGTCGGCTAGGGCAGTTCGTCCGCTCCGCAACCGGGGTTGCGGCCCCAGGCAATAGTCTTCGCGACGGCATTGGCAACCAGCCGCCATGGCATCGCCGATCCGGCCACGACCTGGCGGTCAGAACCGCAGTGAGTGCGCGACCTTGAATTCCAGGGCTTGCTCGGTCGGCACGATCGATTCGTCGTCCTCGCGCAACCACGCGGTGCCAAGCACCACGAAGAAGTCGCTGCCCGGCTGGTAGATCCAGCGCAGGCGACTCTGCCAACCGAGCACGTTGGACTCGTTGTCGAACTGCACGAGGTTGCGCAAGCTCAAGGCCGGCGTGACATGCAGGTCCGCCCGCACGGATCCGACGTGGCTGGTGAAGGCCCGGCCCGGGCCCAGGTCGACGATCGCGGTGTCGTAGCCACAACCGAAGTGCAGCAGCGCCGACGTTCGCCACTCGACGTCGCTCTCGAAGCGATCGCTGCGCCCGTCGAAGAAGTCGCCCGCGCTGAGCAGGAAGGTCCCGTTCCACGGCCGACCTTCGCTGGTCTCGGCGGACAGACCGAAGCGCGTGCCTTGGTAGTCCCCCGCGAACACCGGCGTGCTGTCGCGGAACAACAGGAAGTCGGCTTCGACGCGTTCGAACTCGCGGCGCACGAACATCGCGATCTCGTCGCCGCCGTGCAGCTCGACACCGACCTGGTCGAGTCCGAGTCGCGTTTCCTGCGGCTCCCCATCCCAGGCCTCGGCGCGCTCAGCTTCCAGCTCGAACACGTAGCGCCGGATCGCACCACCTTCACTGACGCGCGGGCGAAACGTGACATCCAGCTGCGACAGGCGCGAGCCGCGCCGACGCACGAACCCGAGCGCTGGCCGGAAGTCATCGGCGACCCAGCGCGAACCCACTCCGAACGTCCATTCGCTGCCGCGCGCCCGCAGGTCGATGCCGAAACTCTCGCCGTCATCGGCGCCGATGCTGCCGGTCGAGCCGACGACGTCGACGGCTGCGACGAGGTCCAGGTCGCCGACGAACTCCGGCTCGCGATGGTAGAAGTCGACGCCGAACACGCCGTTGCCGCCCGCACTCGACGGATCGCCGTGCGTGCCCAGCAGGCCGAACGTGGTCTGCTCGCCGAGCGCGTACTTCACGCGCGCCACCGCCAGGTTCTCCTGGTCCACCACGTCGGTCGAATCGGTTTCGACGTCGAGCAGGCCCAGTTCGAACGGCCCCGCTTCGCCGGTGACCTTGGCGCCGAACAGCAGCGGGATCTTGCTGCCGTTGCCGGCGAGCCCGATGCGGCGCGAGAAGAACGGCAGGAACCGCGAGCCGCCGGCGTCGCTGGCGCCGAAGTTGAAGTAGCTGGCGCCCTCGAGGAAGAAGTCGCGCTTCTCGGGGAAGAACAACGGGAAGCGGTTGAGGTTGATCTGGCGGCTGTCGTTCTCGGTCTCGGCGAAGTCGGTGAACACCGTCGTCGCCAGCGTCACCGACGGCGTCAGCCGGTAGTAGATCTCACCGCCCGCGTCGGCATCCGTCTGCCAGTCGTCGTCGGTCGCGGTCCGGTCGCGCGACGTGCCCACCGCCACGTACGGCACGACTTCGAGCCCGATGCCGGCGTCGATCTCACCGAGGCCATCGATGGTGCCGCACTCGCTGACGCGGAAGTAGGTGACCGACTGGCTGACGTTGGTCCAGCGATACTCTTCGTTGGTGGCGCGCACGTGGCGCGCCAGGTTGAAACCCCAGGAGCGCGCCCCCGCCAGCCGCGGCAGGCTGCGGAACGGAATCGCGATTTCCGCCATCCACCCCTCGTCGGTGACGCGCGAGCGACCGCTCCACAGCGTGTCCCACGGCTTGTCGAAGCGCGACCCGTTCGCCGAGATCAGGATGTCGCCGAGCGAGCCACCGGCACCAATCTGGAAGTAGTAGGCGGTGCGACGGTTCTCGAACGGATCGAGCAGGATCTCGACGCGGTCGTCGGGATCGAGCCGGGCATCGCGCGCGCGCTGCGTGGCCCGGATGCCTTGCGGCGCGTCGTCGAAGCACCACAGCCCGATGTAGAGGTTGTGCCGGTCGTGCAGCAGCTTGACGACGGTGTTCTGCGTCGGCGCCCGCCCAAGCCACGGTTCGACCATCGTCAGCTCACCGATCGCGGGCGCCGTCTCCCAGCACGCATCCGTCATGTGGCCGTCGATGCGCGGCGCTGCGGCCTCCGCCACGCGACCGATCTGCGCTTCGCGCCGGGGAACCGACGGATCCTGCGCCCACAGATCCTGGGCAAGGCAGGTGACGAAGCAGAGTCCAAGCACGAACGGCAGCATGCGCGCGACACCTTACGGAGCCGCGCGCACCGATGCTGGCGCGTTTCAGCGCGTCGTCGGCCGGACTTTCAGTCCTTGCACGCCGCCGAACGCCGACCCTGCGCCCGTTCCGGCACCAACGCCTGCACCCGCGGGCGACGGTGCGCCGGCGCCAACCTTGCCCGACATGCCGAGCGTGCTCAGCCCTGGGTTCGCCTTCACCGGCATCTCGCCAAGGCGGCGCCGGATGTCGTCCGGCCGATTCGCCTTCGACACCGCATCGTCGCCGGTGATCAGGCCCTCGCTGTAGGCCTTCAGCAGTTCGTCTTCGAGCGTCGTCATCCCGTACTGCTTGCCAGTCTGCATCAGGTTCAGAATCTGCTGCGACTTGCCTTCGCGGATCAGCGACTTCACGGCGTCGGTGGCGACCAGGATCTCGCGCGCGGCGACGCGACCGCCGCCGACCTTCGGCACCAGCGTCTGCGAAATCACGCCCTGCAGCGTGCTGCCCATCTGCACGCGCACTTGCTGCTGCGCGTCGGTCGGAAACACGTCGATGATGCGATCGACGGTCGAGATCGCACTGGTCGTGTGCAGCGTCCCGAACACCAGGTGTCCGGTCTCGGCCGCGCTGATCGCCATCGAGATCGTCTCCAGGTCGCGCATCTCGCCGATCAGGATCACGTCCGGGTCCTGGCGCAACGCGCGCCGCAGACCTTCGCGGAACGACGAGCAGTCCTGGCCGATCTGGCGTTGCGTGACGAAGCACTTCTTGTCCGGGTGCACGAACTCGAGCGGGTCCTCCATCGTCAGGATGTGGCCGTGCTCGGTCTGGTTGATGTAG
>SXPB01000027.1 GCA_005776475.1 Planctomycetia bacterium
CGTTCGCGTACGGAAGGGCGCTGGTGACCAGGATCTGGCGCGTCATGGCAGGGCAAGAAGGCTAGCGAGGGACGGTTGCCGATCCCACGAGTGCTGGAGCGAAAGGGTGCGGCTGCCCCGACCCCACGTTGCGTTGCTAAGCTGTCCTTGCTGCACAGCCACTGGTGGTGCAGCCTCCCTCAAGGGCACGTGTGTTCATCCATGCCGATCAACCTCCGCGTTCTCTGGCTGCTTCTCTTGACGACGTCGGCATTGGCGCAGACGCCGCTGCAACTGCAGCTGTTCGCCAGTGGGCTGAATCGCCCCGTGCTCGCCGTGTCGCCGCCTGGCGACCTGCATCGTGTGTTCATCGTCGAGCAGCCGGGGCGGATCCGGGTCGTCAAGAACGGGGTGTTGTTGACGACGCCGTTCCTCGACCTGACCGGCACCGGGACCATCTCCTTCGGTGGTGAGCTGGGCATGCTGGGGTTGGCGTTCCACCCCGCGTACGCGACCAACGGTCAATTCTACGTGCTGCACAACGGATTCCCGTGGCCGCGGATCTTCGTCAAGCGGTTTACGGTGTCCGCGACCAACCCCGATGTCGCCAATCCGGCGAGTGCCACGACGTTGTTGGAGACGCCGATGGTGTATGGCAACCACAACGGGGGGATGATCGCGTTCGGGCCCGACGGGATGCTCTACATTGGCATCGGCGACGGCGGCAGCACGGCACCGCTTTGGCCTTCCGATCCCTTCAACCACGCCCAACGTGGAGATTCGTGGCTCGGCAAGATGCTGCGCATCGACGTCAACAACGCGCAGCCGCCGCTGGCGTATGGCATCCCACCCGGCAATCCCTTTGCGGGGCCAGGCGATCCGCGCGACGAGATCTGGTCCTCGGGCCTGCGCAATCCCTGGCGCTTCTCGTTCGACCGGCTCACGGGCGACCTTTGGATCGCTGACGTGGGAGGCAATCGGGAGGAGATCGACTTCGAGCCCGCCGGTGCGCCTGGTGGGCGCAACTACGGTTGGTCCTGCATGTCGGGCACGTTCTGCACCGGCAACGCCGTCTGCGCGTGCAATGGCGCGGGTTTGACCTCGCCGATCCACGAGTACCCCGTGGCGCCCAACGGCCAGGCCATCATCGGCGGCTACGTGTATCGCGGCGTCGCGATCCCGGATTTGCGCGGCGCCTACTTCTTCGCCGACCACATCCGCGTGCAGATCTGGTCGTGCCGCCGGGCCGGCAGCGGCGTGACCCAGCTCATCGACCGCACCACGGAACTCACGCCGCCAGCGCCGCATTTCCTCGTCGGGCCGACGGGCTTTGGCGAGGATGGCTACGGCGAACTCTATCTGTGCGACTTCACGGGCAAGGTCTACAAGATCGTGCCGGCGGTGCCGGTGCAGACCGGAGTCGTGCCGTACGGAATCGGCACGCCAGGATGCAGTGGCGCCCACAGCTTGAGTGCCATCGGTTCGCCGGTGGTCGGCAATCCCGCGTTCCAGCTGCGCAGCACCCAGGCGCCGCCATCGTTCCTGGGGTTGTTGGCGTTCGCCGATGTCGCCGACGTCGCCGGATCGGACCCGTTGGGGCTCGGCGTGCTGCTGCATTTCCAGCTCACGTCGTCGTTGCTGCTGCTCGAGACGATGTTCAGCGATGCGAGTGGTGTCGGCTCCTTTGCATTCCCGATTCCACCGTCGAGTGCCTTGGCCGGCGTCGTGCTCTACACGCAGACTTTCTGGCCATGGCCGGCCGCCGTGTGCACGCCGACGAGTTCCGGGTGGTCGTCGTCGCCCGGGCTCGCGATCACGCTGCAGCCGTAGGCTGAGCGCCGCCCTTCGGCATCTGCAACCAGGCCGCCGTCGCCGCGAGCGTCGCCACCGAGGTCAGTCCGAGCACGTTGAGGAACGGTACGAACGCGGCGAGCTGCAGGCCGAGGCCAAGCCCGAGACAGCGCCAACGGCTGCGGCAGAGCCAGCGCAGTCGTTCGCGCAGCGCGAGCCCGCGGCTCGCCAGCGGCGGCTCGAACCAGACGATCGCGGCGACGGCGGCCCCGAGCAGTGCGACGGCGGGCAGCCCGAACCACGGCATCAGCACGAGAAGCAACCCCAGCGGCCAGAGCAGCAAGAGCCACGCAACCAGGCGGGCCCGTTCGCGCAGGCGCAGGGAGCCGGGTCCCGGCGGCGGCGTGAACGCAGTGCCGAGCATGCGCCGTTCGGTCGCGAGCCGCAGCGGTTCCTGGGCGGCGCCGGCGATCAGGTCGAGCAACGGCGGCCCGAGCAGCAGCCAGCTCACCAGCAGCCACAGGGACTGCCCCGTGTCGGCGTGCGCTTCCCGGATGCCATCGAACAGCGGCCACGGTTCGGCGAACACCGCCGCGAACGGACTGGCCAGCAGCCCGAAGCCGCCGCCGGCGATGAGCACGAACGCGATCGCGTTCATCGCCACTGGCAACCGCAACAGCCCGATGAACTCCTTGCCGTGCAGCAGCGCAAACAACGCGCGCCGCACCTCACCGAGGCCGCGTACGAGATCGAGCACGCGGTCGGCAGACGCCGGTGCCACCGTGTGGCGGCCGTCCAGCGAGCGCAGCACGCCGGGGCAACGGACACACGCAGGATTTTCGTGTGGATGGCCACAGGCCGGGCACGGCGAAGCGGTGGCGTTCATCGAGGGTCTGGGGCTCCGCCAAGGTGCGGAGTAGTGGTCGCTTTCCTTGGCACGGATACGCGTCTATCCTGCCGCGCCCGCGGATTCCAAGGCACCATGACCGATCTCTACAAAGCCCTCGATTTCTACAACGTCGACGAACTCTACTCCGACGAGGAGCGCGCCATCCGCGACGCGGTCCGCACCTGGGTGTCGGACCGTTTCATGCCGGTCATCGAGGAGCACAATCGCGCCGCGACGTTCCCGATGAACCTGATCCCGGAACTTGGCGAGATGGGCGTCTACGGCGCCAGCCTCACCGGGTACGGCTGCGCCGGCCTGTCGCCGATGGCCAGCGGGTTGATCTGCACGGAGCTGGAACGCGGCGATTCCGGCCTGCGGTCGTTCGTGTCGGTGCAGGGCTCGTTGTGCATGTATCCCATCTGGGCCTACGGCTCCGAAGAGCAGAAGCAGCGCTACTTGCCCAAGATGGCGGCCGGCCAGTTGATCGGGTGCTTTGGCCTGACCGAGGCCGACTTCGGCAGCAACCCGGGCGGCATGTTGACGAAGGCCGTCAAGGACGGTGACCACTACGTGCTGAACGGCAGCAAGTACTGGATCACCAACGGCAGCATCGGCGACGTCGCGATCGTGTGGGCCAAGCTCGACGGCGTGATCCGCGGCTTCCTGGTCGACAAGGGCACCAAGGGCTACCGGGGCAAGTCGATCAAGAACAAGTTCTCGCTGCGCGCATCGGACACCAGCGAGCTGATCCTCGAGGACGTGCGCATCCCCAAGACGCAGATGCTGCCCGGCATCGAAGGCATCAAGGGGCCGCTGTCGTGCCTGACGCAGGCCCGCTACGGCATCGCCTTCGGCGCCATCGGCGCTGCGCAGGCCGCGTTCGACGAGGCGTGCCGCTACAGCAAGATGCGCATCCAGTTCGACAAGCCGATCGCGCGCTTCCAACTGGTGCAGAACAAGCTGGTGTGGATGGCGTCGGAGATCACCAAGGCCCAGTTGATGTGCTGGAAGCTCGCCAAGATGAAGGAAGCCGGCACCATGCAGCACTTCCACGTGTCGATGGCGAAGCGGAACAGCTGCTGGATGGCGCTCGAATGCTGCCGCCTCGGCCGCGACATCCTCGGCGCCAACGGCATCACCGACGAGTACCAGATGATGCGCCACATGTGCAACCTGGAGTCGGTGATCACCTACGAAGGCACGCACGACATCCACGGCTTGATCATCGGCCGGCAACTCACGGGCGAAGACGCCATCCTGTGACCGCGCGGCGCCCCATGCGCCTGCTGCACGTGCTCGCCGAGACCGGCTATTCCGGCGGCGAGGTCCAGCTGAAGTTGCTGCTCGAGCACTTCGCGCGGCTCGGCTGGGAGAACCACGTGCTGCTCGCGCCCGGAGCGAAGTTCGCTGCGGCGGCGCAGGCGATGGGGGTGGTGGTCCACGAGGCGCCGCTGCGCCGTTGGTGGCGGCCCGACCTCTGGTGGAAGCTGCGCGCCTGCTTCCGGCGCGTGCAGCCCGACGTGATGCACTTCGCGTGCGGTCGTTCGCTGCTCCTCGGCGGTCTGGCGGCCGTGCGCACGCCGGCGAAGAAGTTCAGCATCCGCCGCATCGACTACCCCGTCCGGCGTGGGCTGCTCGGCGGGTTCCGCTACACGGCGCTGTGCGACCACACGATCGCGATCTGCGATGCGATCCGCGATCGGTTGCTCGCCGGTGGGGTGTCGGCGGCGCGCATCACGCGCGTTTACGACGGCCTCGACCCGACGCCGTGGACGGGCTTGCGTTCGGGCCGCGCCGCGTCGCGCGCGAAGTTGGGCATCGCCGCGGATGCGCAGGTGATCAGTTGTGCGGCGGTGCTGCGGCCTCGCAAAGGGCAGCACGTGCTGCTCGACGCGTTCGCGCTGCTGGCGGCGAGGTTCCCGCGGGCGGTGCTGCTGCTCGCCGGTGGGGGAACCGAGCACGCCCGCTTGCAGCAACAAGCCGAACGTCTGGGGCTCGCCGCGCGCGTCCTGATTCCGGGCCCGGTGAAGCCGGTGTTCGACGTCTATGCCGCGAGCGACGTGTTCACGATGCCGAGCTTCCACGAAGGGCTGTGCAATGCGTGCCTCGAAGCCGGCTTCGCCGGGCTGCCGCAAGTCGTCAGCGACGCGGGCGGCAACGGCGAGATCGTCGTCGACGGGGTCACCGGCGCCGTCGTGCCGAAGGGCGACGCGAAGTCGCTTGCCGACGCACTCGCGCGCTACCTCGCCGACCCCGCCCTCGGCGATGCGCACGGCGAAGCGGGCCGCCAGCGTTGCCTCGCGAACTTCACCGCGGATCGCCTCGGCCCCGAAGTGGAAGCCGTCGTGCGGCGCCTGGCCGACGTTCCGTCGGCGTAGCTGTCGATCGGCACGTCCGTCGCTGCGTGACGAACGCGGCCGGCTTCACGCCGCCGCCGGCCACATCCACGCGAACACGGCCGCGGTCGAGACCGCGTAGAGCAGGCCGTCGAACAGGAACTTCATCGTCGTCGACCACGACACGCCCTTCCAGATCGAGTCGCACACGCTGCTGAACCCGTAGCCGAGCAGTGCGACCGTCGCCGAGATCCGGAACACGCGCATTCCATCCGCGCCCGGCGCGCACGCGAGCCCAGTCAGGTACGCGACGAACACGCCGACCACGATGCAGAACACGAACCACTGCCCGAGCGCCTTGCCCATGTTGCAGCCGTCTGGCCCACGCACGACCAAAGTGCCGAGCGGCCCCTGCTTCATCTTCGCCTGCATCTCCGGCGAGCCGAACTCCTTCATCGAGTTGCAGTGCGGGAACATGAACTGGCCAGCGCCTACACCGTTCTGGCGCATCGCCGCCAGCACCGCCTCTTCGTTGGGCAGCTTGCGGTAATCGCCGCAGTGGATCTGCAGCACCATGTGCACCAGCGAACTGACGATGAACACGGCGACGGCGGCGAGCAGGATCGGCAACCAGAGGGCGGCGAGTGTGGTCATGGCCGGGATTCAAGACGGGTCGCCCACCACTGGGAAAGGGCCGAGGCGATCGTGTGACCAACTTCTTCGGCCCGGTTCCACACCATCAGGTGCGTGCCGCCTGGGATGGCCTGCACCGGAGTGCGAATCCGGCGGAACGGGAAGACCCGGTCGGCCGTGCCGTGCACGTGCATCGTGCGAGCGATGGCGGTCGCAGGTCCGCGCCAGCACGACAGTTCGCGCAGGGCCCATTGCAGGTAGCGGTCGTCCTGCGTGCCGACCATCTCCCGGAACAGGTCCTGTTCGGGGCCCTTCGGATAGCCGAACCGCGCTCCCCACAGTGGCAGCGTGCGCAGCGTCCACGTCCGCCGGAACAAGTGGTGCAGGCCGGCTGGGGCAACGGCGCGGAAGAACCAGGTGTTCTCGTCGCGGCGCTTGATGCTGGAGACGAGCACGATGCCGGCGACCGGGCGGTAGGCGGCGAAGGTCTGGGCCGCGATCCCGCCGAACGAGTGGCCGAGGAGGATCGTGTCGGCCCCGGGCGCGTGGGGGAGCAACAGGCGCTCGCTGTAGGCGAGCAGGGATTCGCCAGGGTGGGGAACCGTCCACTCGATGGGCTGCAGTGTGCAGCCCGGCAGAGCCAGCCGTTCGAACAGCCGGCTGGTGAATCCGAGGCCGGGGATCAGGAGTACCCGGAAGCGCATGCGGCGATAATGGCCCGCCAGGCCGTGTTCTTTCGCGTGACCGGCGGATTGCCGCAGCCGCAGTCGACGAACCCCGGGCCCGCAGCCGATAACAGCCCCGTGACCGACTTCGATCTCAAGCAGGACTGCCGCCACGTGAAGTGGGACCGCCCGTGCGCGCCGCACAAGCAGCGCGGCAAGGTGTGTGCGACCTGCGACGAGTACGCCCCCGTTCGCCATCGCATCCTGATGGTCAAGCTCGCCGCGACCGGCGATGTGTTGCGCACGACGTCGTTCCTGCGCGCGATCCACGCGACCTGGCCGCAAGCGAAGGTCACCTGGCTGACGCGCAAGGGGGCGGCGGCGCTGTTCGAGGGCAATCCGTTCGTCGACGACGTGATGGTGACCGACGACGCGATTACCGCCGCGCGCCTCGCGACCGAGACCTTCGACGTCGTGCTGTGCCCCGATGCCGATCCCGATGCCGCAGTGTTGGCGGCGATGGCGAAGGGCAAGGAGCGGCGCGGCTACGTGCGCGACGCCCAGGGCCGCATCGTCGCGTTGTCGCCGGGAGCGCAGCGTTGGCTGACGATGGGCCTCTCCGACACGACGAAGAAGGCGAACACCGAGACCTACCAGAAGCTCGTCGCCGAAGTGCTCGGCCTCGATCCCCAGTTGGTCAGCGAACCGGTGCTCGAGCCGCATGCGCGCGACAGCGCTGCCGTGCGGACGTTCGTGCAGGGCCTGCCGGGCCAGGGCCCGCTGGTCGGCCTCAACACCGGCGCCGGTGGCCGCTGGGCCTACAAGGTGTGGACGCGCGCGCACCAGGCCACGTTCCTGCGCCTTGCTACGGATGCCGGGTTGCGCGTGCTGCTGCTCGGTGGCCCGGAGGAAGTCGAGACCCACAAGGAACTGCTCGCGGGAGCCGCGGGCAGGAACGTGTTCGACGGCGGCAACTACAATTCGTTCTCGCGCTTCGCGGCGTTGATCGACCAGTGCCGTGCCGTCGTCACCAGCGACTCGCTCGCGGTGCACGTCGCCTCGGCGCGCAAGGTGCCGTCGGTGGTCTTGTTCGGCCCGACTTCCGCCGCCGAAATCGAGCTCTACGGCCGCGGCACGAAGCTCGTGCCCGCAGGCCTCGACTGTCTCTGCTGCTACCTGCCGCGCTGTGACCGCGTGCCGCACTGCCAGGCGCTGATCCAGCCGACTGCCGTGCTGCAGGCCGTGCAGCACTGGCTCGCCGCTGGCGTCCGCTGAGACGGGCCCTACGGCTCGTCGGTCGCGATCTGCAGGTCGGTGAACCGACGGATGGTCAGGAACACCGCGAGGTTCTTCGTGGTGCCGTCGCGCGCGCCGCCTTGCACCTGCACGGCTGCCTGGCGATGCGAATCGGTCGCCTGCGGTCGCTTCGGCTTCAGCGTCAACGGCACTTCGTGCACGCGCAGCATGCCGCGCCGATCGGCTTCGGCACGCGCGAGCAGCAGCGCCACGTCGCGTGTCGGCACCGATTCTGGCGGCACCGCCGAGTCGCTGCCGAACGCGAGCCGCGATGCGGCAATGGCGCTGTTGCCGTTCAGCACGCCAAAGCGGGTGATGCCGTCGGGTCCGGCACTGACGTAGTAGAGCGTGCTGCCGGCTTCGCCTTCGGCGACCGCGATGCGGCCCGGCACGTGCAGGGACTCGGCGCCGCCTTCGTGCCAGCGCACAGCCGGCGGGTTGGTCCACGCGGGCAACCTGCGGAACGCAAGTTCGCCTTCCAGGTGCTTGCGCAAGCGTGGCACTTCCTCCGGGGCCGGTTCGAACTTCTGCAGTTCGCGTTCCCATTCGCGAGTCCCGTCACGATGGCGTTCGCGCACGATGCCGACGCCGGCGGCGAACCACAGTTCGCGTTCGGCGATGCGAGTGCTGTCGAGCTTGGTCTTCACCAGCACTCGCGTCGTCGTGAACGTGCCGGCCGGCGTTTCCACCACGGCGGCGACGTTGCCACACGTTGCCTCGTGCGTGAACACGGCGCCGCCGGTGTCGGTGAGCAGGTCGTGGCCGCCGGTCCACTCCCACGTCGCATCGTTTTTCGGGTTGGCCGGCAGCCACGCCATCCCAGGCGCGCTGGTGTCGAAGGCGGCCCGCCGCGTCGCATCGCGCGGCAGCAGTTGCCGCAGCGCCCCCTCGTTCACCGCGACCCACGCAAACGTCGGTGTCTTCCCTTCGCGTTCGGTGCGCAGTTGCGTCACCTGGGTGCCGTCGGGGAGCCAGGCAGTGCCTTCGGCGACGACGACGACGGTTTTCCGCGGCTGGTTGGGTTTGTCCGAGAGCGCCGGCGGGGGCTCGAGGTAGGTCCAGCGCGTGCCGTGCTGCAGCGGCAGGTTCGTGGCGTTGGCTGATTGCGCGGACTGGGCGAGGCAGGTCGAGAGGCTGGCCAGCGTGGCCATGGCGAACGACGGCACGGAACGCATGCGGGTACTCCGATTCGAGAGGTGGGGCTGGACGTGTGGTTATCGCAAAGACTCCGCTCCTGTGATTGCGTGCCGGGCTCGCCCCGCCGAACATCCGCTGCGAGGGATGCCATGACCGACCCGATCAGCGAACTGCAGAAGGACCCGTTGTTGCACACCGCACCGTCGTGCGAGGGCTTCAAGGTGCTCGAACCGGCAGTGCTCTACGCCAAGGTCGGCGTCGGCGGCATGGGCGCGGTCTACCGCGGTCGCCACTTCAGCCTCGAATGCGACGTCGCGGTGAAGGTGCTCAAGCCCGAACTCGCGCACGACGAGCAGTTCGTTGCCCGCTTCGCCCGCGAGGCGAAGCTCGCGGCCCGCATCAACAACGACAACGTGGTGCGCGTGCTCGACGTCAAGGAGAAGAACGGCATCCACTACCTGGTGATGGAGTTCGTGAAGGGCGAGACGGCGCGCGAACGGGTGAAGCGCAAAGGGCCGCTGAAGGAGGCCGAGGCGCTGGCGATCCTGGTCGGTGCGACCCTCGGCCTGCGCGATGCGCATGCGCAAGGAATCGTGCACCGCGACATCAAGCCCGACAACGTGCTCGTCAGCGACGAGGGCCGCATCAAGCTCGCCGATCTCGGTCTCGCGAAGCAGAAGCAGTCGGCTGGCGAGCAGAACCTCACGGTGCTGTCGTCGGGCGTGATGGGCACGCCGCAGTACATGCCGCCCGAACAGTGGCGCACGCCGGACGTGACGCCAGCGGCCGACGTGTGGGCGCTCGGTGCGACGCTCTACTACCTGCTGGTTGGCAAGAGTGGCATTCCGGCCGGCGAGATGCTCGTCGTCGCCGAACGCATCCGCGACCACGACTTCCCCGATGTGCGTGCGGCGCGACCCGACGTGCGGCCCGAAGTCGCCGCGGTGATCGCGAAGTGCACGGCGCGCAAACCGGAGGCACGCTTCTCCGATGCGCGCGAGCTGCTGAAAGTGCTGCGTCCGCTGGCGTCGCTCGACGACGACCTGTTGCGCGACCCGGAAGCCGGGCTGGCCAACTCGCGGGTGGTGACCGTGACGCCGCCGCCGCGCGCGACCTTGGCGCGCATCAAGTTGCAGGTCGAACAGGATCCCGACGAAGTGGCGACGCGACCTGCCGGGCTGCCGGGCAGCGGCGAGGCGTCGCGCACGCAGCCCGCTCCGGAAGGGGCACTCGCGGGTTCGACGGTCGTGCGGCGCGAGCCACGTTCGCGAGCCGGTGTTCTGGTGGCAACACTGCTCGTCGTCGCGCTGGGTGGCGTGGGTGCGTACGGCTGGCAACAGGGTTGGTTCGCGCAGAAGCCGGGGTCGGGTACGGAAGTCGGCAGTACGGATGCGGCGACCGACAAGCCGACCGACAAGCCGACCGACAAGCCGGCCGACAAACCGGCCGACAAACCGGCCGACAAGCCCGTCGATCCACCGGCCAACACGGCAAAGCCCAACGCCCAGCCCGTCGTCGATGCGCCCACGGACCAGCCGATCGCGCCGACGACGAACCTGCAGCCGCAGGTTGTGCCGGTCGAACCGAAGGTCGAACCGAAGGTCGAGCCGAAGGTCGAGCCGAAGGTGGAACCGCCGCCGGTCGATCCCGCCATCGCTGCGAAGCAGGCACTCGAGCGTGGCCTCGCCGCGTTGCCGCTGCCGCGTGGTCTCGACGAAGCGATCGAGCAACTGCAACTCGCCCTCGGGCACGACAGCACGAAGGCGCCAGCACAGCAGGCCCTGGCCTTGGCGTTCCTGCAGAAGGCGCGGCAACTGGAAGCCGAGGAACCCGACAAGGCCTGGGCCGCGTTCGGTCGCGCGGCGGAGTTCGGCGCCGGCGCCGACGCTACGGCCGGTGCCGCCCGCATGCAGACCGCGCTCGAACGCAGCCTCGCTGCCGCAGTCACCGTGCAGAAGCCGGCGGCGTCGGCAGTGCTGTCGCAGCGAACGGTCGCCCTCGAAGGTCGCGTGGGTGCTGCGAACGTGCGCACGGTGCGGCTCGCCCTCCAGCCAGCACCTGCCCAGGGAGCGTTCCCGCGCGACACCGCCACCGTGGTGCCCGTGGTCGGCGGCGCCTTCGTCGCTTCGTTGCCGGTTGCTGCCGATGGCAACCACGCGTTGCGGGTCGAAGCCGAGGATGTGCGCGGTTGGTTCGTGGAAGCGACCGCGCATCCGTTCGTGGTCGATACGCAACCGCCGGTCGTCACGATCCGGATGCCCGCCGAGGATGCGCTGTTGCCGGCGGCGAGCGAGTGCATCGTTGCCGTCGACGACGTGTCGATGGTGAAGGTCACCATGGCCGGCGTTGCCACGTCGCGGGCCGGCGACGGCACGTTCGTCGGCATCGTGCGCCTTGCCGAGGGCGCGCAAGAACTCGTCGTCGAAGCGACCGACGCCGCGGGCCAGACCAGCCGCGTGACGCGCAAGGTGCGCATCGACGCCGGCAAGCCCGAGATCACGTTCGACGGGGAACGCCCCGCCGCCACGAACCAGAAGGAGCTGCGCGTGCCCGGCCGCATCCGCGACGCCAGCGTCAGCGCGCTCACCGTCGCCGGTGCCCCCGTGCGGGTCGAAGCGTCGGGTGCGTTCACTGCCGTGCTGAGGTTTGAAGGTGACGGCGAGCGTGCGTTCGAGTTCATCGCGCGCGACGCGGTCGGCAACGAGAGCCGGCAGACGCTGAAGGTGCGCTGCGACGCGACCGGCCCGGTGCTCGCGTGCGACACGGCGCCCGGCGCGGCGTTCGCCCCCGGCGACGTAAAACTGACCGGTACGGTGCGCGACGATTCGCCCTGCGAAGTGCGTCTCGACGGCAACGTGGTGCCGGTCGTCGACGGCCGCTGGTCGGCGACGGTGCGCGTTCCCGCGGGGCAGGAAGTGTCCGTGTCGCTGACGACGCGCGACGCGCTCGGCAACGTCGGTGCACCGCTCGAATTCGCGCTGCGCGGCGAACGCGCGCTGGTGGTTCCGGCCTGGGCCGCGCCCGCGCCCGGCCACACGCGGGTCGTCATCGCGGACCAGGACCATCCCAGTGCCGTCGTCGAAACGAAGACCGGCATGCGGTTCGTGCTGGTCCCGGCCGCGCCGCAGGGGTTCCTGATGGGCTCGCCGGCCGCCGAAGCCGAACGTGGCGATGACGAGGCGCCGCACACGCGCGCGATCGGCAAGCCGTTCTGGCTCGGCGTCACCGAGGTCACGCAGGCGCAGTGGGAGGCGGTGCTGGGGCAGAATCCGAGCAAGCAGCGCGGCGCCGACTTGCCGGTCGACTCGGTGAGCTGGAACGACTGCCAGCGTTTCCTGGCGCAGTGGAATGGTGCGGGCGCCGCCGCCGGCACCGGGTTCCGGTTGCCGAGCGAAGCCGAATGGGAGTACGCGTGCCGCGCCGGTACGACGACGCCGTTTGCGTTCGGGGCATCGATCGACGCCGCCCAAGCCAACTTTGACGGCAGCCGGCCGTACCCGGGCGGCGCGCGCAGCGAGA
Organism: Planctomycetia bacterium; assembly: GCA_005776475.1. Lineage (GTDB taxonomy): Bacteria > Planctomycetota > UBA1135 > UBA1135 > UBA2386 > UBA2386. The sequence continues at coordinate 12,246 of SXPB01000027.1, forward strand.
ACCGCAAGCGCCCGATCGCCGCGGGCAGCTTGCCGGCGAACGCGTTCGGTCTGTGCGAGATGCACGGCAACGTGCACGAATGGGTCGAAGACGTCCATGGCCCGTACCCTGGCACCAGCAACGAAGAGCCGGTGCGCGGCGAGGGGTCGCACGTGCTGCGTGGCGGTGCCTGGGGCAGCGTCGGCAGTGGTTGCCGGTCGGCGTACCGGTTCCGCCAACCGCCCGCCTACTCGAGTGAACGCGCCGGGCTGCGCGTCGCCCGCAGCTTCTGACTCGCGCCCTCCGCGCACCGCCGCTAGCGTGCGGCCGTGGTGTTCCTCGGATTCGACATCGGCGGCAGCCAAAGCCGCTTCGAATGGTGGCCTGCCGGCAGTCGTGCAGGCGGCGACGCCGCGAGTGTGCAGCCCGCGGTGCACGGCATCGAGGCAACCGTCGCCGGACTTGTCGTCGCCCTGCGGCACGCGACCGCGAACCAGGTCCCCACCGCCGCGGTGTGCGCGCTCGCCGGCGTTGGCGATGCGACCACGGCGCGCGCGATCGAAGCGGGTCTGCGCACGGCCGGCATCACGTTCCCGGTGGCGGTGGTGGGTGACGTGCTCGCTGCCGCCGCGGCCGGACTCGCCGATGGTCCCGGCCTGCTCTTGTGGGCGGGCACCGGGTCGTTCGCGATCGCCCGCGCGGCGAACGGCAGCCTGCACCGCGTCGGCGGTCGCGGCTTCCTGCTCGGCGACCAGGGCAGCGGCTATGACTTCGTGCGCCGGGCGGCCGCCGCCGTGCTGCTCGCGATCGATGGCCTCGGCCCGCCGACCGAGCTGACGAAGGCACTCACCGAAGCCTTCGCCGCGCCGGCCCCGCAGCGCCTCGGCGCGGTGCTGCAGCGGCTCGCGCCCGGCGAGGTCGCGCGGCACCTGCCCGTCGTGCTCGCGACCGCCGCGGCCGGCGATCCGGTCGCGCACAACGTGCTCGCAGAAGGCACCGAAGCGCTCGCGATGCTCGGTGCGGCGGCGGTGCGCACGGCAGGCTTGTCGTGCACGGATCTGCCGGTGGCTACCGGCGGTGGCGTGTTGCACGGCGTCCCGGCGATCCACGAACGACTCGCCGAACGGTTGCGTTCGCTCGGCACCCGTTCACCGCAGACGATCGCGCCGCGCGCCGCCGCGACGGGAGCCGCGCGGCTCGCGGCCGGTTGGCATGGCAGGCTCCATCCCGAACACGAATGGGTGACCCGTGTCGCGCTCTGACCTCTGGCTGCGGGACGGCCGCATGATCCCGAAGGACTGCTTCCACGTCAGCTTCTCGCGCAGCGGCGGTGCTGGCCGCCAGCACGTGAACAAGACCGAGACCAAGGTCGACTTGCGCCTCGACCTCGCCGCCGCGACCGCCGTACTCGGTGCGTACGACGTGCAGCGCATTCGCACCGCACTGCAGAACCGCCTGGACGCCGACGGCATGCTGCACGTGGTCGCCAGCGAGCACCGCAGCCAGTTCCAGAATTACGAAGCGGCGATGCAGCGCATGGCCACCTGGATCGCGTCGGCGTTGGTGCGGCAGAAGCGCCGCATCGCGACGAAGCCGACGCGCGGCAGCCAGCGCCGGCGCGTCGACGAGAAGCGCCATCGCGGCGACATCAAACGCGGGCGCCAGGGCGGCGAGTGATCCCATGCCTTCCGCCGTGCACCCCATGACCCGATCGCGCATCGTCGGCGTGCTGTCGTTCGCCGTTGCGCTCGGCTTCGCCGCGTGCCGAGGCCCCTTGCCCGTCGACCACTTCGAGGAAGTGCCGCCTGGTTCCGGCCACTGGACGCCGATCGCCACCGTTCCGACGTTCGTCGGCGCCCCGCCGGCGCGGAGCGGTTATCTGCGCTTCGTCGCCGAAGGCCGGTCGAACGTGCGTTCCATCGCGGCAGGGCCCGGTGAGCCTTCGGCGGAGAAGGCGGCGCTGGCCGCGATCCGTGCCGCCCTCGAACCGGTGCTAGGTGCCGACGCCGCGGGTGGGGCGGCCGCCGCCGCGGCGAAGAAGCTGGCGATGGTGCAGCGCGCCTGCCGCGACGAAGTGCTGACCCACGACCTGGTGCCGGGCAACACGCTGAGCACGGTGTGGGCGTTGTGGGAAGTGGCGATCGACGACGTCATCGCCGGGCTGCCGGTCGCCGATTGGGAACGCGCCCGCGCGGCGCTCACCGCGCCCGCGAACCGGAAGGGCTGACGCGTCAGGCGTAGATGCCGCGCTGGCGCGTCGTCTCGGCGACGCGATTGACGCCGAGCATGTAGGCGGCGATGCGGTTGCTGACCTGGAAGCGCCGCGCCATGTCGACCACCGACTTGAACGAGTCGACCATGATGTGCTCCATCCGGTCCTCGACCTCCTTCTGCGTCCAGAAGAACGCCATGCGGTCCTGGACCCATTCGAAGTAGCTCACGGTGACGCCGCCGGCGTTGGCGAGGATGTCGGGGATCACGAACACGCCCTTCTCGGCCAGGATCTTGGCGGCGTTGGCCGTGCACGGACCGTTGGCGCCCTCGGTGATGATCTTGGCCTTGATGTTGCCGACGTTGCGGCTGGTGATGACGTTCTCCGTCGCCGCCGGCACCAGGATGTCGACCGGCAGTTCGAGCAGGTCGCCGTTGCTGATCTTCGAAGCGCCCTCGTAGCCTTCGAGCCTCTTGTGCTTCTGCAGGTGCGCCTTCACCGCATCGACGTCGAGACCCTTCGGGTTGTGGATGCCGCCGAACATGTCGCTGATCGCGACGATCTTGATGCCGAGCGACGCCAACTGCTGGGCGGAGATGAGCCCGACGTTGCCCGCGCCCTGCACCGCCGCGGTGCAGTCCTTCGGGTTCATGCCGAGGTGCTTCAACGCTTCGCGCGTCACCAGCATGACGCCGCGGCCGGTCGCTTCGATGCGACCCAGCGAGCCGCCGAGGCTCACCGGCTTGCCGGTCACGATCGCCGGCAGGTAGCTGCGCTGGTGCATGGAGTAGGTGTCCATAAACCACGCCATGACCTGGCCGTCGGTGCCCATGTCGGGCGCCGGCACGTCGCGGTCCGGGCCGAGCAGGTCCATGATGCCGGTGACGTAGCGGCGGGTGACGCGCTCGAGTTCGCCCTTCGACATCTTGAACGGGTCGCAGATGACGCCGCCCTTGCCGCCGCCGAACGGCACGTTGACCACGGCGCACTTCCAGGTCATCCACGCCGCCAGCGCGCGCACTTCGTCGCGGTTGACGTTGGGCGCGTACCGGATGCCGCCCTTGGCCGGGCCGCGCGACGTGCAGTGATGCACGCGGTAGCCCTCGAACACGTTGACCGAACCGTCGTCCATCACGACCGGCATGCTGATGGTGATCTCGCGTTCGCAGGCACGCAGGATGGCGATGATGTTCGGTTCGAGCCCGAGACGGGCCGCGGCCAGGTCGAGCCGGGCCTGCATCGCTTGGAAGGGGTTCTCTTCGGAGGAGACGGGTTGGTTCATGCCGGAAGGGCGCTTGCGGAACGCGGAAGGGCGGGGGAACGTACTGCGGACGATGCAAGCCAGCAACAAGCCGCAGGATCCGGCCTCTCTTGGCTTTGCGGCCGTCGCCGGCGAACGCGCCCCGCTTCTGCTCGATCTGTGGCACGGATGCGTCGGTCGCACGGTGCGCTGCGTGCCAAACCGGCGGACCGTGGTGGTCACCGAAAGTACGGGGACGTGGTTTGCGAAGTGGCGTCGCGGAGCCGCCCGCAACGCCGCCGCCGAGTGGAATTGGCTGCACGTGCTGCCGATGTTGGGGCTCGCCAGCCAGAAGCCCGTGGCGTGGCTGGCTCGTGGCCGGGATTCGCTGCTGGTCACCGAAGGGCTGCCCGGCCGGGCGTTCGATGCGTGGTGGGCCGATGCCCATCGGGCCGGGCACGGTGAAGTCGTCGAACGCCATGCGGCTTTGGTGGTTGCGCCCGCGGTCCGCCGGCTGCACGAAGCCGGCCTCGTCTACCGCGACCTCTATTGGAACCACGTGTTCTGCCTCGATCCGGCGGCGTTGGGGGCACCGGCCTTCCTCGATGCCGAGCGGGTGTTCCAACCGCGTTGGCGGCGTTGGCGCTGGTGGGTGAAGGACCTCGCCGGCCTCGCCGCGACGGCGCCCGACGGAGTCGGGCTGCGGGCGCGATTGCGCTTCCTGCGCGAGTATCTGGGCGATCGGCCTTCGGCGCATCGGCGACTCGTCGCGGCGATCGCAACCAAGGCCGCACGCATCCGGCGGCACGTGCCGCGCTACGGCTGAGGCTTGCTGCGGCGACGCCGACGGGCGGTCAACGCGAGGCCGACGAGGCCGGTGCCAACGAGCAAGAACGTGCTGGGTTCGGGCACGGGCAGCGAGCCATCGGTGGGACTCGGATCACGCGATTCGTTCGCGACCAATGGCGCACCTGGCGCGGAGCCAGAGCTCTGCGCAGCGCAGGGAACCAGACTGAAGGCGAGGGAAGCGAGCAGGAGTCGCAAGGGCGACCTCAACGATGCAAATCTGAAGATGTCGAGTCGGGAGGTGGGGGACGAGACCCACGGCGAGGCACGACAGGCTACCTCTCTACGTCGGGCCGGCAATATGCCGGTTGGGCTTTTCCGCTGCGCGCGCGATTCTTCCTCTGCCAACACGGGTTCGAGAGGCCGTTGGCGATGGTCGCTGCGCGTCGCTCTGCGACCGACCGCAATCGCCCGCGGTTCTTGTGTCGTAGCCGAGGCCTCGTAGAGTGCCGCGGGCTTGGTCCTCGGACGGCCGCCGGCGGCAAACATTTGCCGCGGGAGGAAAGTCCGGGCTCCCCAGGGCAGGGTGGTGGGTCACGCCCACCGTTCGCAAGAACAGGGAAAGTGCCACAGAAAACAAACCGCCGGACGGCCAGCTTGCTGGCGACGGCAAGGGTGAAACGGTGAGGTAAGAGCTCACCGCGGACCGGTCGACCGGTCCGGCACGGCAAACCCCACCCGGAGGAAGACCGAATAGGAGGATCGCGCGGCCCGCGCTCAGGTCCTCGGGTAGGTCGTTGGCGGCCGTCCGTGAGGACGGTCCTAGAGAAATGGCCGTCACCGCCTTCGGGCGGCACCAGAACCCGGCTTACGAGGACCAAGCACTTCTTCGTCGCGCCGCATCGGACCCGGCGCGAAATGCTGCGTCACTGCGGGCGATGGCGGCGGTCGTGCCGGAAGCGCTCGAGGATCACCAGCGCCGCGATGCTGTCGGCGAGGTCCTTGCGCGCCTTTGCCTTGAGGCCGCCCTGCTTCAACCGTTCGTGGGCTTCGTCGGTCGAGTGGCTTTCGTCGACTGCTTCGACCGGGCACGGCAGCGCCGCCTGCAGGCGCGTGCGGAACGCGGTGGTGCGCTGCACCCGTGCATTGGTGCCGCCGTCGAGCGACATCGGCATGCCGATCACCACGACCTGCGTCTGGCGCTCGCGCACGCATTCGACGATGGCGCGCACGACTTCGGCTTCGTCGCGCGAGTCGATGCGCGGCAACGGCACGATGATCGTGCCGGTCCAGTCGGTCGCGGCGAGACCGGTTCGCGCGTCGCCGAAGTCGACGGCGAGGATGCGCTGGATCTTGGCTGGCGTGGGATCGCCGCTCACAGCAGGTCGTCGCGTCCGTTGGCGCGCAGGTGTTCGACCAGGGCCTTGAGATCATTCGCCTTGTCGCGCGGACAGACCAGCACCGCATCGCCGACGGCGACCACGACGAGCCCGCTCACGCCGAACGTCGCCACCGTGCGCGGTCCTTCGGCGTAGACGATGTTGTCGCGCGCGTCCAGCGCGATGTGGCTGCTGCCCTCGGCGAGCACCGCGACGTTGCCGGCGGCGTCGGGTGGTTGCACCGAGCCGAGCGCCGGGAAACTGCCGACGTCGTCCCAGCGCACCGTCGCCGGCACGACGACGGCCTTGTCCGCCTTCTCCATGACCGCGAAGTCGATCGACTTCTTCGGCGCCTGCGCGAACGTGCTCTTCTTCACCCGGCCCTCGGGCTTCTGCAGCGACAGCAACATGGCGTCGGTGGCGGCGGCGAGGTCCTTGTCGGCGAGCGCCATCGCGCGCCGGATCGCCTTCACCTGCCAGACGAAGATGCCGCTGTTCCACAGGAAGTTGCCTTGCCGCACGAACTGCTCGGCCGTGGCGCGGTCCGGTTTCTCGCGAAAGCGCGCTACGTGGCAAGCGCCCTTGCCGCCCGCGACCGCAGCGCCGCACTCGACGTAGCCAAAGCCGGTCGCAGCGAACGTCGGCTTGATGCCGAACGTCACCAATGTTTCGCCGTCGCTCGCGAGTTCGATGCCGTGCCGAAGCATCGCCTGGAACTCGGCCGTCGGTTCGATCAGGTGGTCGGCGGGCAACACGATCATCGTCGCTTCGGCGTCGCGCGAACCGACGGTGGCGGTGGCGAGCGCCACGCAGGGCGCGGTGTCGCGCGCTTCGGGTTCGAGGATGAGGCGGTCGTGGCGCAGGTTCGGCAGCAAACGGGCGAGGCTGCGCGCCTGCTTCTTGTTGGTGGCGACCCACACGTGCTCGGGGGCGACGAGGCCTTCGAGGCGGGTCATGGTCGCTTCGATCAGCGGTCGGCCCGCCGCCAGCGGCAGGAACTGCTTGGGTCGCAGGGCTCGGCTCGCGGGCCAGAAGCGCGTGCCGGAGCCGCCGGCCATGATGACTGCGTGCAGGGAATGCATGCGGCGGAGTGTCGGGATCCTGGCGTCGGGGTCAACGAGCCCGCTGCGTCGTCGACAAAAGGGTAAGGAACCGGCGCGTGGCGGCCCTTGTCGGGCGCCATGCACAGAAGGCCTCCACTCGGCGTCGTGTTCGGTTCCCTGCTCTTCGTCGCTGCCTGCAGCGGTGGCGGTGGTGGCGGTGGGCCCGCCCAGCTGCAACCGGGCGTGACCCTCACCGCGACCTGGAATCTGACGACCCTGATCACGGCGGTCGACGGCGTTTGCTCCGGCGTCGCCGTCGGCCAGTCCCAGGTCGGCGCGGTGACGATCGACCAGGCAGGCAACTTGCTGACGCTCGACTTCGGCAGCGGCGACCCGCTCACTGCGACGCTGAACGGCCTCGCGGCGACGTTCACGCAGAACCAGACCTTCGGCACGACCGTGCTGACTTCGCAGTTCACGCTCAACTTCACTGCCGATGGGCAAGCGTTCACCGGCGCTGGCACCATCACGTCGGTCACGCCGAACGGGACCTGTACCGCGACGACCAGCGCCACTGCGTCGCGGGTGACAACGGTGACGCTCGACCCGGATTCGCCGTTCGCCGCGGACGGGGCGATGGTGACGTTCCACGATGGTGCGGTGCCGGAGTTCGGTGGGATGGCGGTGGCGACGACGAAGTCCGCCGACGATCGCTGGCTCGGCATCACGGCGGCGGTCCCGTTCGATGCGATCGCCCTCGTGGTCGGCGAGCCGGGCGCCGCGGGCGGGGCGGCGTCGGGGTATTGGTTGCTCGAGTTCGCCGAACCGCGGAGCGAGGCACTGGTCGAGTGTCCGGAGGGGGCGGTGGCGGTCGTTGCGGTGCATGCGCGCAGCCGCGACGGGTTCGGCCCGCCGGTGCGCATCGACGTCCGCTAGACGCTCAGAAGTCCGGCGCCGCGGGGCGCGCAGTCACGGGCGGCATCGGCACGACGGCGCGGCGGCGCGGCGCCGATTCGGTGACCCAACGCTTCTCGGCGTGCAGGTCGCGCAGGAAGCCGTGCAGGTGGAACGTGACGATGTTCTTCGTCAGGTAGTCGATCAGCGGCATCACGAACGGATCCGCCGAGCTGCCGAGCAGGTTGCGCAGCGCCATCTCGATTTCGACGTAGCCGTCGAACGACATCGAACCGGTGCCCTCGGCGCTCAACACCTTCGACTGCACCGACAGCTTCTGCAGCTGCACCGCGCGGTCCTTGACCATGAACTCCGCCTCGAGCCGTTCGAAGCGCGGCCGATCCGCCGGCGGCAGTTGCGCGTAGATCGCGGTGAACAGCGGCACCACGCCGAGGTCGGCGCGTTCGATGCGGATCTTGCCGGTGCCGAGGCAGTCGATCACGTTGCCGCCGCCGAGTTCCAAAAGCGCGATTTCGCCGCTCGCCGCCCCTGAGTAGGGCGGGTTCTGCCATCCGCCGTGCGCGAGGAACGTGTAGATGTCGACCTGTTCGAACAGCAGGTTCGCACCGAGTTCGCCGAGTGGCGCCTCCGGGCACGGCAGCGTGTAGCGGATGCCTTCCTCGGGGTTGCGGCTGCGCACGGCGCCGCCGTGGCAACGCGAAGTCATCGCGGTGATGGCGATCTCGCGTGCGTTGGCGCGGAAGGCAGCGTCGATCGCTTCGAACGGTTGCCCGAACGCCTGCAGCGACAGGCCGCGCAGCGCGCCGCTGAGTTCCCCACCTTGGTCCGACACGCGACTTTCGGCCAGCGTGACGACGCCGTTGATGCCGAGCACCTGGGTGCTGTCGGGGCCTTCGCCGAGCGTCATGTCGAGGTCGTAGAGGCGCAGCTGGCCGGCGAGCGTGGTCTCGAGCGGTGTGTGCTTCGCCGCCCCAGCTGGCAGGGTCAGTTGCAGACGCAGTCCGTCGAGATCGGCGGTGCCAAGCAGTTGGCGCTGCAGCACGGCGCGATGCAGCGGGCCGGCGAACAGGTTGGCGACGCCGTCGTCGATGCGAATGCCGCGGCAATCGACGGTGAAGGCGATGTCCGTGCGGCCGTCGGGGGCCGGTCGCGAGGCGATGCGACCGGCGCTGCAGCGGACCGGCGCGCCGCCGAGGGTGCCGCGCACGTCGTCGAAGCGCAGCTCGCCCCGGGCGATGGTCAACTCGCCCGTCATGTGCTCGGCCGGGTGCGGCAGGATCGGGGCGTCCGATCGCACGTCGAGCAGGTGTACGACGAGATGCAGGGGTTCGGTCGCCGTGGCGGTGCGGTGATGACGGCAGACGAGATCGACGGTGCCGGACGGCCGCAGCGAAGCCCAGGTGCCCGCGCCGAGCGCACCGAGTTGTTCGAGGGTGTCGCCGAGGGTCTTGTCGAGGTGCAGGTCGCGCACGACGAACGAGAGCTCCTCGCGCGAGCCGGTGCCGACCACGAGGTTGCCGAGCATCGCCAGGTTGGCCGGCGGCGTCGTGCCGTTCTCGAGCTTGCCGCGCAGGGCATCGAAGTCGATGCGGGTCGAATCGCCGAGGCCCTGGATCAGCACCTGCCCGAGGAGACCGGTCGCGCGCCAGGGTGCCGCCGGCAACTGCAGATCGACGTGGCGCAACTCGAGGCGCGCATCGTGGAACAGGGGGTCGTCGGGTTTGGGCCGCCAGACCTTCACGTGGCCGGAAATGGCACCGGTCGGGGCCGCGTTCTGCCACGGCCGGTCGAGATCGGGCGCGAGCACGGCAACCGCGGTGCGCAGATCGTCGTCGAGGCGAAGGTCCTGCAGATCGACGGCGGCCGAGAAGCCGGGGCCGTCGCCCGCGTTCTTGCCGATCGGGATGAAGCCGCGCAGGGCGAGCGAGCCGGCGCCGTGCTTGCCGTCCAGTTCGAACGCAGCGCCGTCGGCGTTGGCCTTCACGGTGCCGCGCAGTGCGTCGAGCCGGTACGGAAACCCCGACCAGCGCATGGTGGCGTCCTGCGGCCGGATCTCGACGGCCCAGCCCCCGCGCAACTCGCTGCGCGGGCGCAGTTGCACATCGACCTGGCTGTTGCCCTGCGGCGCGAACTTGTCGTAGAGGGCGCCGCCGTCGTCGAGCAAGGCGGTGAGCGCGGTGCGCAGGTCGGGCGAGAAGGCGACGCCTTGCGCCTTGATGTCGAGGGTCGTGTCTTCGCCGGCCGGTCGCCTGGTTTCGATGCGGCCGTTCAGCTGCAGCGTGCCGCTGCCAGCGCCATCGGCGATCGTCGCGTGCACGTCCTGGATCAGCACCACGTCGTCGCGCAGGCGCACCCGGCCACGCGTCTTGTGCATCGGCAAGGGGAACGCGGCGCGGTTGGGGCCGTCGCCAAAGCCCGCGAAGCGCATGGCCACGTCGCGCAGGTCGAGGTCGAGTTCGGCATGGCCGCTGCGACGGTGCGGGTTGTGCAGGAACAACTCGAGGTCGGCGAAGCCGGCGGTCGGCTGCAGCGCGGCGGCGATGTCGCGCCCGGTGCGGAACAACTGCAGCGCCTTCACGATTTCCTGGTCGATGACGATGGCCTTGCCGTGCGTGCGCACGTCGATCTGCGGTTCGTCGCCGAACAACCCGGTGCCGCGCGCTACCACGTCGAGGCGACCACGTTCGGCTGCCTGTTGCAGCCGGACGCTGGCGCTGCCGCCGTCCTTGCTGCTGGCCTGCAGCGTGAGCGAAGCACCCGCGATGATCGTCGGCAGTTCGGGGCCGGTGAGGTGGGCGGCGGCCAGTTCGGCAGTGACGTCGTAGGTCGGCTCGCGACCCGGAGCCGCGGTCTCCGGCAGCTGCACTCGCAGCGTCGCCGTGCGCAATTCGGCGGCCACTTCGATCGCGGGGGGCGAAGCACCGAACAGCCGTGCCACTCGCTGCATGGCAGCGGTCGTGAGCGAGCCGCCGGTTGCCGTGAGCGTCACTTCGCCAGCCCCCGTCTTGGTGTCCAGTTCGCCGGTCCACGCCAGCGTGCAGCCGAACTCGGAGAATCGCGCGGAGCCGGTGAGCTGCAGCTGCGACTTCGCGTCGGGCCATGGCTTCACCGTGGCGTTGACATCGGACAGCTCCAGCGCGGGCTCGCCGTCGCGAGGGCTCACGCGCACGCGACCGCGGCGCAGGTCGAGCGGTGGCATGCGGCCGCCGCCGGTGCCGCCAGCTGCGGGCCGCGGCGTCAGCAGCGTGGCGGCGCTCGGCAGCGTCGGGCCGCATTCCAGCACGAAACCATCGACGGTGATGGCGTGCACATCGACCAACGCCAGCGAGCCACCGATCGCGACATCGACGTCGATGCGTTCGACCGTGAGCAGCGGCGTACCGCTGCGGGCGGGGTCGTCGAGGCGAACGCCGCGCACGACCAGCCGGCCGTTGCCGAGATCGAGTTCGGTCGTCGTGACGTCGGCGCGAGGCAGGAACAGGGCCTGCAACTCGCGGCGCACGACGAGAGTCGCGGCGTCGCTGCGTTGCAGCAGACTCCACGTCACGCCGGCCAACAAGGCGACGAAGACGAGCGACAGCAGCAGGATGCGACGCCAGCTCATGGGCCTCTAGACTCTATCGCCGAGCCCGCGCACGGCACGCGTGCAGGTGCCTGCGAGTGCATGGATTCGTCGGCGCAAACGTCGAGAACACGCTCGAAAAGCCAGTTTTCCCTGCGACTTTGTCGTTGACAGGAGAGTGCCTTTCGCCAATCTTCGCGCGAGTTCGCGGGGGGCGCGGCACTTTCGCTGCGACCGGGCGAACACGAATCCACCGAACAGGTCATCCGATGGCTGCCAAGAAAGCTGCAAAGAAGTCCGCCAAGACTGGCGAACTGATCATCTCGAAGTCGCGTACCAAGGCCGCTGCCAAGAAGTCGAACGTTTCGTCGGACTTCTACGGCGCGCTCGACGCCGCCGTCCGTTCCATGATCAGCACGGCCGAAGGCCGCTGCGAAGCGAACGGCCGCAAGACGCTCCGCCCGCAGGATCTGTGATCCTGTAGCGCTGCACGAAGCGACCCGGACACCGCCTCGGTGGTGTCCGGGTCGCTTCGTTTCCAGAGCCTCCATTTGCCTATTGGGGGCCTTCGGCGCCGAGTTCGAGGTCGTCGGCGGTGCCGAGTGCCTGGAAGGCGAGGCGTTCGGCAGCGAGCAGCGTGGTGCGCACTTCGGCCGCGATCCGTTCCAGCGCGGCATCGTCCGCGTCGGCTGCAACGGTGACCGGATCGCAGTAGACGACGTGCAGTCGCGCGAACGGCTTCGGGATCGTGAAGCGGTCCCAGCTGCGCAAGCGCCACGCGCGGTCGACGGCGACGCCCACCGGCAGGATCGGCGACCCGGTGGCCCGCGCCAGCCAGGCGATGCCGACGTTGATGCCGTGCCGTGGTCCGCGCGGGCCGTCGGGCGTCACCACGAGCCGGCCACCGGCAGCCACCAGTTCCTGCATTTCGCGCAGCGCCCGCGCGCCGCCGCGACTCAGCGAACCGCGCACGATGCGGTAGCGGAAGCGTCGCAGCGCCTGCTGCGCGAGGCCGCCGTCGTCGCTCGGCGACACCAACACGCCGATGCCGCGACCGCAGTGCCAGCGCAGCGGCATCAAGCTGAGCATGCGGCCGTGCCACATCGCCACGATCCACGGCACGTCGGAGCGCTGCAGCGCGGCCCCCGGGCCGTCGCTGCGCTGCACCCGCCAGGTCCACGCCAACACGCGCACGAGCAGCGGCGCCAGCAATTCCAGCAGTACGCTGCCGATGCGGCGACGGAAGCGGCGCCAGCGCGCGAGGCCTTGGGTGTTGCGGCCGGCCTTCGTGCGGGCCTGTGCGCGTTCGGCGGCGGCGGCGCGCCGGGCCAGGCGATCGGGGCTCGCAGCCATGGCGCACCAGCATGGCGGCAAGCCGCGCACGGTGCATCTGCGGGACGATGGGATTCCGTCGCCGTCGCCGGGTGCGTGGGGCCACGTCGCTGGCCACGGCCAGCCACTTGTTGGGTTCGCCCTCGCCCCCGGATCTGATACAAGGTTGCGCCGCACCAAGAATCGAGCATGTCCTCCCGTTTCCACGGCACCGCCCCAGCGCCGGCCCAACCCCTATCTCCCGCCCAGTCGGACGCCATCGACGCGGCCATCGCGCGTCTGCAGACGATGCCCGGTGCGTGCCTGCCGATCCTGCACGCTATCCAGGAAGAACTCGGCTTCGTGCCGCCCGACGCCGTCGATCGCATCGCCAGCGGACTCAACCTGTCGCGGGCCGAAGTGCACGGCGTGGTGACGTTCTACCACGACTTCCGCACCTCGCCGCCGGGCCGCACGGTGCTCAAGTTCTGCCGGGCCGAAGCGTGCCAGGCGCGTGGTTGTGTCGCGTTGGAAACGCGCCTGCGCGACCACCACGGCATCGCGATGGGGGCGACGTCCGCCGACGGCGCGCTCACCGTCGAGCCCGTCTACTGCCTCGGCAATTGTTCGCTCGGCCCCTCGGTGCTCGTCGATGGCAAGCTGCTCGGCCGCCTGGACGCCGGCCGCCTCGATGGCCTGGTCGCCGCGGCGAAGCGCAAGGCTGGTGAACGATGACGGTCACCGTGTTCGTGCCGCGCGACAGCGCCGCGTTGTCGGTCGGCGCCGACGAGGTCGCCGCGGCGATCGCGCAGGCGGCCAGCGCCGGCAAGCACGCCGTGCGCGTCGTGCGCAACGGTTCGCGCGGCATGCTGTGGCTCGAGCCGTTGGTCGAAGTCGAAACGCCGGGCGGTCGCATTGCCTACGGACCGGTGACCCCGGCCGACGTGCCGGCGTTGTTCGCGGCGGGGTTCCTGCAGGGCAAGGCGCATGCGTTGTGCCTCGGGCCGACCGAGCAGATCCCGTACTTCGCGCAGCAGACGCGGCTGACGTTCGCGCGCGTGGGCCGCACCGATCCGCTGAGCCTCGACGACTACGCCGCCAACGGTGGCTTGGTCGGTTTGCGCAAGGCCTTGGCGATGGCGCCGGCCGCGGTGGTGGAGGAAGTGGTCGCGTCGGGCTTGCGCGGGCGCGGCGGCGCCGGTTTCCCTGCCGGCATCAAGTGGCGCACCGTCGCCGGGGCCGTGGCGACGCAGAAATACATCGCGTGCAACGCCGACGAGGGCGACTCGGGCACGTTCAGCGATCGCATGGTGCTCGAAGGCGATCCCTACATGCTGCTCGAAGGCATGGCGATCGCCGGGCTCGCCGTCGGCGCGACCGAGGGCTACGTCTACCTGCGCTCGGAGTATCCCGATGCGCGCGTCGTGTTCGCGACCGCGATCGAGCGCGCGCGCGCGGCCGGCTGGCTCGGCGCCAACGTGCTCGGCAGCGGCAAGCGCTTCGAAGTGCACGTGCGGCTGGGGGCCGCGCTCGCCGATCGAACGCTGGTGGTGTCCGGCGGCAGCCGCGGTATCGGCCTGGCCATCGCACTCGGCGCCGCACAGCAGGGCGCCAACGTGGTGCTGTTGGCCAAGACCGCCGAGCCC
>SXPB01000217.1 GCA_005776475.1 Planctomycetia bacterium
ACCGGCCGGCGGGGCCGAGCCGCAGCTGCCGGCCGGCGCGCAAGGCGAACGTGCCGCCACCACCGCCACCGCCCGCACCCGGCGCCCACTTGTCCTGGCTCGCGAACTGCAGCGCGAGACAGCCTTGGCTGGCGGCGCCGCCGCCACCCGAACCACCGACAAGATAGAACTCGTGCGGACGCAAGCCGGCGAGCACCACGGGCGTCCACGGCAACGCGGCACCACCTGCCGCGGCAGGCCCCATCACGGACGCGAGGCCGGGGGCTGCTGCGTGGTTGTTGCCGACGACGCGGCCGTTCGCGCCGGGCAGCACGAAACCGCCACCGGCACCACCCGCGGAGGCCGAGACGCAGTAGGCGCCGCCCACCGTCGAGCCGAAGAAGAGCTGCGCGCTGAGCCCCGAGGCCGGGAACACCGTCGAACCCGCACCCCCGGTGCCGAACGCCGCTGCCGCGTACGCGTGGCCCGCGAGCAGACGCACATCGGCGCCGCGCTGGCCCTGGTTTGCCGGCTGGGCGCCGATGGTCGTGCCGTTCAGGTTGCTGATCCGGTCGCCACCGCGGCCGCCCGCACCACCGAAGATGCCGCCCGCGGCACCAGGCTGGCCCGTGCCGACGAACACCGAAGGCACGCCCGACTGCGACAGGCCCGAGACGTCGATGTCGCCCAGGATCTCGCAGCGACCGGCCACCGTGAACACCGGTGGCCGACTGCCGACGAAGCGCAGGCGCACGTCGCTCGGCAACGTCATCGAAGTGAAGAAGAAGCGGCCATCGGTGACCGCGATCGGATTGCCGGTGCTGGTGTTCGATGCCGGCACCGTCGTCAGGTCGCAGTTGAGTTCGAACACGCGCTTGCCGTCGACGACGACGTTGGTGTTGGTCGCCAACGCCAGCGCAAACGCACCGTGGCGGCCGTCGCCGCCGATGCGATGGAACCGCGCCACGCCGTTGCCCCACGTCGCCGCCGACACGTCTTCGTCGAGCCACTGGGCGTTGTCGAACGTCTCGTCGAACGCATCGTCGACCAGGTCCTGGGGCTCGGTGCGGAACGTGAACGTCTGCGGCTGCGACGGCCGGCCGGAGAGATCGGCGACGCCGTCGGTGACGTTCACTTCGATGCACAGGTTGCCGGGCAGCGGTTGCGACGGCCGGAAGGTCAGCACCGAAACACCACGGCCCGCGTCGAAGTCGATCACCTGGGTGCCCTGCAGCGTTTGCAGCGGCGAGTTCGGATTGCACTCGACCCCGCCGTTGTTGGTGGCGCGCGTGCGTCGCACGGCGAACGTGACCGGACTCTGCGAGCCGCCGAGGAACGGCGTCGCGTCGACCATCTCGTTCCACTCGATCACGATCTCGCCGTCGCGCGGGGCCGCTTCGAGCTGGGCCTGGGTCGGCGACACCAGGTGCGCGCGCGGCGCCACGCCGTTCAGGTCGACGATGCCGCGCGTGACCTGCAGCGAGCAGGTCAACTGCTTCTGGAACGGCTTGCCCGACGTGCTGCGCACGACCGTCGGCGAC
The DNA here is from genome assembly GCA_005776475.1 of Planctomycetia bacterium. GTDB lineage: Bacteria > Planctomycetota > UBA1135 > UBA1135 > UBA2386 > UBA2386. Next base: position 1,521 of record SXPB01000217.1, read on the forward strand.
GCGTCGCCGGCCGGCAACGTCATCGTGTACGTTTCGCCGGCGGTGAACCCGAAGTAGGTCACCCCACCGCTCACCGCCAACGTCGGCACGAACTCGACCTGGTTGCCGTGCACTAAGAACTCGCCGACCGGCTGCTCGCCGCTGGCGGTGCGGAAGCGGATCGACGACGGCGTCACCGTGGCCGGATCGACGTCCTGGCTGAACTGCAGGATCACGATCTCGTTCTGCGCGATGTCGGTGCGGGCGCACCCGGTCTCGCTGCAGCCGAGATTGCAGTTCTGCAGGCAGATGACCTGCGCGTCGTTGCCCTGGCAGTCAAAGCCAAGACTGGCGGCGCCGACCGCACTGCTGCCGCAGGCAGCCAACCCGAACAACGGCCAGGCCAACAACCAGCGCGCGCGGCCGGAGCGCGGGTGGGGAAGCGTGGGCGAAGTGACCACGAAGGGGCAGCGGGCACGCATGAGCGATCTCCAGGACGCTGAGGGGCCTTGGCGTCAGCGCACTGACGCCACGCTGCGGGGGCAGGCAGCGGCGGCGACTGACCAAGTTCCATGCCGCCCGGGCGACCTTGGACCGCTTGTCGCGCATACCGCCCCCTGGCCACGGGTTGCGGCAATACGAACCCACGCGAGCGAGGTCGAACAGCCGGTGTGCGGTGAGCGGGTCGCGGGCAGTTTCGTTCGACTCCGAACATGCCGTGACGGCGGCGCATGCAGCCAATAGCTTCGCGTCATGAGCGCGCCTTCGCCGTCTTCGCCCGCCACCGCCCATCGCTGGTTCGCCCCAGCCGCCGTCGCCGGCGTGCTCGGTGTGTTCGGCTTCCTGCAGTGGCAAAACCAGTCGTCGGTGCGGACCGAACTCGCCGCGCTGACCACGGCGCAGAACGACGCGCGCAAGGTGCTCGACGAAGTCCTCGGCGAAGTCACCCGGGCGCGCATCGAACAGAGCGCGGGCACCAAGGGCCCGCAGGCGTTGCTCGAGAAGCTCAGGCTCTACGCGCCGCTGCTGTCCAACGCGCGCGTCAACGAACCCGACTACTTCACCACCAAGAAGGAGATGGAGTCGATCCTGCGCGCCTTCGGCACGCTCGGCCAGGATGCCTGGAAGCCGTTGCAGGAGCGGCTGGCGCAGTGCAAGCCGGAGAAGGAACACGACGAGATCAAGTGGCTGTTCGAAGCCTGTGCGCGCATCGATGTCGCGGGCACCGCGACGCTGCTGCGCGAAGTGCTGCTCGGCCGCACCTTCCCGTCACCGCGCCTGCGCTGGTTTGCCGCCGAAGTGCTGACGCGCATCGACCAGCCGCAGGCGCAGAACCTGCTGCGCCAGATCCTGCTGACCGAGTCGAGCCGCGGCATCGATCCGGCCCGCGCCGCGCACTACGGCGGCGGCATTCCGGACAAGCAGGCGCTGGCGACGAACGGCTTCAACAACTTCGTGGTCGCCTACGTGCGCGCCGGCGATCCGAAGATGGACGAGGTGCTGCAGCAGGTGATCGCGCGCAGCGAACACGACGCGATCACGGTGCAGGAATGCGTGAAGGTGCTCGGCGAACGCAAGTGCGCGGCCGCCGTGCCGCAGATCGAGAAGCTGTACCGCGAACCGCCGCTGCAGCAGCAGAACCCGCTGTTCCTCAACTACTGCCTCGAAGCGCTCGTCGACATCCAGGGCGCTGCGGCAAAGCCGTTCCTCGAGCAGGCGCTGCCGAACGCCACCACCGACGTGGTGGCGAAGAAGATCCAGTACCTGCTGCACCGGATCGACACGGGGCAAGAGACGCCGCCCGCCGTGAAGGGCCCCGCCGCGAACGAGAAGAAGTGAACGCGACGACGCGCCGCTCGGCAGACGCCGCCCTCTCCGTTCACGTCGTGAGGAACTCGATCGCGCCGGCGGGCAGGAAGTAGAGCACCAGCATCTCGCCGCCGCGCACGGTTGGGACGTGCACCGAGCCCTTGCCGTAGACGACCCAACCGGCGGGCTGGCCATCGAACTTCGGTTCGCCCTTGGTGGTGATGCAGAGGTCGATCTCGCCGTTGGGGTGGCGATGGCGCGGGCCGGGGATGTCCATCAGCACGGCATCGACCGAGAAGCCGAGCAGGTCCTTGGCGACGCGGCCGAAGCGGATGCCGGCGTTGGCCTTCGGCAGCAACCACTCGGACCCGATGTTGGCGACGGCGGCCTGCTTTACCGCTTCCACCGCGGCGCTGGTGAATGGCAGCAGCTTGCTGCAGTTCGCGGCGGCTGTGGCGTGGTCGACGTCGAAGCCTTGCAGGGCCTGGGCGAGTGGGCGCAGCAGTTCGGTGAACTGCTCCTTGGTCATGGTCGGCGTCGTCATGGTTCTGCGACAGCGTGCCCGCCGGATGGCGCCGGCGCAATTCCGACGTGCGCGGCCCTTCATCTCCCATCTCGCCTCGTCGAATAGCGACTTCTATGTCAGACATTGCTTGGTTTTACGTCTGGTATAGCCGATACTATCTCCGTGACGTCCAAGTCCACTCTGCCGCTGCCGGCGCTGCGCGCGCTGCAGAAACTCGGCGCCGACCTCGCACTCGCCCGCCGCAAGCGTGGCCTGTCGACGGCGGACATGGCGACGCGGCTGTTCGTCAGCCGCGACACGCTGTGGCGCCTCGAACGCGGCGATCCCACCGTGGCGATGGGAACGCTGGCGACGGCAGCATTCCTGTTGCAGGTGCACACCCGCTTCGCCGACCTTGCGGCCCCGAGCAGTGACACGGTGGGACTCGCGCTCGACGAAGAACGACTGCCCAAACGCATCCACCGACCTCGGAGCCAGCGCCCGTGAGCGTCGAAGTGCACATCGAGTTCGCGGGGGAATGCCATCGCCTGGGCACCCTGCACCAACCGGGCCGAGGTCCCGCCGTGGTGTTCGAATACGCCGCAACCTGGCTCGCGCAGCCGACCGCGTTTGCGATCGATCCCACCTTCCTGCCGCTTGTCGCAGGAGCCCAACACGCGTCGGCATTGTTCTCGGCGCTGCAGGATTGTGGGCCCGATCGCTGGGGCCGCATCCTGGTCGATCGCGCCGTGCGCAAGCAGTTGCTGCCGCAGAAGCCGCTGCACGATCTCGACTACGTACTCGCACTGGACGACGCCTCGCGCATCGGCGCCTTGCGCTTCCGCCGCGACGGCGGGCCGTTCCTCGCCGCGAGTTCGGGACGCTTGCCTAGCGTGGTGCGCCTCGCGGCGCTGCTGCGCGCGACCGACGCGATCCACCGCGAAGACGAAACGGCGGCCGATCTGCGCTTCCTGCTCGGCGAAGGCTCACCGCTCGGCGGCGCGCGCCCGAAGTCTGCAGTGGTGCTGCCGAACGGCGCGCTGGCGATCGCCAAGTTCCGCAAACCGGACGATCGCCGCGACATCGCCGCTGGGGAGATTCTGGCCCTGGCGCTGGCGAACGCGGCCGGCGTGCGCGCGGCGGAACACCAGCTGGTCGCCGTCGGACGCAGCCACGCGTCCGTGATTCACCGCTTCGACCGCCAGGGCACTCACCGCGTGCCGTTTGTTTCGGCCGCCACCCTGGTCGGTGCCGACGAGCGCGAACCGGGCTCGTACGTGGCCATCGCCGAGGCCATTCGCCGGTTTGGCGACGACGTGCTGGCCGACCTCGCGGAACTATGGCGCCGCATGGTGTTCTCGCTGCTGGTAAGCAACTGCGACGATCATCTGCGCAACCACGGCTTCCTGATGCATCGTCGCGGGCGGTGGAGCCTGGCGCCCGCGTACGACATCAACCCGGTTCCGGAGACGGAGCGCGGCGCGAGCCACCAGACACCACTTGGCGATCGCACCACCGACTTCTCGATCGAGCTCGCCCTCGACCTCGCCGGCAGCTTTGGCCTGCAACCGGCTCGCGCGAAGGCGGTCCTTGTCGAAGTCACCACCGCAGTTGCTGGCTGGAAGCAGGTCGGCAAACGCTTGCGCTTGCCGGCAACGACGCTGGCGGCCTACGACAGCGCCTTCGCCAATCCGTGTTTCGACGCAGCCCGCCGGCTGCTACGGCTTTGAGCTGCGGGCGGCGACCGCATGCGCGCTACTTCGCCTTCGGCCGAAACACTTGCACGACCGCCGGATTGCCTTCGAGACGCGGGCCGCCGATCAAATCGATGCAGTACGGAATCGCCGGGAACACCGCATCGAGGCAGACGCGGATCGACGCCGGCTTGCCGGGCAACGTCACCACCAGCGTGCGGTCGAGGATCGCCGCCGTCTGCCGCGACAAGATCGCGGTCGGCACCCCCGCGCGCAGCGACGCGGCGCGCATCTGCTCGCCAAAGCCCGGCAGTTCCTTCGTGCACACCGACCGGATCACCTCGGGCGTCACGTCGCGCGGGGCGGGACCGGTGCCGCCGGTCGTGCATACGAGGCAGCAGCCGCTCGCCGCCAACTCGCGGAGGGCGCGCTCGATCAACGGCGGCTCGTCGGGCACCACGCGCACGTCGAACGTGCACGCAGTCGCCAGGTAGTCGCGCAGCGCCGCTTCGATCGCCGGCCCGGACTCGTCCTGGTACACACCGGCACTCGCACGATCGCTGATCGTCACGATGCCGATGCGAGGCTGCGCCGCCGCGTTCATCTCACGCCTGCGGCGGCGTGGGCGCCGCACCCGGCGCCGTGGCGTCTTCCTGCGGCTGGTCCTGACCCGAGGCGATCAACCGCTTGATGTGGATGCGGAACTCGCCGCGTTCCTCCGGCTCGGCGAGGCGCCAACGGCCCTGCTGCCGCCGCCGGTCGATCGCCTGGCCCTGCATCGACACGCTGGTGACGTGCTTGCCTTGCGGTGTGAAGATGTGCACGCGGCCCTTGCCGCCGAGCACCACCACCGTGTTCTGGTCGAGATCCCACAAGATCGCTTCGTCGTTGGCCTCGCCCGCGTCCGGATAGGCGCGCGACGTCGGCCGCTGCCCTTCTTCGGCGCGTTCGAGCCCGTGCTGCGTGCGGCGACCGGTGTTGCGCGTGCGGCTTTGCAGCCGCTCCGCGAATTCCTGCAGCATCGGCAACACGAAGGCTTCCTCGTCGACTTCGCCGTTCTGCAGCATGCCCTGCAGCCGCAGCGCCTCGAGATCGAGGTGGCGCTGGAAGCGGTTGAGGATCTGCAGCAGCGCCGGATCGGCGAGCTCCATCGGATCGACGGCGCCGACCGGGTGCAGCCGCAGCCGCACGCGGCCTTCGAGCGTGGTGCCGCGCAGCAACTGGAAGCTGAAGGCGCAGCGGCCGGCGCTGCTGAGCACGCGGAACAGGCCGGCGTCGACCTGGCCGAGGATCTTGAACACCGGCGAGTTGTTGCCGAACTCGGCGAGCTGCTGTGTGCGCAGCACGCGCCCCATGGTGACGCGCGTCAGCACGATTTCTTCGCCAGCGAGCAGGCGATCGATGTTCGGATCCTTGCGTTCGATCGCCATCGTCACGAAGTCGGCGAAGATCGGCTTCCCGGTCGAGCTGTAGCCGTCGAACACGTGGCGCGGCTCGATCGGCCGGCAGCCTTCGGCGTGCGACGAACCGGCGAAGTAGCAGTAGACGGCGCCGGGCCGCAGCGCCTTCTCGTGCTCGCGCACTTCGCGCACGCGCTTGCTGATCTGTTCGACGGCGGTGCCGGCGGCGTGGCGGATGTCGTTGCCGCCATCGAGCGGCACGCGCAGATTGAGTTCGAGGTAGCGCGGCATCGACAGCGGATCGACGCCTTCGACGCGAAGCAGCGCATGCGCCATCTCGGCGAGGGCGGCGACGGCCTGCATCGCCGCATGCTGTGAATCGCCGCGGCCGCGGTTGCGGTCGTTGCCGCCGTGACGGTCGTTGCGATCGTTGCGGTTGCGTTCGTGGCGTTCGTGACGGCCGGGGCGATCGTTGCGACGGTCGCCCTGGCGTGGACCACCTTGGCCTTGCCGCGGTTGCTGCTGCTGCTGCGGGCGCGGCGGCGCCGCGCCATCGGCGCCTGGTGCGGCCTGGTCGTCGCCAGCCGCGGCTTCGCCGTCGGCCGGTGCGTCGACGCCGGTTTCGCCCGCTTCGCCGCCGGCAGCGCCTTCGGGACCACGGCCGCGGCCGCGACGACGACGGCGGCGGCGACGACGCTCGCCTTCGCCGCCTTCGCCCGGCGCACGACCACCTTCCGCGGTTGCGGGCGCACCACCTTCGACCGCCGGCGACGCTGGAGCGGGAGCGGCATCGCCGGATGGGGCGTGCACGGCGGGTTCGGACGGCGGGACGGCGGGCGTTTCGGACTCGTTCACGGGGCGGAGAACGATGCGCAGAAGAGGCAGCGCCTACAAGGCCGCAGCGCGCATTTCCCTTCGGTCCTGCAGTCTGCTTTGATGCGGGCAATCCGTTCCATGGCCCGCATCCACGACTCGATCCTCTCCACCGTCGGCAACACGCCGATCGTCCGCCTCGCCCGGCTTGGCCGGAAGCTAGACCAGGAACTGCTGGCCAAGTGCGAGTTCCTGAACCCCGGCGGTTCGGTGAAGGACCGGATCGGCGTGCGCATGCTGCTCGACGCCGAGAAGGCCGGCCGCATCAAACCGGGCGACACGTTGATCGAGCCGACCTCGGGCAACACCGGCATCGGCATCGCCCTGGCGGCGGCGGTGCGCGGCTACCGCGTCATCATCACGCTGCCCGAGAAGATGTCGCGCGAGAAGCAGGTGGTGCTCGAAGCGCTCGGCGCCGAGATCATCCGCACCCCCACCGAGGCCGCGTGGGACGCGCCCGAGAGCCACATCGGCGTCGCCCGCCGCCTGCGCGAAGTGATTCCGAACGCGCACATCCTCGACCAGTACGGCAACCCGTCGAACCCGATCGCGCACGAGGAAGGCACCGGCACCGAGATCTGCGACGCGCTCGACAACCAGTGCGACGCGATCGTGATGACCGCGGGCACCGGCGGCACCATCACCGGCGTCGCGCGCGCCGTGAAGAAGCGCATGCCGAAGTGCCAGATCATCGGCGTCGATCCCGAGGGCTCGATCCTCGCCGGCCCGGGCCCGATCAAGAGCTACAAGGTCGAAGGCATCGGCTACGACTTCATCCCCGACGTGCTCGACGTGAAGCTCGTCGATCGCTGGGTCAAATCGAACGACAAGGACAGCTTCCGCGTCGCGCGCCAACTGATCCGCCAGGAAGGGCTGCTGGTCGGCGGTTCGTCCGGTTCGTGCGTTTGGGCCGCGATGCAGGTCGCCAAGGACTTCGGCAAGGGCGCGCGCATCCTGACGCTGCTGACGGATGGCGTGCGCAACTACATGACCAAGTTCGTCGAAGATCGCTGGATGCGCGAGAACGGCTTCCTCGAAGAGGACTGGGCGGTCGGCACGATCGCCGAACTGCTGCGCGCGATGCCGCGCCGCGAAGTGATCACCGTCGACGTCGCCGACCCGCTGAGCAAGGCGGTGACGACGTTCAAGGAACGGGGCTTCTCGCAGCTACCGGTCACCGACCACGGCAAGCTGGTCGGCATCCTCACCGAAGCCGACGCGCTGCGCGTGCTGGTCGATGGCGACGCCACGCCGAAGACGTCGATCGCCGAGGTGATGGTGCGCAAGGTCTCGACGATCGCGCCGCATGCGCCGGCCAGCGAACTGCCCCGCATCTTCGAACGTGGCGAAGTGGCACTCGTCGTCGACGACAACCGCCAGGTCGTCGGCATCGTCACCAAGCTCGACCTGATCGAACACCTGACCCGGAAGCCATCCGTATGAGCATGAACTTCGCACGTGAGCAGTCGCTGCTGCGGCAGAAACTGCAAGCGAAGGCCTCCCCGGACCTCGCCGCGTCCCGCCTGCAGCAACTCGGTGAAGGCAACGTGACGTGCCTCGGCGCCGACGACGCTGCCGTGGCGCAGGCCGCGGTCGAACTCGCGGCGACGTGGCCGGCGATGGGCCGGGCGCAGATGACGGCGTTCGTGCGCACGCTGTGGAGCAGCAAGATCCACGAACTGCGCGACGTCGGGGCGCGGTTGCTGGCGATGCGCGCGGCGCTGATCGAACCTGCCGACCTGCCACTGCTCGAAGGCTTCCTGCAGGACCAGGCGCTCGACGCCGTGCACGCGACGCTGGCGCGCGACGTGGTCGGCCTGCTGGTCGCGAAGAACAAGAAACTGTGGAAGGACCTGAAGCGATTCGCCGGCAGCGCCCACGACGGCATGCAGCGCGCCGCGGTGCGCGCGAGTGCGTTGCCGCTGGTGGACGATGCGGAAGCGTTTCCGCGCTTCGTCGAACTGGTGACGCCGCTGCTCGCGAGCGCCGATGCGCTGGTGCAGTCCTCGATCGATGCGGTGCTGGTCGCCGCCGCCGTCACGCACGGCGATGCGGTGCGCGCGTTCGTGCAGCAGCATGCGCGCACGGTGACGATCCCGAAGGCGACGCCACCGCCCGTTCCACTTGTGGTGACGAAGCCAGCGCCGACGCCGGCTCCGGTTGCCGCAGTCGCGAAGGCCAAGGCCGCCCCCACCGCGAAAGCCGAAACGAAGAAGGTCGTGCCGCCACCCGCGAAGAAGCCCGCGGTGATGAAGAAGCCCGCCAGCAAGCCAAAGTCGAGCAAGCCCGCAGCGGCGAAGCCGACGCCGAAGAAGGCCGCCGCGAAGCCGACCAAGAAGTCCGGCGCGAAGAGCCGCGCGCGCTGATCCGATCAGGGTTTGGCGACGTCGCCCGGCGGCCCAACCGGCGGCGGCGATACTTCTTCGAGCGTCTCGGCGTCGACCCATTGGATGCGCCCATCGCGCCAGATCACGATGGGTTGACCGAGCGCAATGTGCATGGCGCGCGCCTGCCGCACGCCAGCGTTCATCGCTGCCGTTATCCGACGCGTCAGGTCTTCCATCTCAGGGCTCATCGTTGGATCTGCTGCCACGTCATCGGCTCGATGACCGAGAGACTATCGGCCTCGCCGAAGGCAACAAGTCGCGCGCCCAATTGGCTGTTGTCGTAGCACCACCAATGCCGTGCCAAGGGGCGGTACATCCGATGGAAGTTGTCGAGCCCTCGTTGGTATCGCCGGCGGATCGTGTCGGCAGGGACGTCATGGCCGCCTGTCCGCACTCGCTCCGCAACCCGTTGGATCGACAACTCCGGACTCTTCACCCAAACGAACACGAGCAGCACGTCGTAGCCCTGCTGCTGCCGCGCCAATAGCCACGGCGCGAACGTTCGCGACGCCAGCGTGGTCTCGAACGCGAAATCGCTCGCGGCCGCAGCCAACGCCGCCATCTGCGCAAGCATCAATCGACCTGCCGCCAACGCTGCCGCAGCCGGATCGAATCCCGACAGCCCCTGCGCGATCACATCGGCGTTTACGAACGTGGTGATGCCGAGTTCATCGCGAACCAGCGGGCGCGCCACCGTCGTCTTGCCGGCCCCGTTCGGACCAGCGAGCACACAGACTCGCGGGCGGCGCGTCACGCGTGGACTCCAGGCATGCCGCGCGATTGTGCCGTACGCCCACCGCGGCACAAGTCCGGCGCGAAGAGTCGCGCGCGCTGACGCGCGCGGTCACTTCGCCTTGTTCACGAGCTCCTGGTTGTCGGGGTGGCGCCGCGCGCCCCTCGCCCACATTTCCTTCGCCTTCGCCGGATCGCGCGTCTCGAGCAGGTTGCCGAGGAAGAGGTACGTCTGCGCCTCGTGCTCCTGCACCGGCATCGACTCCTGCTGGTTGACGAGCGTCTCGAAGTGCGCGATCGCGTCCTTCTTCTTGCCGAGGAAGTCCGGCCAGAACGTGTAGCTCATCGCCTTGGTGAAGCGCGCCTCCCAGTGCTTCTCGTCGAGCTGGAGCACGTTGTCGAAGACCTTGTCGGCGTCGATCGAGTACTGGTACTTCGTCGGATCCATGTTCACGTAGGCGAGGTAGGCGTTGGCCAGTTCCATCTGCGCCTTGGTGTCGTTCGGGTTCGCCTTCGCCAGCGCCTCGAACTGCTTGATCGCCTCGTCCATCTTCCCGGCAGCGAGCAGCCGCTTCCACAGCGTCGGGTCCTCGAAGAAGTTCGTGCCCTGCAGCTTCCCGAACTCGGTCTGGAGATCGAAGCTCGCCGTCGCGGCGACCGCGGCTTCGGCGGCGCCTGCACCACCGCGCTTTTGCAGGTAGGCCTCGACCGCAGCGGCGACCTGTTCGGGGTTGAGCACCGGCGCCGCCGTGCGGTCGCTGGTGCCGGACGTCGACACCGCCGGCGCGGGCGCCTGGGCGATGGTTTCGAGTTGCCGTTGCAGGCCCTGGCACAGGGTCCTGAGGTCAGCGAGCTCCTTCTGCACGTCGGCAGCCGGGGTCGGATTGGCGAGCGCTTCGGGCGGCCGCAGCAGGAAACCGACACCGACGGCAGTGCAGGTGGCGACGAGGGTCGAGAGGACGAGGATGGCGGACGTGTTCATTGCGTGGTTCGCCGCATTGGGCAAGGGAAGCCTATGCAGCGTGGCGCTTACTGTGGCCAACGGCGAGTATTTCCCGTTGCGATGCAGGTCTACGACACCCACTGCCACATCGGCCTCGACGGCAAGGCCACTCCCGACGACGACCATGCGCGCGCCGTCGCCGCCGAAGTCACGGCGATGCTTGTCGTTGGCATCGATGCGACGACAAGTCGCGAAGCCTGCGCGCTGGCCCGTTTGCCCGGCGTGCGCTGGAGTGCCGGCCTGCACCCCAACGACAGCGTGCGCTTCGCCGAAGACTGGCCGGCGATCGTCGCATTGGCGCGCACGCCCGGCTGCGCGGCGCTCGGCGAAACCGGCATGGACTGCTTTCGCGACCGCACTCCGCTCGACCAGCAGGAACGGTCGCTGCGCGAGCATCTGCAGCTGGCGCGCGAACTCAGCCTGCCGGTTATCTTCCATTGCCGCGATGCGTTCGCGCCGATGTTCGCGGTGCTGCGCGACGCGCCGTCGGTGCACGGCGTGATGCATTGCTTCTCCGGCGGGCGCGCGGAGGCCGAGCAGGCGCTCGATCTGGGCCTGCACCTGTCGTTCGCCGGCCCCCTCACCTACCCGAAGAACGACGCGCTGCGCGCCGTGGCGGCATGGGCGCCCGCCGATCGCATCCTGGTCGAGACCGACGCGCCGTTCCTGCCGCCGCAGCGACGGCGCGGGCAGCGCAACGAACCCGCGTACCTGGTGGAGACGTTGCAGACGCTGGCGCAGGTTCGCGGGGCCTCGCTCGCCGATGCGGCGGCGCTGACGTTCCAGAACGCGATCCGCCTGTTCGGCTGATCCGCCCGCAAACGACCTTGCGCAGGGCTGGCGTGCGACGGCGCGATACCATGCGCCGATGGCCCTCCCAACTCGTCCGTGGCCTCGCCGTGGCCACTTCCTGCCCGCGCTCGCAATCATCCTGGCCGTCAGCGCCGCGCCAGGCCAGGACAAGCCCGATGCTGCGCGACTGCGAGAGCTGACCACCCAGCTGCAGGATCAGGACGCCGGCAAGCAGAAGCTGGCGGAGGACGAACTGACCAAGCTCGGTCCCGCTGTGCTGCCGGCGCTGCAAGCCGAAGTAGACGGCGCCACGGAACCAGCGAAGGCGCAGCTTCGCACCGCGCTGCAGCGAATCGAACGCGTGCACCGGGCCGCGATCGCGAATGGCAAGGCGCTCGTGGTGCCCGTCGCCGCGACCGGCAAGCCCATCGCCGAGTTGTTCGCCGAACTGCGCGCGGCGACGGGCGTGTGCATCGACGGCGCCGCGATTCCCGCCGACGCAGTGACGACGCTGCCGCGGGCGTCGCTCGCCCTCTGGGACGCCGTGGACCAGGTCTGCCGCAAACATGGCAAGCTCACGTGGGACGTCGGCACCGACGGGATCACGGTCCGGGCTGAGCCCCATGCAGCACCACGGCTCGCGACAGCTTCCGGCTACGGCCTCCTGTTCCGCGGTTTCCATCGCATCACCGAACGCGGTGAAGAGATCGTGCGCAGCAATGCCCTGGTGCTCGGCCCGCCTGGCTCCGTGGTGGCCGTCCAGCATCTCACCTACTCGGAGTTGATCGACGACAAGGGCACGAACCTGCTGAAGTCCAGCGGTCCGTGGCGACTCACCGGCAGTTCGACGTTCGGGAATGCACGGCGCCTTGGCGCGCCCGACTACGGGCGCGTGTTCTGCGAAGCGCCCGCGGACCTCGTCGCTGCAAGCGCGGCCGCCGGCGCGACCAGGATCAAGTCGTGCAAGGGAACGGCGATTGTTCGCGCTGTGGTCGAGCTGAAGAAGACCGTCGAGATCGCGGGCAAGGACTTGGCAAAGGGCGCCAAGGCGAATGCGGGCGGCGCCGCGTTGGCGATCGAGTCGCTCGACACCTCCGGCGAGCGCGTGCGCATCGTGGTCGAAATCACCGACCAGCGCCGGGTGTCCAAGGACAAGGCGCTGATCTACCCCGAGACGCCGGGGCGCATCGTGTTGCGCGACTCGACGGGCGCCGAAGCACTCGACCTCACGTTGGATCCGAGCACCGGCTCGGCGACGTTCGAGCTGGGTGGCGGCAGCAGCGAGACGGCGACGTACGAAATCACGGCGCGCCTGGCGGACAAGGCCACGCTCACGGGCATCGAGTTGTGGGAACCGGGCACCGTCGAAGAAGTGAAGATCCCGTTCGCCTTCAAGGATGTGCCGATCACGAACGGGCGATGACCGAAGCGCCACCCATGCTGCGTTCGCTCGCGCTCGCCATGGCGCTGGCCGCGCCAGGTACGGCCCAAGGCTGGCAAGCAGTCGTCGTCCAGGCGCCTCCCGCCAACGCCCGCACCACGGTGACGGAAGCCAACGGTGCCGAACTGGTGATCGCCGATGGCAAGGTTCGGCGACGCAGCAACGCCGGGCTGCACGGGCTCGAAGCGACCTTCGGCGAAGTGGTCGGCGCGCACCACCTCGAGGCCTCGCCCTGCGGCGCTACCTACATCGCCGCCGCCAACGGTGTGTTCCTCACCCACCCCGAAGTGAGGACGCTCGATCGCTGTGCGTTCGGCCCCGGCGTCCCGATCGACGATGTGGTCGGCCTCGTTTGCGACCGCATCGACCGGCTGTGGTTGGCGACCCGCAGCGGGTTGTTCGTCGTGCAACCTGGCCTTGGCTGCCACCGCCAGCACACCGCCACCGACGGTCTGCCCGAGCCGCCGTTCCACAGCCTGGAACGCGCCGACGATGGCGCGCTCCTCCTGCACCACCAGCTCGGCACGCACTGCTACCGGCCTGATCCAGCAGCGCCGACCACGCCACGTGCCATCGGCCACGAACTCGGCGCGCAATGCACCGTGCGGCTCACCCTGCCACACGACCCGCCGAGTGTCGGGCGCGAGCATCGGTATCGCGAACGCAGCCACCATCTGCTGCGGCCCGCCGGCGGCCTGATCGACCTGCGCAAACCGGGTCGGCACGAACTGCTGGTCTACGCCATCGACCGCGATCTCGACCTGTCGCCACCGCACGAGCTCACGATCGACGTGCCGTTCCCCGCCGGCTTCGATGCTCGCGCAGCCGCCGCAATCGGCGCCGCACTCGGACTCGCCCTCGGCGGATGGTGCGCCTTCCGAGCGCGACGACGCGGACGCAGCTGGCGCCGCGCAATGCTCGACGGCGTGCTCGCTGGCGTGGTGCTCCTGCAGTTGGCGATGGCGATGACCGGCGTCGGCCGCACTTACCCGTTCATCGGCTTCACGATGTACGGCGAGGTCTACCGCGAACACGACGTGCTGTTCACGCCCGAGCTCGTGGCGCGCACTCGCACCGGGACGCGAGTGCAGAGCGACGGCACGTTGTCGTTCGCCACCGATGGCGTGTGGCGTCACTTGACGTCGTTGCTGTTCGCCGACGCAACGACGCGACAGCGGTTCGTGCAGGGCCTCGGGATCGACGTCGATTGCCTCGAACTGCGCATCCGCCGCTGCCGGCTTACTGCGGCCGGACCACGCGACGTCGCGCCATGGGTCCTGGCACGCCTGGAGCGCGGCCCACGATGAACCTCACCGCGTGGGAACGCTTCTGGTACCCGCAAATCTCGCTGCGGCGGCTCGCCGCGTTTCGCATCGCAGTGGCGTGGCTGTGCCTCTACGACGCGTTCCTCTACGACCCCACGCATCTGGTCGCCAACGCCGAAGGCGTGGAAGTGACTTGGAACCCGCTCGTCGCCTTCGATCTGCTCGGCCTGCGTCCGCCGTCGGTGGCGACCACCGCGTGGTTGGCGACGCTGTACCAAGGGGCCGCACTGGCGATGTTGCTGGGCTTCCGCACCCGCACGTGTTGCCTGCTGCTCGCGTTGCTCGCCTTCTGGCAAGGCGGCCTCTTCTACTCGCTGACCAAGGTGCGCCACGACCGGGTCGCGTTGTGCTTCGCGACGTTCGCTTTGGCGATGTCGCCGAGTGGCGGCGCTTTCTCGCTCGACGCGTGGCTGCGGGCCCGGGCCGGTCGCCCAGAACCCGACGCGGCGTGGGCGGCGTGGCCGATCGTGCTCACACAGGTGACGGTGGCGATCGGCTACAGCGCCGCCGGGCTCACCAAGCTGCTGCACGCGGGCTGGACCAATGGCTACACCCTGCAGGGCATCGTGCTTGGCCATCGTGGCCACTTCGCCGACGTCGCCGCCGCCCACGTGGGCGTGTGCCAAGTGCTCAGCGTGCTGACCATCGCCGCCGAACTGCTGACACCGTTGTGCCTGTTCTGGCCGCGCTGCGCCTTCGTGTTCGTACCCGCCGTGGTCGGCTTCCACTTCGGCACCTGGGCGACGATGGACACGGGTCCGTACATGACCCTGTGGTTTCTGTGGGTTGCCTTCGTGCCCCTCGACCAGGTGGGCGGTTGGCTGCGCCGAACGTGGACAACGAAGCCGACGGCGGCCGTCGCCGTGGGCACATGGGCTTTGGCCATGCTAGCGGTCGTCGCGGTCGTGATGGCCCGCGTCGTTCCGTGGTCGATCCTTGCCCTCGGCATCGTTCTGCACGAGCTCGTGCGCCGACTCGATCGAAGTGCGCAACGCTGAGTCGGAACGCCTGCGCTCAACGACCCGGCGCTGCGAACGTCTGCAGAGCCTGCATGACCGCCGGATCGAACGGGGCCTCGCGCTGGGCGCGCAACAGTTCGGCGCGCGCGTCGGCATGGCGGCCAAGTTCGCGCAGCAGCACCGCGCGTTCGAGCCGCACACTCGTCGTCGCCAGTCCACGCGCGATGCTGGCGTCGAGATGGACGAGCGCCCCCGCCGCATCAGAAAGCCCTCGCCGCGCGGTCGCCGCGAGCCAGTAGACGTAGCCCTTCGCCTCGGCGATCGCCAAACACGACAACGCCAGTTGCTCGGCGCGTTCGAAGTGGTCACGGCCACCACGCAATCGACCCGCCTGCAGTTCGGCCTGCACTTGCAGCGTGCGCACCCACGGATCGCGCGGCGACGACGCTGCCAACGCCGCGCACACCGCCAGCGCCCGTTCCGGCTCGGCGATGCCATCGGGCAACGACACCAGCGCTTCGGCGAAGTTGCGGTGCGTGTCGAAGTGCACCGGATACAGCGCATGCGCCTTCGCCAACGGCTCCAGCGATCCTGCCACGTCGTTGGCCCGCAAACGGGCCGTGCCGAGTCCCCACCACGAACGGAACGACGTCGGGTTGTGTTCGAGTTCGGCGCTCCACAGGTCGCGTTCATCGCGGTAGAGCAACGAACGGTCGGCGGAACGCACGATCGCGAGCACGGCGAGCGCGGCGACGCCAGCGACCAGCGCCCGGTTGCCGATCGCGCGCCGCAGCAGCGCCTGCAGGCGCGGCCACATCGACGCCAGCACCAGCGCCGCGCCCAGCATCGGCCCGTAAAAGCGATGCTCGGCAAGCGGCATGTTGAGCGGCACGACGATCCACGGCAACGCCACCACCCACGCGAACACGATGCCGAGCCGCCGCAGGCGCGCATTCGGCCCCGGCCACAGCAGGAGCACCGTGAGAACCGCGAGTGCGCCCCAACCGAGCAGAACCGCCGGCGCGTAGAACGAAGGGCGGAACACCACCACGGGATCGAACGACAGCCGCAGCGGCAGCAGCATCTGCTGCACGACACCGGGCAGCAGCGTGCCCATCGTCGCCAGCTGCGTCGCCAACGAGCGGCCGTGGCCGCTGGTCGGATCGTCGCCGACGCGGCCCAGCAACTGCACCGTCGCGGTGCCGAGCAGCAGCTTGCGCGCGATCAGGTAGCCGAGCACGACCGCCACGACCGGCACGAGGCCGAGCAGCAGCCGTCGCCACGCCGCCCGGTCGGGCCACGCGTGCCGCAAGCACACCGCTTGCGCGACGCACAGCACCGGCAACACGACGCCGGTCTCCTTGCTGCCACACGCGAGCACGGTGCCAGCCACCATGCCGAACATGGCCCACGCGCCCGACGAGCGGCGTTGCCACGACAGGTGTGCGTGCAGGCCGACGAGCAGCCCGACCGCGGCGAGCAGTTCGCTGCGCGCCGACACCAGATTGATGGCTTCGCTGGCGAGCGGATGCACGCCAAACCACAGCGCTGCGATGGCTGCCGGCCACACGCGCCGCGCCAACCGCCAGATCCACTGGAACGCCAGCACGGCGACCAGCGCATGCAGCAGCACGTTGCCGGCCTTGCACGACCACGCTTCCGGGCTGATCGCCAGGTTGAGTGCGAAGGTCGACAACAACGCCGGGCGGTACATCTTGCCGATGCCGACACTGAAGGCCGCCGGGTCGATCCAGAAGCTCGGCAGGTTGCCGAGGTCGTGCAAGGCCGGGTTCGCCGACACGCTGTGCACGTCGTCGAACACGTAGTCGCCGCCGAGCGCGGCCCCGTAGGCCAGCACCGCCAGCAGCGCGATCCCCAACGCGACCAGCCGCTGGCGCCGCTGCACGATCGCGCGCGCGGCGACGATCACGACGGCACCGCCACCGGCTGCAACCGTGCGAGCACTTCGCCCCACCGCCGCGCCAACGAGGTGGTGCCGAAGTGGCGATCGTAGGCGGGCCGCGCGGCGTGGGCCGCGGCAGCGATCCGTTCCGGCGAAGTCGCGAGTTCGCGCAGCATCGCCGCGAGCGCGTCGACATCGCCGGCGGGCGACAAGAACACGGCCCCGCTGCCGTCGAGCCACTGGCAGATCGCCGGCGTATCGGCGGTGAGCACCGGCCGACCCGCCGCGAGGGCGTGCACGACCTTGAACGGCACCACGCGCTGCGCCTTGCCACTCGCTCCGAACACGCCCGCGACCAACTGGCAGTCGGCGAGCAACTTCTGCAGACGGCGGCGGCCGACGAACTCGGGCTGCAGCGCCAGCCGCGTGCCGAGTTGCGCCATCGCCTCGACGCGATCGGGCTCGGTGCCGCCGACCAGCGTCAGGTGCACATCCGGCGCCTTCGCGACGGCGGCGATCAGCACATCGAGACCGTGCAAAGGCACGCCCGTGCCGAAGAACAGGAGCCGCAGCGGCCCCGATGCCGTCGGCTGTGGTGTGGGCGCTGCCGCGTCGGGATCGTGCACCGGCAAGTACGTGAAGCGTTCCGGCGACAGCCCGGTGAGTGCGGCGGCGTAGGCGGCGTTGGTCGGCGTGTCGACCAGCACCAGATCGGCGGCGCGGCACGCGTTGGTGTCGAGCTGCTGCAACCACCACGCACCCAGCGACCCCGGATGCACGATCTGGCGATCCTCGACGACCGTGTCGTACGCCGACAAGAACAGATCGAGCACGACGGGCACGTCGGTGGCGCGCTTCACCGCCTGCACGATGCCGTGGCCCGGGTAGGGAACCACGATGCAGCGCGGCCGTTGTCGCGCCACTTCGGCCTGCAGCTCACGCACCAGCCGGCGCCGCTGCTGCCGCTGTTGCCAGTACGCCTGCGGCCATCGCCACGGCGAACGCAGCAACCGTTGCTTGTCGCGGCCAGGGCCCGGCGCGCGGCATTCGCGAACCGTCACCCCTTGTGCCTGCAGGCCCATGCGCAACGAGGTCGCGCGCGGATAGCCCGGGCCTTCGTCGAAAGCCCCGACGAACAGCACATCGCCGCCGTTCACGCGCCCTTCCCCTGGTCGCGCGAGAGGTTCTGGAAGCGCAGCGCCGCGATCTGTTCCGCGATCAAGCCGAGCGCGAACAGCAGACCCGCCTGCGTCATCAGCAGGACCGCCATGTTGGTGAGCCGGCCTTCGGTCCACCACGTGTGCAGGTACCACGCAAAGCCGAACGCGCCGGTCACGAGCGACGCCGGCAAGAACACGCGCAGCGGCGCGAACATCGTCGCGATGCGCAGGATGATCAGGAAGAAGCGCGAGCCATCGGCGAGCAGGCGCACATGGCTCTTGCCCTTGCGTTGGCGCACCTGGAACGGATGGAAGCCGACCGCCCAGCCACCGCGCAGCATCGACATGGTGATCGTGGTCGGGTAGCTGAAGGTGTTCGGCAACAGCCAGACGAGGTCCTTGACGACGTCGGCGCGCACGAGGCGGAAGCCGCTGGTGAGGTCGGGGATGGTGCGGCCGGAGACGTAGCTGGCGAGGCGGTTGTAGACCTGGTTCGCGAAGTTGCGGTGCAGAGCGCCGCCGCGGCCACCGCGCGAGCCAACCACCATGTCGTAGCGTTCGGCCATCGTCAGCATCGCCGCGAGTTCGTGCGGCGGATGCTGGCCGTCGCCATCGAGCAGGAGGATCCAATCGCCCTTGGCTTCGCGGATGCCGCGCTTCACGGCAGCACCGTTGCCGAGGCTCTCGGCGTGGCGCACGACGCGGGCGCCCTGCTGCTGCGCGATCGCCGGGGTGTCGTCGGTGGAACCGTCATCGACGACGACGATCTCGTGGAACGGCAGCTTCGCCGCCGCGAGCACCGGCTGCAGTTCGGCCAGTAGGGCCGGCAGGTTCATCGATTCGTTGCGCGCCGGGATGACGACGGTCAGGCGCTGGACGCGGCGGGCGTTCGCAGTCGTCGGCGTCGGCGTCGGACTCGCGGGCACGGCATCGAGGTGACGGTCGGGCAGCTCGCCCACCGCCATCAGGGCGCTGAGCGCGTCGGTACGGGTAGCCGGATCCTTGTGCTGCAGTGCTGCCGACATCGCCCTTGCTATCGACACATCGGCGCCTCCGACCGAAGTTCGAGTCGACCATGGGCTCCCTTGACAGCGGCGGCAGCTGCGGCCGATTCGTCACCATGAAGGTCGATCTCACGGCAACCCAGCTGCGGCGCATCCGGCGGTGGATCGCCCTCGGCAAGTTCACGACCCCGACCGAGGCCGTAAACGCTGCCTTGCGGCAGTTCGACGTCGAGCAGCCCAATCGCAACCAGAGATTGAGGGAACTGAGGGCGTCGCTGGCACTTGGCCTGGAACAACTCGACGCCGGGCAGACGTTCGATGGCGCGTCGGTTGTGCGCGAAATCCGGCAGGGCCTGCGCAAGAAGCTTCGTCATGGCGACCGTGCATGAGCCGGTACACGCTGTCGGCAGAAGCCCGACGCGGCTTGCAGAGCATCATCGACTACGTCGAACGCGAGTTTGGCTCGATGGTCGCCGATGAAGTGCTCGCCCATTTCGAAGTCGCCTTCGATCGCCTAGTGCGCCGCCCGATGCTCGGACGCAGCCGCACCGACCTGAGCAAGGACCGAAGCCTTCGCTTTTGGTGCGTGGGGCCATCCCTCATCGCCTACCGACGCAGCCCAAATGGCATCGAAATCGCGGCGATCGCACGGGCCGAACAGGACTGGTCTCGGCGCCCCTTGTGAGGTGCACAACGAGGATCGAGTTCGGCAACCTTCCTAGACCCGCGCGGTGGAAACGACGACGCCCGCGTTCGGCATCGCTGCCGGACGCGGGCGTCGAGGCGCCAGAGGGCGCGGCCGGGCCGCGCGGCTCAGGCGGCGTGCATCACTGCACGACGACCCACGTGAGGCCGTCGATGGCGACCGTGTTGGCCGCAACCGCGACGCCGAGCGAGCCCGACGTGCCAGCGCGGAACGCCGCCGTGGCGAGCGGGGCCGTGGTCGAGCCGTTGTAGGCGGTGCCGCCGTTGTGGTTCGTCGACAGGACGTCACCGGCCTGGTTGATGAAGAACGTGCGCTTGCCGCTGTTGCCCTGCACGGCCGGCCACGCGTAGCAGCACCAGAGCGTCTCCGCCTGGCTCGGGTCGACGGCCTGGCCGTTGTCGCTGTCACCACCGGCCGCGTCTTCCGTGACGCCCAGGCCCGTGACGAGCGGCAGGTACATCTGGAACAGGTAGCCCGAGCGCGTGACGCGCGCGGCCGCGATGTTGCCGAACGCCGTCGACAGGACCGGCGGGCTGATCGTCTGCGTGCCGTTGCGGACGGCGACCTTGCCGGACAGCTCGCCGAAGAAGCCGTACTCGCCCGAGCCGTTGCTGTTGACGTCGATGACGCCCGAAGCCTGGCACTGCGACTGGCCCGACGAAATGTTCTTGAGCGTCGCGATCGCCGCCGACTCGTTCGCGTTCAAGCGAGCGCTCAGCAAGTTCGGAATGGCGATGGACGCGATGATGGCGATGATCGCAACAACGATCATCAGCTCGATGAGGGTGAAGCCCTTTTCCCGATTGGACATGATGTTCTCCGTGACAACTCTCTCGTGATTGACCGACGACCGACGCGGCCGCCGTTCCCCTTCTCTCTTCGAAGCCCCGGTTCAGCGCACAGGCGTGGCTGCCGGAGGTCTCTTCAGTTCCTGAAAGCGCGCGTCCGCAGCGATGGCCGACCAGGCAGCGGCTTCTTGCGAAAGCCGGCGCCTCACCTCGGTCGGCTGCACCTTGGCAGCACGTTCCAGAAGACCGAGGGCTGTATCGACGTCGTTCTGCTGCAACTTGAGGCGGGCCAAGTAGTAGGCAGCGATCGGCACTTCCGATTCCGCCCGTGCCAAGGCTACTTCCGCAGCAGCCAGATTGCCCCATTCGAGCAGTTCGGTGCCCGCTTGCAGCGATGCCATCGGCATCGCCGCCGTGTCGGCGACGACCGCCAGCAGCCGTTGTTCCGATTCGGGACGACGGCCGAGTTGGCGCAGGATCGCAGCCTCTTCGAGGGCGCGCTGGTGGCCGTAGCGGCGGTCGAGGCGCGGTCCGTTCTTGGCGAAGGCGGCGAGCGCCTGCTCCTTCTGGCCGGCTTGCGCCAGCATGCGGGCCTGATTGAAGGCCAAGACGTCGCGCTGCTCGTCGGCGCAGTCCTTGCACTGCTGGGCGCGCTCGTAGTGGATGGCCGCATCCGCGAAGCGACCACGCAGCATGTGCGCAAAGCCGGTGAACTCGGCGGCGTTGGCGAGGCCTGGTTCGAGGCGCTCGACGATGGCCAGGTTCTGTTCGGCGGAGGTGATCATCTCCAGCCGCGACGCCAACGGCTTGCCGTCGAGGTCGAGGGCTGGGATCGCATTGGCGAGGCGCAGCTGCACGTCGACGCTGGAGAGCAGCGTCATCACGTCGGCGTCCTGGCAACGGTTGGCCCAGGTGTAGCCGATCGCCGCGAGGATGAGGGTGGCGCCGCCGTAGAGCAGCCCGCGCTTGTGCATCTGGTTCATGGTTCCCTTGGTTGGCTCAGCCGCCGGACAGCTTCTCTTGCAGCTTGAAGATCGGCAGGAACACCGCGAGCACGATGCCGCCGACGATGACGCCCATGATCGCGATCATGATCGGCTCGATCATCGACGTGAGTCCCTTCACTTCGGCCTCGACCTGCTGGTCGTAGAACTCGGCGATCTTCTCGAGCAGCGAGTCGAGCGCGCCGGAGCGTTCACCGATCGCCATCATCTTGACGACCATCGGCGGGAACACCGTCGACTTGGTGAACGGCTCGGACAGGCTGTCGCCGTTCTTCACGCTGTCGCGGGCGCCGTTGACGATGTTGGAGATCACCAGGTTGCCCGACGTGTCGGACACAATCTCCATGGCGCCGAGGATCGGCACGCCGCTCTTCACCAACGTCGAGAAGGTGCGGGCGAAGCGCGACAGCGCGACCTTCTTGAACAGGATGCCGAACACCGGCAGCCGCAGCATCACGTGGTCCTTGATCAGTGCGCCCTTCGGGGTCTTGACCGCCGCGCCGGTGCCGAAGATCAGGGCAGCCATGCCGCCGAAGATCAGGTACCAGTAGTCCTTCATGAAGAAGGCGATGTCCATGATGAACACCGTGAGTCCGGGCAGCTCGACTTCGAGCGATTCGAACACCGGCTTGAACGACGGCACGATGCCGATCATCAGGAACGAAGCGATGCCGATCACGAGCACGAGCGAGATGACCGGGTAGGTCATCGCCGACTTGATCTCGTTGCGCAGGTGCGCCGCCGCTTCCAGGTAGTCGGCGAGGCGCGTCAGGATGATGTCGATCTGGCCGGAGACTTCGCCGGCGCGGATCATGCTGACGTAGATGTGTGAGAAGACCTTCTTGTGCGGCTCCATCGACTTCGACAGGTCGGAGCCGGACCGGATGTCGTTGACGACGCGGTCCAGGCAGAAGGCGAACCCGGGGCTCTCGGCCTGGTCGGCGAGGATCTCGAGCGCTTCCAGCATCGGGATGCCGGCGCTCAACATCGTCGACAGCTGGCGCGTGAAGACCTCCAGCTCGCCCTTCTTGCACCAGGCGCGCTTGGCCATCACCCGCTTGCCGGTCTTCGGCTTGCCGCCGCCGAACAGGCCGGAGAGGAAGCCGCCGGCCTTGCTGACGTCGATCGGTGTCAGGTTGCGGCGCCGCACTTCGGCGACTGCGTCAGCCTGCGACGCGGCCGAAACCGAGCCCTTGACCACCTTGCCGGTGCCGTCCTTCGCTTCAAATTTGAACGTCGTCGTCATGTTCCCCTGTCCCTTGTTCCCCGCAGATTCCACTCACTCCACGGCGATGGCCTAGTCGGCCATCGTCGTCGCCTCGATCTCCTGCAGGCTGGTCTTGCCGCGCATCGCGTTCATCAGCCCGCAACGGCGCAAGGTCAGCATGCCCTCGGACAGGGCCTGCTTCTTGACGTCGCTGATGTGGGCCTTCTCGACCACCATGCGCTTGATCGGTTCCGTCATGCGCATCGTCTCCAGCAACGCGAAGCGGCCCTTGTAGCCACCGTTGCAGCGCGGGCAGCCGACCGGCTCGTAGAGGTCCATCGGCTGCGTCAGATCCGATTCGAGGTAGCCGAGGCGCAGCAGCGCGTCCTTCGACAGCTCGACCTTGCGTTTGCAGTTGGCGCACAGCTTGCGGCCGAGGCGCTGCGCGGCGATCAGCAGCGTGCTGCTGGCGACCATGAACGGGTCCATGCCCATGTCGACCATGCGGGTGATCGTCGAAGGCGCGTCGTTGGTGTGCAGTGTGCTCAGCACCTGGTGGCCGGTGAGCGCGGCCTTGACGGCGATCTCCAACGTCTCGTGGTCACGGATTTCGCCGAGCAGCACGACGTCGGGGTCCTGGCGCAGGATCGAACGCAACGCGGCGCCGAAGGTGAGGCCGGCCTTCACGTTCACCGGCACCTGGTTGATGCCTTCGAGCTGGTACTCGACCGGGTCCTCGACGGTGACGAGGTTGATGTCGGGCGCGGCGATGTGCTTCACCGCCGAATACAACGTCGTCGACTTGCCCGAGCCCGTCGGGCCGGTGACCAGGATCATCCCGTAGGGCTGCGCGCAGGCCCACAGGTAGTCCTCCATGCACTTCGCCTCGAAGCCGAGCGACTTGATGTCGAGCGCCAGGTTGCTCGAGTCGAGGATGCGGAACACGGTCTTCTCGCCCCACACGACCGGCAGGATCGACACGCGGAAGTCGATCGCCTTGTTGCCGATCTTCATCTGGAACTTGCCGTCCTGCGGCTTGCGCCGCTCGGCGATGTCCAGCTTGGACATGATCTTGATGCGCGAGGTGATGTTGTTCTGCATGCGCTTGGGCAGCGTCATCGCCTCGGACATCGAGCCGTCCTTGCGGTAGCGAACGATCACCTTCTTCTCGAACGGCTCGATGTGGATGTCGGACGCGCCGGTGTTGCAGGCGTCCAGGATCATCTTGTTGACGAGCTTGACGATCGGCGAGTCTTCGTCGCTGATCGCCGACAGGTCGGCACCTTCTTCCTCGAGATCGGCTTCCTTGAGTTCGACATCGGCGTCGTCGAACGAACCGAGGATGCCGTCGACCGATTCGGACTCCTTCTGGTAGCCCTTGCCGCGGATCTTCTCGATCTCCTCGGCAGTGCTCACCACGAGCCGCAGCGTGCAACCGGTGACGATGCGGATGTCGTCGAGCTTGACGACGTCGAAGGGGTTGGCGACGGCGATGGTCAGGATCGAGCCGATCTTGTCGACCGGGTAGATCTGGTACTCGCGGGCCACCGCTTCGGGCACCGAATCGAGGACTTCCTTGTTCACCGCCAGCTTGGCCAGGTCGATCGGCGGAATGTTGGCCGCCTTGGCGATCAACGCGAGCAGCTCGTGCTCGGTGGCGATGCCCTTCTTGACCAGCACCTCGGTGAACGGACGCTTCTGCGTCTGCGCCTCCGCGAGCAGCGTGTCGCCGGTCGCGGTGTCGAGCTTGCCGGCCTTCTCGAGGATGCCGCGCAGTTTCTTGGCGAACTGGGTCATGGCTCAGCGCAGCGATTTCTTCGCCGTGGTTGCCGAACCGCCGCCGCCCGCGCGTTCCATCAGGCGCTGGAAGTCGGCTTCGTCGGCGGTGTGGTCGAGCGCGTCCTCGTAGCTGATGGTGCCGGCGCGGTAGAGCTCGTAGAGCGACTGGTTCATCGTGCGCATGCCGGCGGCGCCGCCGGTTTGCACGATCGACATGATCTGGTGCGCCTTGTTGTCGCGGACCAGCGCGCGGATCGCCGGGTTGGCGATCATCACTTCGGCGGCGAGAGCGCGGCCCTTGCCGTGCACGCGCGGCACCAGTTGCTGGCAGACGACGGCCTGCAGCGTGAACGACAGCATCGTGCGGATCTGCTGTTGCTGGTGCGCCGGGAACACGTCGACGATGCGGTTCACGGTCTGCGTCACGTCCGACGTGTGCAGCGTGGCGAACGTCAAGTGGCCGGTCTCGGCGAGCGTCAGCGCCGCTTCGATCGTCTCGAGGTCGCGCATTTCGCCGACCAGCACGACGTCCGGATCCTGGCGCAGCACCGACTTCAGGGCCTTCTCGAAGCCGAGCGTGTCACCACCGACTTCGCGCTGGTTGACGAGGCAACCCTTGTTGCGGTGCAGGAACTCGATCGGATCCTCAATCGTGATGATGTGGTTCTGCCGCGATTCGTTGATGAAGTTCACCATCGAAGCGAGCGTGGTCGACTTGCCTGAACCGGTCGAACCGGTGCACAGCACGAGGCCGCGCGGCAGGTTGCAGATCCACTCGCAGACCTTCACCGGCAGGCCGATGGTCTGGAAGTCGTAGACCTCGAACGGAATCACGCGGAGCACCGCCGCGACCGTGCCGCGCTGCAGGAACGCGTTGGTGCGGAAGCGGCCGAGGTTCGACACCCCGAACGAGAAGTCGAGTTCGAAGTTCTTCTCGAACTTCGCGACCTGGTCGGCGCCGAGCACCGAGTAGACGAGTTTCTTCGTCGCCTCGGGCATCAACGCTTCGTACTCGGTGTCGACGAGCTTGCCGTCGATGCGGATCTTGGGCGGCGAACCGACCGACAAGTGCAAGTCCGAACCACCACGCTGAACCATCAGGTTCAGCAGTTCTTCCATCGAGACCATGACAAGGCGCTCCTGTGCTGACCAGCCGGCACGACTGGTCCTCGCCTCTATCGGTCCCGGTGCCGATGCCACCTGAGCCCGGAACGGACCTCAGCACATTGCGACCGTGGCGATCGCCGCGCGACTGTCGAAAAGTGCGTCAGTCCGCGCTCGCCGCCGCCGTCGCGACGCGCGTCGTCAGTGCCGTTCGGCGTGGTGCTGGTCGGTGACCGCCTTGCGCTTCAGCACGATCTCGGCCTGCAGATGCGGCGGCACGGCCTCGTAGTGCGCGAACTGCATGGTGAAGGTGCCCTCGCCGGCGGTCATCGAGCGCAGCAGCGTGCTGTAGTCGAGCATGACCGACAGCGGGCACTGCGCCTTGATCGTCTGCACGCCGTGTTCGAGTTCCATGCCCGACATGCGGCCACGGTGGCTGCTGAGGTTGCCCGCGACGTCGCCGGTGAAGCGGTCGGGCACGTGGATCACCACGTCCATGATCGGCTCGAGCAGGATCGGCCGCGCCTTCTGGTAGGCGTCAAGGAACGCGCGTTCGCCGGCGATCTGGAAGCTCAACTGGTCGCTGTCGACGTCGTGGAACTTGCCGTCGTGCACTTCGACCTGCACGTCCACCACCGGGAACCCGGCCAACGCACCCTTGACCAGGAAGCGCCGGGCGCCCTTCTCGACTTCGGGGATGAACTGGCGCGGGATCGAACCGCCGACCACCGAATCGACGAACTCGAAGCCCGCTCCGTGCGCCAGCGGCGCCGCCCGCAGGTAGACCTCGGCGAACTGGCCGCGGCCGCCCGTCTGCTTCTTGTGCCGGTGATGGCCTTCGGCGCGGGCGGTGATCGTCTCGCGATACGGGATCGTCGGCGGACCGTGGTCGACGTCGACCTGGTGCCGGCGATGCAAGCGCTGGAACGTGATCTCGAGGTGCAGCGGGCTCATGCCGGTGACCAGGAACTCGCCGGTCTCCTTGTCGCGGTTGTGGTGCAGCGTCGGATCTTCGGCGGCCAGCTTCTCGATCGCATGGCCGATCTTCTGCTCGTCGCCGCGCGTCTTCGGCCAGATGTGCCGCGCGTAGGTCGGCTGCGGGTACTGGGGACGCGGCAACAGCAAAGGCGCTGCTTCGGTCGTCAACGTGTCGCCGTGCGCAAAGTCCTCGATCTTGCTGATCGCGAACAGGTCGCCGGCCTGCACCGCCGCGATCTCCTTCTGGTCCTTGCCGTGCACGTCGAGCAGATGCGCCACCTTGTGGGCCTTGCCGCTGCGCACGTCGAGCACGGTCTGGTCCTTCTGCAGCTTGCCGCGCAGACAACGCACGAACGTGAGGCGGCCGACGTACGGATCGTGCATCGTCTTCCAGACCTTGCCGACGAAGGCGCCGGCGTCCGGCTCGACCATCTCGCCGAACGTCGCGCTGCCTGGTTTCGCGGCGCCACGGGCCCCGAAGCACACCGGCGACGGAAAGTGCTCGGCGGCGATTTCGAGAAACTGGGCCACGCCGAGCCCACGCTGCGGGCACACCGCGAACACCGGCACCAGCTTGCCGCGAGCGATCGCACGCCGCAGGTTCTGTTCGAACTCACCGGGCTCGAGGTGGCCGGTCGACAGGTAGTGCTCCATCAACGTGTCGTCGACCTCGGCTTCGTCCTCCTCGATCATCTCGTGGTACCTGGTCGCGTCCGGTCCCTCGTCGTGCGTGACCATGTGCACCGCAGTGAACGCGGCCCCGGCCCCGTTCGGGTAGGTGATCGGCACCACCGCGTGACCGAACGCCTCGCGCAGTTGCTCGACGATCGCCGCAAAGCTCGTCTTGTCATGGTCGAGGTGCGTCACCACGATCGCACGGCCGACGCCCAACGCGGCGGCGCCGGCCCAAAGCTGGCGCGCGTGGAAGGTCAGCGGATTGGTGGCGTTGACACACAGCACCGCCGTCTCCACCACGTCGATCGCCGCGATCGCTTCGGCGGCGAAGTCCGGATGGCCGGGCGTGTCGAACACGTTGAGGCGCTGCTTGCCGACCGGAATGCGGAACAGATGCGACGCCAGCGTCTGCTTGCGATCGCGCTCCTCCGGATCGGTGTTGCTGATGCTCGAGCCGTCGGCGATCGAGCCGAGCCGACTGGTCAGCTTGGCGTGGTGCGCGATCGCATCGACCAACGCGGTCTTCCCCGAATGCCCGTGCCCGAAAAGGGCAACGTTGCGGATGTCTTCTGAACCATGAGCCATGGGTCACCTCCGAGTAGAGGGCGCCCGACGACAGGCGCCGGTTTCGTGACCCTGAGACCGCGGGGCCTGACGGAAGAGTGGCCGTCGGAGGTCCGAGGCAGCAGGGACGTCCCGGTTATAGCCGGCTCGTCACGAGGCGGAAGCCGCAGCCGCTACGCCGATGGTCCTCTTGCGGAAACCGCATCGGCGTGGGTCGGGGCCAACCGGCCGCTGCCAAGGCCGGGTCATGCTACGGGCCGGGCCGGGCCCAGGGCTTGCCCCCGGGCGCCACGGAACCCGGGGTTCGTCAGAGCTTGTCGCCGACGACGATCTGCACGCGGCGATTCTTCGACTTCGCCTTCGCGTCGACGGGGTCGAACTGGCCGTAGCCGACGACGACGATCGCCGATTCCGGCACACCCTGCTGGATCAGGTAGGCAGCCACCGAGTCGGCCCGCTCCATCGACAAGTGACGGTTGCTCCGGAACACGTCCTTCGTCTTGGTGATCGGGTCGTTGTCGGTGTGGCCCTCGATGTAGTACCGCTTGCCGGAGAACCGGTTCTTCAGCACCGACGCGACGTTGCGCAGCACCTTGTGCGAGGAGTCCTTGAGCTTCGTGCTGCCCGAGTCGAACGTCACTTCGTTGGCGACGCCGATCGAAATGCGACCACCGCGGTCGTAGCCGATGCTCGCGCCTTCGCCGAGTTCGCCTTCGATTTCCTTCATCATCGAACCGGCGCCCTTGTCGGCGTTGGCTTCGGTCGGCGTGACCGCCGGCGTCGCGGTCGCGCGCCGGTTGAGGTCGTCGATCTCGCCACGCTGGCGAGCGACGGTACCGCTGAGGTCGCGGATCTGCTGATCGCGTTCCTTCAGCATGTCCTGGTAACGGGTGGTGCAGCTCGTGGCCAGCGACGTGGCGGCGAGCGAGAGGATGAGGAACAACTTGCGGATCGACATGGGTGCCTCCCTGACGGGATCGAACGGACTCGAGCAGTGGTTCGTTGGTTGGTTTTGGGTCGAAGTGGATCAGCTCTGGCGCCGACTGCGGCGCACGAGCACGAAGAGCAACAGCAGCGACGCCGCGGCGGCGACGCCGAGCACGAACGGCGCCGCGGCACTGCCGCGTTGCCACTCGGGCCAAGTGGTGAACAGGAACGTGACGATCGCGTCGCGCGCGAACATCGCGATGACGGCGCCGATCGCCAGGTATGGACCGAACGGAATCTGGGTGTTGCCGCCGCGCAGCGCGCCAATGCCGCCGATGACGGCGCCGACGATGCAGCCGAGGAACATGGTCAGCAGCGCGCTCTGCCAGCCGAGGAACGCGCCCACCATCGCCATCAGCTTCACGTCGCCAAGGCCCATCGCTTCCTTCTTGAACACCCACGAGCCGACGGCGCGGATCGTCCAGGTGACGCCACATCCGACACCAGCGCCGACGAGGCTCGCGAGCACGCTGCGCAACGCCGGCGACGTCGAAGTGTCGTCACTGATCAGGCCGGCGAGGCCGGGCCACAGGCCACCGAGCAGGCCGAGCGCGATGCCGGGCTTCGTCAACACGTCGGGCAGCAGCTGCGTGTCGAAGTCGATGAACGACAGCGCGACGAGCAACGACAGGAACACCGCGTGCAAGCCGAATGCAGTCGCGGCCGCGGCATCGATCGAAGTCGCGCCGTCGATGTCGACGAGCATCACCGTGCCACCTGGCAGACGCATCGCGAGCAGGAGGAACAGCCCGGCGGTGAGCGCTTCGACGAGCGGATATCGGATCGCGATCGGCTTCTTGCAGCAACGCGCGCGCGCACCGAGCACGAGCCACGACACGATCGGCACGTTGTCGAACCAGCGGATCAACGCACCGCAGTGCGGGCAATGCGAGCGGCCACCGAGCGAGCGGCGGCGCGGATCTTCCTGCGGCAGACGCCACACGACGACGTTGAGGAAGGAGCCTATGCAGGCTCCTAGCAGGGCTGCCCCCACCTCGAACAACGTGCCCATGGAAACGCCAAACCGTCGTCGGTGGACGACGCACACGAAGACACCGCCATCACTGCCGAATGCGGCCCCATTGGCCGCCGCGCTCCGTGCTGACCCACGGACCACGACCATCGACAGCGCGCCGCAGCATACGGCGAGGCCGGACGGATTCCATCCTCGAGGCCGTCGGCGTGCGATTCCCGCCGCTGCGCTCAGCGGTCGGTGAGACGCAGTTCCCGCAAGCGCGGCAGCGGTTGTCCGGCGCGGGCGCGGGCGGTGAAGGCGAACCGCACGAAGGAGCCGGCCGGGAACGCGATCGGATCGCCGTGGCGCACGGTCTCCAACCGGCCGACGCGGCCGATCGACAGGTCGGGCGCGTTCTTGCGCACGGCGTCCGCCGGAGCCTGCTGCCACGCGACTTGCAGGTCGCGGTCCTGGTCGAGCAGGGAAACCACGCCGCCGTCGCGATCGGGCGGCAACGGCCGCCACGGCGTCAGGGCGCGCAAGGCGAAGTCGGCGCCGGCGGCAAGGCCATAGGTGAAGGCCGGATCGAACACGATGCTCTGGCCGCGTGCGCCGCGAATCGCGGCGGTACCGGCTTCACCGCGGGCTTCGACCGCGAGCAGGGTCTGGAACGGCAAGGCGCCGCGCAACTCGATCGACGAGGCACTGGCGAGCAACAGGCTGGTGGTGCCTTCGACCGGGCCGGCTGTGGCAAGGATGCGCCCCCCAAGCTCGACGTCCCCGGCGGCGATGATCGCGGCCGGCACGGCGGCGGCGAGTTCGGCCAGGGGCTGTTGCAGCTGCCGTGGCGGCACCGGGGCCGCCGCGACATCGAACACGAGGTCGCCAAGGATGCGCACGGAACCTGCGGCCAGCAGCTGGACCGGCGTGGCGCCGGGCTCGACGCGCACCGTCACGCCTTTGGGAATGTCGATCGCCAGGAACGCGAAGCGCCCCCGTTGACTGACGACGATCTCGCCGTCGCCGCGATCGAACGGCTGGCCCGGGCGGAGGACGAGGTCGCGAAGCGGTCGCAGGATGCCAAGCGATCCGTCGCCCGCTTCGACGCGCACGCGCGGACGCAGCTGGCCACCGCTGGTTTCGAAGCCGGGCGTGAGCTCACCGTCCCCGTGCAGCTGGTTGTCGCCACTGGGCCACTCCAAGAGGGTGATGCTGTTGCCGGCGACCACGCCCCACAGTTGCGCCGGCGTCGGCAGCGGCGGCGCTCCCGAGTAGTCGACGACGCTGTGGCGCCCACGACCCAGTGCGACGCTCACGACTTCGCCGGGCTTCAGCGGCTGCGATGGATCGCCATTGGCGCGCGCCGGCAGGGCGCCGAGATCGATTTCGACGGTGCAACCCTGGGTGTCGAGACGATTGCTCAGCACGCGCACGTGGCGCGGCAGCAACTCGATCGGCGGCGTTGCGATCAACATGACCTGGAACGCTTCGGGCACCACCGAGGACGGCAACACCGGTTGCGTGAACTGCAGGTGCAGACGCGGCTCGCTGGCAGGCAGTTGGCCCCCGGCAAGCGGTGGCAACATGAAGGGCAACTCGTTGGCGGACGGCCGCAGGATCGCCGGCAGGCCCGCTGGACGTTCGTCGAGGCGGGCGATGCGTACCGGGAACGCGGCTGGTGTCGCCAGGCGGCGACCGTCGAGCGCGCGAATCGCGTCGGGGCGCGGCGCACCCGCCACCAGCAGGCGGTACGAGGCACCCGGACGGTACGAGCCATCGTCGAGGCTGGGCGCCAACGGCGACACGGGTTCGAAGGTGATCCAGTTCGAGGACACCCGCAGCGAGCCCGGCACCTGCTGGCCGGCTTCGTCGACGAGGGTGACCGAATCCGAAGTGACGCTGACGGGGAGGATCGGCTCGGAGAAGTAGATCGTGATCGCGTCGTTGAGCAGCAAGGGCGGCGCCGACTCGTCCAATGCCGGCGACGTGCGGGCGATGGCCAGGGGCGGCTTGGCCGCCGGCGTGCGCGTGCAGCCCGTCACGGCCATTGCGACCAAGGCGACCGTAGCCCCCCATCCGATCCAGGCCGACGAACGAATGCGTCCGCGTCGACTTGCGGCACACGCGGCCCGAGGTTTTCGCCTAACCAGATCCATGCTGCCGTATCGGATGCTAGAGGGTCGCGAGGCCAGCTGCACGGGACATCCGTGCAGCGCAGCAGCCACTGACGCAGTGCGCGGGCCAAGGCTCCGCGACGGCGCACGAAAAACGCCACCGGGGCGGGCCTTGGGCCCACCCCGGTGGCGTTTGGCTCATCGAAGCCAGCAGGCTCGCAGACAGCCTTTCGATCCCGACCTTACTGGTTGGGTTGCATGCGGTAGACGATGCTCATGCTGCGCAGGGAAGGCGACAGCGCCGGCGTCACGTCGACGTTGTTCGTCATGACGATGCGCATGTTCATGTACTGCGGCAGCAGCTGCGTCGCCGGGTTGCGGATCAGGGCGATCTGGTCCTCGGTGACGTAGCGCGTCAGGCCGTCGGCGACGACGCGCGCCTGGTCCGGCACGAGCGGCACCGGCAGGTTGTTGGCGATGACCGGCTGCGAGTAACGGTACGCCTCGCAGGCGTAGTTCGCGTTCAGCAGGTTGCCGCGCGTGTTGAACTGCTCGACCCCGGTGGTCGGCGGGTTGTAGAGCGTTCCCGAGTTGGCGAACGTATCGGCGCCGCGCATCTCGACGACCACCGACGTGCCGGCGGGCTGCCGGGCTTGCGGCGGGTCGATCTGCACCACCAGGTCGCTGATGCGCAGGTTCGGGCTGACCGCGGCCATGTTCGGGAAGCCGTCCTCCGGCGACGCGAACTCGGCGCGCTGCGGCCGCAGCGTGTCGAAGAAGCCGAACGTGCACGTCGAGTGCTTGCGCACGAAGTCGGCGCGCGCCCAGTTCAGCATGCCGTCGCCCGGCGGCGCCGTGAACAGCGCGGTTGCTGGCGCGCCGAGGCCGGCGTCCTTGACGATGCTCGCGGCGGCCGTGAGCGTGTTGGCGACATCGACGGTGATCTGGGCACCCGAGATCAGGTCGAACCCACCCGAGGCATGCACGCGCGTCCGCGGCCACTGGGGTGCGGGCGCGCAGCCAGCCCCGATCACGTCGTAGTAGCCACCCGGATTCGCCGGGAAGCCGGCGCTGGGCGGACCCAGCGTGGCGACCTGGAAGCCATTGTTGCCGTTGGCAAAGCCGTTCACCTGGTTGTCGGTGAACAACTTGAAGTCCACCAGCAACGGCAGCGCGATCGGATCATGGTCGCGCTGGGCGTTGCCGAGGAAGTCGGCCGGGTCCATCACGTAGGTCGACGCGCCGCTGGCGAAGAACTCGGGGTCGGGCACCGCCGGATTGACCGTGTTGTCGAGCGGGTTGCTCTCGATCCACGGCGAGTCGATGCGCGCGGTGAAGTCGTTGTTCGGCGGCAGAGCCGTGGGCTCCTGCGCGCCGCCGAGGCCGATCACGTTGCCGCTGCCATCGACCGTGACCAGGCGCGAGTCACGCCAGGTGTAGCTGCGGTCGAAGCGCGGGAACGGCACATACTTGACGTTCTCGGTGGTGCGGAACGCTTCGTTCGGGTTGATCTTGTAGACCTTGTCCTCGAACACCGGAACCATCGAAGTGCCTTCGAGCACGTTGTCGCTGAACACAAGGGACAGCGAGCTGTTCATGCTCTCGCAGGCCAAACGGCATTCCGGCGGGTCCGTGAACACGATGTCCCAGAACTCGTCAGGACGACGGCGGCTGTGCGCCAGCGACATCGTGAAGCGATCGAACACGTCGTAGAGCACGGTCTCGTCGTTGAACGGCGACCAGTAGAGCTGCTCGACGTCGATGCCGAAGTCCGTCGGCTGACGGTAGCTCAACGAGAAGTCATCCTCGATATAGCGCATCTGCATGCGCGAACCTTGCGGCTTCAACGGCTCGACGAGGCGGCCGACGGGCTGCGGCAGGGTCTGGTAGTACTCGTAGACAACCGGCACCGCTGGCGGACCGATCGCGTCCGACATGCGCGGGTTCCAATACAACAGACCCGGGTGCGTCTGGCCGAGGTAGATCGGCAACAGCGGCAGCACGAGCGAGTTGCCCGTGGCCGGGGTCGGAACCGGCGGCACACCGACCGGAACCGGGTTGCGCGGATCCCAGCACTCGCCGCGGGTGATGCGGCTGATCGACGCCAGGTTCTGGTTGTCGGCCGAACGGCTGACGCGGTTGCCCGCGGCGCCGATCAACCGGCCATTCTCCAGGCGATACTGGCCGAAGATGTCCACCGAGTTCGAGGTGGTGCCGTCTTCGTCCTCGGCTTCGAAAACCCAGGAGTGCCAGGCGACATTGTTGGTAGCCGCACTCGGAGCCATCGAGAAGTCAACCGACCAGCTGTCCTGCGGATTCGACGGGTTGTCGAACAGGTTCAGCGTGTTGCCGGCAAGGTCGGTGACACCCTGGGAGCCGAGGCGGACGTGCGCACTGTAGGATTCCGTCGCACCATTCTGGTGGAAGAAGCCCATCGGCGGCTGCAGACGCAGCACCGTGCCATCACCACCGAGGTCGGTGAGGCGCGACGGAACGACGCGCGTGGTCGCACGCTTCGGGTCCGTCATCTGGGCCGCGAAGGACTCCAGGCTGATCGGCCGGCTGGTGATCAGGAGGTTCTTCGTGCTGTCGACCTGGTCGAGGTCCATCGGCTTGGTGAACTCGATCGCGATCGACGAGTTCGGCTGCACATCGACCGCCGGTTGGGCGGGCTTGGGCTCGATGCGAACGAACAGGTTGCGCCAGCTGCGGTCGGTCAGGGGACCGCCACCGCCGGAGAACGGAACCTCTTCGTAGTAGCGCACTCGCAGCACGCAGTCCTGGCCAGCCGGCAAGGTGTTGGCCTGGAAGCTGCGCAGCGTGCCGGTGGAGTCGCGGCCGGCGAACACCGAAGCGACGCGCACTTGCACGACCGGGACCCGTTCGCCCTGGCCTGAGTCACCGGCCGGCAGCGGCACCACGTTGCACAGGCCGAGGTTGGTCGAGCCTTCCGCCGAATCGATCGACAGGTTCTCGAGCACTTCGGCGCGCAGCGTCACCGCTTCGAACACACCTGGACGAATCTCGGCCTGGATCGTCTGCAGCAGGATGTCGCCGTTCTTCAGCGGACGCGACAACGGCGACTCGAGCGGGCCTTGCGCCACGCCGGCCGTGTCGAGCGCGCCATCGACGAACGGGTAACGACCGCGGACCGGAACAAACTGGTTGCGCTTGTTGAGCGTGATCAGGTTGTTCGTCGTGTCGACGGACGTGATGCCCATCGCCATCGAGCTGACGATCATCGGTGCTTCCGGCTCGCGCATGCGACCGGCAACGCCGTCCGCCAGGTTGCCCGAGCGGAAGTCGCGAATCACCGAAGAACGACCGGCACTGTCGACGTCGTTCAATTCGTCGATCGGGTCCTCCTTGACATAGAAATTGGACGCGACCTGACCGCGCGTCGGCAGCGCGATGCGAATGTTGGCCGTGATGTTGTCGGCCGACAGCGGCAGACCAGGCGACGACGACGAAACCGTTGCCTCACCGCCGAGGATCGTGGTGTCGAGGATGACCGAGTCGCCAAGCGGCAGGACGCGGTATGGCAGTACGCGGAACGCGTCCACCGGCGCCACGACGTTGGGATCACCCTTGAACTCGAGCAGCTGGATCGCGGCCGGGCTGGCAGCGAAGAAGTCACTGGTCACATTGACAGGGCCGGAGAACTTCAACCGGATGCCGGCGTTGCGCGGCACGATCGGGATCGGCCGCGTGAAGGTGTTCTGGCCACGGTAGGCCGAAGGCACCGCCGCGAGTCCCGACTGGGCGTTGGTCAACGCAGCACTGAAGTTCGCGGCTTCCGGGCCGCCTTCGGTGTCGTCCCAGAGAATCACCAGTTCCTCGTGGCCGACCGCCTTGTCGAACGGCAGGAACTCGTAGTTGGCGCTCGGCACCACCTCGCCCACCGCGTCGAACATGTTCTGCGACTCGATCGACGCGTTGACGAGGACGTTGGACGCGATCCGTTCAAGGCGCCGGTTGGTGCGCAGGCGACGATCGCCCTTCGACTTGTCGACACGCCGGTAGGCGTAGATGTCGACCAGACGGCCAATCTCAACCGAGAGCAGTTCCGGGCTGGCGTCGCTACCAACTTCACCGACCTTGCTGCTGCCATCGCATGCAGACAAGCCGGCGAGCACCAGCGCTGTCAGGAGCGCACTGGATCGATTCATCGCGTGCTTCATGTGTGTGCCTTCAGTATTCG
Organism: Planctomycetia bacterium; assembly: GCA_005776475.1. Classification (GTDB taxonomy): domain Bacteria; phylum Planctomycetota; class UBA1135; order UBA1135; family UBA2386; genus UBA2386. The sequence continues at coordinate 37,549 of SXPB01000217.1, forward strand.
CTGCCGACGAGGTGCGTCGGCGATTCCAATCTGCGTGCTGCAAGGATGTATGTCGCATCCCTGCGGCGGTATCGGATGGTGGAGGGAATCAGCAGTGTTGGGTGTGGATCCGCCGCTGACACCGGGTCGTCGGCCATGCGCCGGCGCCCCGATCCAGCGTCGTGGTTTCAGAAGCGGTAGGGCAACCGCAGGAAGTGGAGTTCGGGCCGGGCCGTGTCCGGGGTCAAAGCCGGCGGCGCGTCGGCCGGCATCGATTGGAACGCGTTGTCGAACAGGATGTCCCACTGCACGAACGGCATGTGCAGTGCGCGGATCTGCTCCTGCACGGCCGGGTCGGCCAGGTTGTAGAGGAACGACCCTGCCGCAGCCGGGAACCGCTGGGCCGTCGCACTGCCCGGGTCCTGATGGAACGCGAAGCCGATGCGGACGTTGGCGACCGGCACGCGCGCGCCACTGGCGCCGAGGTAGGTCGGACCGAGGCCCTGGTTGCCGTTGGTGATGATCTCGTAGAACTTCGCACGGACGCGAACCTTCGCCGCCGTGGCCGGGAATGCACCAGATTCCGGCGACAGCACCAACTCGCGGTCGGTGTGCGACAGGATGCGGAACGACCCGACCTGCAGGTTGTTGGCGGCGAGAACTTCGGCTTCGTAGTTCACCAGGCGATCGACCGTCGAGCCGAGCGCCGAGGACACCAGCTCCACGCGATAGGCCGGCTTGCCCAGCAGCGTCGAGTTGGTGTTTGAGCTCAGGATGTCGGTCGAGGCCACCGTGATCGGGAACAACGTCTGGGCCGTGCTGCCGACCAGCTGGTAGCCCGCGTAACCCGTCGTCGGGACCGTACCATCGAACTCGTAGCGCGGGCCGGCGAGGATGCCGAGACCAGCCTGTTCGATGATGCCGCGCGGCAGGTTGTCGTCGCCGGGGATGCCACGGCGCGCCGTCGAGCCGGTGTCGATCCACGACGAACGCAGGCGGCTCTTGGCGGCCACCGGAGTCGGCAGCAGCGTCGGAGCCGGACGGATGTCACCTTCGTTGTCACCGATCGTGATCACGGTGCCGTTGTCGTCGACGCCCTGGCCGAGTTGGTTCGGGAAGCCGCGCCACGCGATCAGGTCGCGCTTGATGATCGCGCTCGTCTGCAGCGAGCCACCGCGGAAGATCCGGATGTTGTCGTCGAGGACCGTGTTGGTGCCGTCGGCGTTCGTGCCGGGCGGCGCCATCAATTGGACGACGCCCATGCCGCCAAAGCCACCGCGCGGCGCGGCGTCGTAGTTGGTCGCGTAGGCCGCGCCGATCTCGTTGGTCGTGACGTTGGTCGGCTGGTACTTCTTGAGGATCGTCGGGCTGCCGAAGGTGCCGCTGATGCTGGCACCACCGTCCGCCGAGATCGAGAAGTCGTAGTCGTCCTTGTCCGTGCCGGTGAGTGCACCGTAGCGCCAGCGGTTGTTGCTGCCGCGCACGTTGATGTCGATGCGGGTCGCCGACATCAGGATGACCATGCCGCCGGCGCCGCCGCCACCGCCACCACCGCGGTTGGACGAACCGGACTGCTCGCCACCACCACCATGGCCGCCGTCGGCCGTGATCTTGCCGCCGTCGGCGACGATGATCGGGCCGAGTGCCTTCACGATCAGCACACCGCCACCACCACCGCCACCACCACCCGAACTGTCGTTCGAGAAGTTGACGTCATCGATGTCGCAGTCCGAGTAGGACAGGTCACCGCCACCGCCACCACCGCCGCCGCCGACCGGAATGGCCAGTTCGCCGGTGATGCGCAGCGGAGTGCCGTCGAAGCGGACGCCGGTGCCCCAGAAGTTGTTGTCGGCGCGCGCGTCGGTGAACACCGTGGGCCCAGAGACCGAACCTTGCAGGCTGCGCGTCACCGCGCCAGCCGCGCCGGCGCAACCGTTGCCGCCGATGCCCTGCTGTTGCTGGAACACCGAGAAGGTGGTCGTGGGCGGCACCGGTGCCGCCGTCTTCTGCTTGAAGTTCGGATCACCCTGGGTCGCCAGCGAACCACCACCGCCACCCGAGCCACGAGTGCAGCCGCCGGTGCACGCCAACGCGCCGCCGACGCCGCCCTGACCCGAGACCTGCAGCGGTCCGTTGCCGGTACCACCGACCAGGTCGCGCTGGGTCGTGCTCGGCGAACCCGAGCCACCATCACCGCCGCCGCACGCGCCCGCACCGCCCACCTTCGGGATGCTGGCGTTCGGGGACGTCATCACCAGCGTGCCGTCGCCGCCGCGAACGCTGAGCGTTCCGGCAACTTCGAACGAACCGCTGACCAACCACACCATCGGGTTGCTGCCCTGGCCGCGCACGGTCCTACCGGCCGGGATCTTGACGTTCTTGAAGTTGAAGACGCCGCCCGAAACGTTGTAGGCCGCGCCGACCTTCGGCGTCACCTGCGTGAAGTTCGTGTTGAGGATCGTCTCCGGAACTTGCGGTTCGAACTCCGCACCGGTCGTCGATCCTTCGAACGCAAAGCCGGCCTTCAGGTAGCCCGGGCCGACTTCGGCCGTCGGCTCCGCGAAGGCTGCCGCCGCATCGATCGCCGAGCTGGCGAGGAAATCGTCGACCACCGCATCGAACTGCTGTTCGTAGGCGCGCTTCGTCTTGAACGTCGCGAACACGCGGTCGTAGGCGGCGTTCGACACGTTCGACTCCCCGCTGATGTCTTCGAGCGTGCGTTCGACGATGACACGCACGGTGGCGTTGTTCGGCAACACACCGAGTGGACGCAGCACGACGCTGGAACCATTGACGGCGTTCGTCTCGAGCTCGACTTCGGCGGGGATCCAGAAGTTGTCGCCCAGGGTCGGATCGTCGTATTCGAGGAAGATGCGGCCGCGATCGTTGCTGCTGCGCAGCACCGGGTCGGTCTCCACCGCGACCGGCACGTTGGCGCCAGCAGGGTTCAGCGGCTGGTCGAAGCGCAGGCGCAGTTCAACCTGCGTGGTGCCCAACTTGTTGAGCACGACACCCGTCACATCGGGCGTCGGCGAAACCTCGAACGCCGTGCGGCGCGGACCGCCGGTCGCCGTGTTGCGGAACAACTGCGCCGGCGTGGTGCCGTCGGCGGTCACGAAGCGGAAGCTCTTCGGCTCGGCCAGGGACTTGCCACCAACGTCACGCATCACCGTGCCGTTGACCCGGTCGCCACCTACCAGTTGCACCACGTAGGTGCGACCAGGACGGAAGCCGCCGTTGGTGTAGAGGTCGTTGGTCGGCAACTTGGGCAGGAACAACAACCGGCGCCCCGAATCCGAGTCGCCAGGACTGGTGTCGAGGGCGAACGTGCCGGCCACCGGCTCGGCAACGGTGTTGCCGATCTGGTCGCGCACTTCGAAGCTGAAGGTCGTCAGGTCGACCGAGTCGAGATCGACACCATTGCTGAAGTCGATCCGGATCGCATCGTTCAAGAACAGCGTCGCGTTGTCGCTCGGCTCGGTCTTGAGTACGACGAAATCACCGCCGGTCTTGATGCCGGAAACGGTTCCGCCGCCACCTGAGCAGGCGGTGACGGCAACGAGAATGGCCAGGGAGAACAGCCGGGCGGTTTTCACTCGGTTCATGGCGCTAGAGCATTTGCAGCCGACTGGGCAATCGATGTCGGCCACACGGGAACATGCAGAGGAGAGGGGTCCGCAGGATACGGAACGAAAGAGTCTACCCTCAACAGGCGGCGACGCCGCAAGGGCGTGTTCGCCAGGTGGGTCCGACCGGTGCCATGGGGTACACCGGCGGGACTAGGGCGGGGGTTTTCTGGAAAAGAGCAGGCGACCCTGGGGGCAGGGTCGCAGCGAACTGACTACAGCTGCTGGAAGCGGTACGACAGCGCGAAGGTCTCGATCGAGGGGGCGATCGGCGGAATCGCGTCGACGTTGTTGCTGGTCACGAAGCGCCAGTTGACGTAGCGGATGTCACGCGGCGTGAACGCTTCGTTGGGACCGGCGTACTGGCTGGTGAACGCGGGGCTCATCAGGTCGTTCGGATCCTCGACGTAGCGGGTAACCGTGCGGTTGTAGAGGTAGGTCCACCAGTTGCGCGCCGTGGCCGTGCCCGGGATCGCCCGCGTGTCCCACTTGCGCATGTGGGCGTCGCCAGCCTTGTACGGATCCAACGCGAAGTTCGCGGCGGTCGGCTTGAGCTGGGCGCGCATCGGCGCATCGAAGCCAGGCGTCGGCGGGTTCGGGGCCGGGAAGATCGGCGTCGGCACGTTGATCCACGCGTTCCAGTAGAACGGCGTCGGATCGACGATGCTGGCGCCACGGAACTGCGGCACGAGCGAAGTGCCGACCGGCAGCTGCGACAATGGCGGATCGAACTCGTAGGCGAACGACGGCAACACCGTGGTCGGCATCGTCGAGTTGCCGTTCGCCAGGTAGAACGGACCAAGGCGCGGATCGGCGAAGCCTTCCGGCACGCGGTGCGGGTTGTTGAGATCGACGAACCCGTTGGTGATGACGCTCTGACGCTTCAGCACGTCCATCATGATCCAGTAGAACGTGTTGTCACCCGGCGGGGTCGAACTCGGGGGCGGACCGGCGATCAAACCGCCCGAGGGCGTGTTCCACTGCGTGTCGCTCGGCGAGCGGCAGACCGCGGGGCCCGTGGACGTGGCGGCACGACCCGCGCTGAGCACGCGGAAGTTCGGACGCGGATCCGATTGCACGGTGACAGCGACCTGCCAGCCGTTGGTGCCCAGCGCGACGTAGCCGCCGCCAGCAGGCAGCTCCGAGGAATCGCAATAGGTCCAGAAGTCGGCGAGCAGCGGCAGCGCGACGTTGCCAACGAGGCCGTGCGTGAAGTTGTCCGCACCACTGGTCAGGCTGGTGTTCGGCGCGTCGTTCCAGAACGAGTTGACGAACGTCACGTTGCCGGGGTTGCCACCGACGTCGACCCACCGACGGCCCTGGCCCATCGGGAACGGCGACAGGATGTAGGGCGGGAACCCGCCGGCAGCGCTCAGGTCCGAGCCACCACCCGCATTGCCGCCTTGCTCGATGACCGTCTCATCGCGGTAGACGAAGTAGGGCTTCTGGAACTTAGGCAGCGGCAGGAACCGGTTGACCTGGTTGTTCTCGAGAACGACGGTCGACGGATCGATCTTCATCGGCGCGTCGACGTAGGCGGCACCGCGCGGCGCTTGCGTCTGCAGCGTGGCACCCGTTCCGGTCGGCGCCGGATTCCACACGAAGTTGCGCTCGAACGACCCCGTGCGCAAACCCGACTCCGGCAGCGACGGCAGCGAGCTGAAGTCACCGACGCACGGGATCGGCCGATACTCGCTGTGGCCGAGCCACATGCTGGTGCGATCCAACTCGTCGAACGTCAGGTTGGTGCCGGTGAACGGCGCCCAATACATCTGCTCGATGTCCAGGTTGAAATCGAACGGGTCGGTGCGCGACAGGCTCAGGTCGACTTCGCGCCACAGCATCTGCAGGCGGCAACCGTAGGGATTCAGCGGGTTCTGGATGCCCTGGTTCAGGATGTTGTTGGCCGAGTTGCTGCCGACCTGGTTTTCCTGGCCACCAACGGCAACGTACTGCGGGCACCATCCCAACGGCGCCGGCAGCGCCGGCGACGGCGGCTGCTGCACGATCGGGGACTGGTTGAGATTGTCGGCGACAACCCGCGTGCGAGTCGTCGGCCGCGCCTGCAGCTTGGCGTCGAGATACACGAAGCCGCCGAACAGGTCTTCGAGCGGATACGCCGCCGCGATCGAGCCGGTCGTGGCACCCTGCACTTCGCTGGGCAGGAAGTAGCTCGGGTTCGAGTCCTCGTCGCGCGACGCAAAACGCCGCACGATCGACACCGCGAGGTTGTCCGGGAACAGCGGCTGGTTGCCGTTGCTGCGGGTATCGACGGTGAACGGGATGACGACGCTGTTGCTGCGATCCGCCGTCGTGCCTTGCAGGTCCAGCGGGTTGCCCGCGAGGTCGCGGATGCCGCCGTCGGCCGAGCTGGAGATGAGGTGCAGGAAGTAGCGGTAGTCAGCCCCCGCCGGCGGATTGCGCATCGTGTCGTCGAGGTAGAAGCCGGTCGACGGCTGCAGGCGCAACGACGTTTGCGAACCGTCTTCGTCGAACACTCGCGACGTGATCAGGTAGGGCGTGCGGTACTTGGCGAGGTTGAACGTCGCCGGGTTCATGCCGTTGCCGGTGGTCGTGCCGTTGACGAACGGACGATTGGCGATGAAGTCCTCGATGCTGTCGTTGGTCGACAGGTCGCGCATCGCGAAGAAGAACGTGTCGGCCCAGCGGACCGTCGACAGGTCGATCGGCTTGGTGAAGCGGACCACGGCGCCGGCGAACGGCGAGACGAACTCGTTGAGCGGCGGCTGCACGCCGTTCAGCGGCAGCGGCGTCGGCGAGAAGGCCAGGAAGTTGCGCGGGTCGTCGCGACCGGCCAGATCACCGGCGGTGAACTCGGCAACGCAGATGGCGCGCGGCGCATTCTGGACCAGCCAGGGTTCGAGCTGGGTGATGTTGGTCGGGTAGCCCGGCGTGTTGCGCGGATCGATCGAGTCGAGGCCTTGGACGCGGCGAACGCGCACGCGCACGTGCTGCGTGGTCGGGCTGTTGAAGTCGTCGACCGGGTCGACCACGACTTCGGCGCTGCCCAGCGGCACGCCCGAGCTGTCGGCGATGAAGCGGATCACGTCGCCGCGGTCGATCTCGTGCGAAACGCCGTTCTTGAACAGCGTCACTTCCTGCGTGAAGGAGTTCACGTTCTCGACCTTCTCGAGATACATCCCGATCTCGCCGACCACGCGCAGCGGCAGCGGGTCGCGCACGAAGCCGCGCGAGATGTCCGACGACGAGTCGGCGGAGTTGCCCGAGCGGAAGTCGCGTACGATCGAGTTGCGACCGCTGTTGTTGAGCCCCGTGATGTCGTTGGCCGCGGTGCGCAGCCGCGGGATCGCCAGCGGGCCTTCGAGGGCAACCGCCACGCGGATGTTGGCACCGACCTGGTCGGGTGCCTCCGGCAGGCCGGCGGCGTTGTTGACCGTCTGGTACTGCAGGCCTTCGGTGCCGAGCAGCACCGGATCGAGCACCAGCGACCGATCGCTCACGATGACGCGAACCGACATCGGCACGAAACCATTCGGTTGCGCCGGGTCGCCGACGACCTTCAGCAGCTGCACGGCCTCGGTGTTGCGAAGCCCGGTGACGACGCCTTGCGCATTGCGTTCGACGAAGAACGAATCATCGACGCCGAGGTTGTTCGAGAAGGTCAGCCGAATGGCGCCGTTGCGCGGCACGACGCTGAATGGCAAGCCCGGCGCATTGGTGCCGAACAGCATCGGCGTCACTTCGCGCAGCTGGTCGTCGAGGGCCGCGTACAACGCCTTGAACTCGTCGCCCGTGACGTCGCGCGGAATGAACAGGCGCGGCTGCAGCGTGTCCGGATCCGAAGCGATGAAGTCGTAGGTGATCTCGTCGTCGCGCAGCGTCGAGTTGGTGGCGCGCTGATCCTGGATGTCGCCACCGATCACGACGTCACGCCGGAACAGCGCGATCGACGAACCTTCCGGCGTCACCTGCAGTCCGTACACATCGACCAACCGCCCGAACTCGACGCGCGTCAGTTGCGCTTGCGACGAGGCGTCCGGAGTCGTGGTTCCTGTCGTGCCACCGCTACTGCCGCTGCACGCGGCCGCGATCGCGACGGTCAGAACACCAAGATGGCGCAAGGGCGTGAGACCGGAACGCGTTTGGACTGCGTTCCCAGGTGCGCGGTGGTTGTCAGACATGATTCGTTTCAAGGACTGGTTCGCTCACCGTCAGCGACTGACGGTCGGGAGTGAGAGCAGACGAGACAGTGAGGCGCTCCACCGTTCCACCCGCGATCCGGGGCTGACCCAAAAATCGCGGGAGTGCAGTAGAGACAACCTCTTGGGATGCTACATCGGGAGGACGGACGTGCCGGGGTGAGCACGCCAGGACCAAACCGGCTGAATTCGAGGGGCTATCAAACATCATGCCGCCGGATCGAAGTACTGCAAGTCACCTCAATTCGCTCCCTGACAACGGGTTCTGGCATCGGCCCGAACCCCGGCCGGGGTCGCCGGGCGCCAATCGCGCGCCTTCGGCGGGCGATTCCGCTCGGCAGATGTGGCGACTGCCCCATCCCAAGGCCGTCCGCTAGCCGCCTTGGCACTGGAACCCGGCCGCCAGCGCCTGCGCCTCGGACTCGAAGTAGACGCGGTTCTCCGGCTTGATGCGCCGCGCCTCGGCCGCGTTGTAGCGATGCACCAGGCGGCTCTGGGTGTGGCCGACGAAACGGGCCTCGATCTCCCGTTCGCAGTAGGCGCACGACAACACCGGCGGCACCTCGGCATCGCGCAACCGGAAGTCGCGCGTGAGGTAGCGCACTCCCTCGTTGTTGGTGATGCAGCGCTCGTTGCGGCAACGCAGACCGGCCCCGGCGGTGATTCCCGGCGTCACCGACAGCACCGCCGGGCGCGCCGACCGCAGCTGGATCTTGCCGAGCAGGAACGACATCAGCGCCATGCGCATCGGCACGCCAAGCTCCGCCTGCCGGAAGTAGACCGAGCGCGGATCGTCGTCGACGTCGTAGTCGATCTCGTCGACGCGCGGCAACGGGTGCATCACGCGCGCATCCTTCGCGGCGGCGGCGCCGAGCGTGTTGCGCGTCAGGCGCGGGTAGTTGGTGGTGTCCTCGCCCGAGTGACGCTCGCGTTGCGCGCGGGTCATGTAGATCGCATCGATGCGATTGACCTCGATGTTGGTGAGGTTGGTGAACAACGCCAGCTGGTGCGGCTTGCTCGCCGTCAGGTACGCAGCGGCATTGCTGCTGCCGGCGAGGCCCGGCAGATCGGCCACCGAAGCCGCCGCCGCCTGCACGCCGAAGTCGCGCTTCAGGCGATGCAGCACGTAGTCCGGCAGCTCGAAGCCCGGATACGGCATCGTCACGATGTTCGCGTGGAAGCGGGCCAGCGCGTAGCAGAACGAGTGGATGGTGCGCGAGTAGCGCAAGTCGCCACAGAGCACGACCTCGAGACCTTCGAGTTTGCCCTTCTCCTTCCACAGCGTGTAGAGGTCGCAGAGGGTCTGCGTCGGGTGCTCGTGCGCACCATCGCCGCCGTTGATGACCGGCACGCGGGCGTAGCGTGCGGCGACGCGCGCGGCGCCGTCCTCGGGATGGCGCACGACGAGAATGTCCGCATAGCTGCCGCCGACGACGCGCACCGTGTCGGCGAGCGACTCGCCCTTGCTGCGGCTGGTGTTCTTCTCGTCCGCGGCGGTGATCACGCCGCCGCCGAGCCGCAGCATGGCCGATTCGAAGCTCAGCCGCGTGCGCGTGCTGGGCTCGAAGAACAGCGTCGCCATGATCGTGCCGCGGCACGATTCCGACCATTCGCGCAGATTGGCGCGGAACTCGTCGGCGTGCTGGAACAGTTCGAGGATCTCCGCCGTGCTCAGGTCCTCGATGGAGACCAGGTCGCGCTTCTCGAGTTCGGCCATCGCGGGTACGGATCATGCCGGCGTTGGCGGCACACGCAACCGCCGAATGCAGGCGTCGCGATTCGCCGGCGTCGATGACTCAACCGGTGCCGAGCAGCAGTTCGAGCTGGGTGCGGTCGAGTGCCGCAAACCCGCCCACCGGGCCTGCGAGCGGCAGGCAACGGTGCTGGCGCAACAGTTCGCCGATGGCATGGCGCAACGACGACTGCGGCTCGGTCAACGCCGACACCACCACATCGGGCCGCCACGGCGATGGCCACTCGGCGCGACCGAGGTCGGCTTGCGAAGCGACGAGCACATCACTGCCGTCGCGCAGGGCGGCGTCGATCGCCGTCGGTTGTCGATGGGCCGCGACCACGAGCACGACGAGCGCCTGCGAGCGCAACCCGCGACCGGCCTCCACTGCGGCAGCGTCGACGGCGGCCGGCGTCGCCCCTTCGCCGGCGGTGTCGACCAGTTCGTAGGGATACCCGGAGAGCGTGGTGACCTCGTGCACGGGGTCGCGGGTCAGGCCGGGCAACGGTCCGGTGAGCGCTCGCTCGCGCGCCAGCAGGCGATTGAACAACGTCGACTTGCCGGCGTTCTGGCAACCGATGAACACGACGCGCTGCGGCTGCACCATCGCCATCGCGGTGCGCGAGCGCACGAGCGCCGACGAACGAAGCCGCGCGCACGGCGCCGGTCCGTGTGAGGCGAGGGCCTGGACTTCGGCAGCGAAGTCGAACTCGCGCTGTTCGAGTGCCAGATCGAGTTGCGCGTCCGACAACGCCTCGCGCAGGAGCAACTCGGCGGGAGTGCGCGGCGCGGCTGGCGCGAGCCCGAACTCGCGCTGCACGGCAGCCAACACGGCCGGCGAACCGTGCAGATGCAGTTCGAGCCCGGCGGCGCCGCGATCGACGACGAGCACGTCGTCGATCGCCATGCCGCGGAGATGCAGGATGGCTCGGGGCGCCACGCCGGCGCTCGCGAACGGCGCTCCATCGCGCGTTTGCAGCGCCGCGAGCGCGGCGCGCCGCTGCGCCGGCGGCACCCGCACGACGGCGACGCCGGCCGTTCCCGAGGGCGTCAACTGCTCCATGGCACGGTGTCGGCCAGGAAGCCGAGGCCCTGGTGCACGAGGTCGGGTTCATGAAGCACCTGCAGCACGGAGTGCGCCAGCAGACGCTCGGCGTTGCCACCGGTGACCAGCACTTGGGCCGGGCCGGAACTGGCTCGCAACGACGCCGCCACCAACTTCTCGACGAGGCCGCAGTAGCCCAGCAGGACGCCGGTGTCGATCGCGGCCTGCGTGTCGCGCGGCGGCATCGTCGGTTGCGCATCGAACCGCGCCGGTGGCAACGCCGGCGTCACCGCCGCCATTCCTGCCGCCATCGCGCGCAGTCCCGGTGCGATCGCGCCGCCACGGAAGGTGCCATCGATGTCGACGAGGTTCACCGTCGTCGCCGATCCACAGTCGACCACGACGGCGCGCCCGAAGCGTCGATGCGCCGCGAGCGCCCCCACCCACCGGTCGGCACCCAGCGTCTGCGGCGTGTCGTAGTCGAGGCGCAACGGGCACGGCACGTCGATGCCGGCGAGTCGCACCGGGTCCGGCAGGGCTGCGGCACGCAGTTCCGCCTGCACCCACTGCAGTGCGGGCGGCACGACACTCACCAGCATCGCGGCACGCGCGGCGGTGCGCCGCGCGAAGTCACGCAGGGCACCCGCGGCACGCGGCGCGGTCGGCAGCCGCAAGCGCGTTCCGTCGGCAGCGCGACAGTCGATCGTGCTGTTGCCGATGTCGATCGTCAGCAGGTTCGGACGGAGCATGGCACCATCGCAGCACGGTTGCGCGGTGGCGTCGAGCACCGACTCGCCAGGACCTGGGCGCGTCGCTGCGAACCGCGACGAACAGCGGGCTACTTGTCGCGAGCCTGGAAGACGCGTTCGACTTCCTGGCCGTTCGACAACCACGTGGTCACGAACGTTCGCACGCCCTGCTTGTACTGGCTCTTGCCGATGGAGTAGGCCTGGGCCTTGCCATCGACCTTCTGCCCGTTGACCTCGAGCAGGACGTCCCCCGGGTTCACGCCGTAGTTGGCCGCCAACTTGGGATCGACCTGGCGAACGATCAGCCCCTTGCGCCCGGCCTTGGTCACGTAGGTGTCGACGTTGAGGCTCTCGAAGAACTCGTCGGAGTCGCCGAAACGCTTCTCGTCCTCACGACCGATGTTGACGACGCCGTTGATCTTGGTGGTCTGCTCGACGTCCTGCCACTGCACAGGGCCCGCGGTTGCGGCCGAGGTCGTCGTCGCCGTGGACGTCGTGCGGCCGTTGCGGCCCTGCAGGGCCAGCAAAGCGTGGAGCACGTCCTGCGGCAGCCCCATCGAAGTCTTGATCAGCTCCTCTTCCTTCCTCTCGGGCGGCGTCTGTCCTTCCTGGACCGGGAACTCGCGCACGAACCAGGCGGACTGCGCATCCGGAGCGATGCGCACGAGGCGGATCGTGCCGAACACCGGCGGCGGCGACTGGCCGTCGCTTGCGGTCGCGGGCTTCATCGGCCACACCAACGCGGCCCGACGTGGGTCCTCGGTCTCGGACTTCGCCCAGATCTTCTGCAGGACTTCGCCACGCCCGGTCGGCACCATCGGCATCGGAGTGGCGCCGCGACCACCGCGATTCGCGAGTGGAACGGCGGGCTGGTTTGGGCGGGCCGGCTGCCCATTGGCGGGCTTGGGCGTAGTGTCGGTCGGCGCTGCCGTCATCGGTACGGACGGAGTGGGTGGCGCGTTCTCGCGCACATACCACTCCGGCGGCGTCACGTTCGCCTCCGGCTTGAACCGGACGATCACATGGCTGTCGCCACCTTCGCCCTTGTGCTTGCCGTCGTAGACCAGGCAGACCAACTCGAACATCTGGTCGAGGGGGGTGCTGTCGAAGCGGTTCGGCGGCGCCTTGTCGTCCTCGTCCCCAGGCCGCTTGGGCTTTTCCGGCGGCGGCGGCAGCGTGCCGATCAGGTTGGCGTTCTTCAGCGACTCCCACCACGCAGTGGTATCGGGCGTGTAGCGCCAGACGTCGTTGATCGGCCCCTGGCCGCGCCCGCGCATGATGCAGTCCTTGCCCGCCTTGCTGCCATTCTCGTGTGCCTGCGTGCGCACATCCTTCTTCCACTGCGGCAGCATCTTGTAGACCGTCCATCCCGAGAACCCGAACAACCCGAGGGCGACGACGTAGAGCAGGAAGGGGATCGGCAGTTTCATCGCAGTCCTCAGAGTAACGGCCCGTGGCAAGAGCGGAAGGGACTCGTGACACGCGCGTTCGACGGGGTCGGAGCCCGTCTATTCCCGAACTGGCGCCCCCCCGTTTGCGAGCTGGCCCTGGAAACGACGCGAGGTCGCTCGCGCGACCTCGTGTTGCGCACTCGGCAGCGGCCAAGTGCAGGTCCCAGCGACGGACGCCGGGACGATCGTTCGGTTTCTACTACCAGGCGAAGTGGCTGTAGGCGCTGTTCGCCTCGGCCATCTTGTGCACGTTTTCCTTCTTGGTCACCGCGGCGCCCTGGTTGTTGAACGCGTCAAACAACTCCTCGGCCAGCGACTTGCCCATCGGCTTGCCGCGCTTGCTGCGCGCCGCGTCGACCAGCCAGCGGATCGCCAGGCTCTGCTGGCGGCGCTTGTTCACTTCGCGGGGCACCTGGTAGGTCGCACCACCGACGCGCTTGCTGCGCACTTCGACGCGCGGCTTGATGTTCTCGATCGCCTTGGTGAAGACGTCGACCGGCTCACTGCCTTCGACCTTCTTGACCACGGTGTCGAGGGCTTCATAGAAGAGCCGCTGCGCGGTCGTCTTCTTTCCCTGCAGCATGATCTTGTTGATGATCTTGCTGGCGAGCTTGTTGTTGAAGCGCGGATCGCCCTTCAGGAAAACTTCAGTGGACTTGTAGGAGCGAGGCATCGGAGGCTCAGGCGGAAATCCGAATCAGTGCAAAATGTGGGTGGGAAACTACTAGCCCTACTTCTTGGGGCGCTTCGTGCCGTACTTGGAGCGCGAACGGCGACGGTTCTCGACACCCGAGGCGTCGAGGCAACCACGCAGCACGTGGTAGCGCACACCGGGAAGGTCGCGCACACGGCCACCGCGGATGAGCACGATCGAGTGCTCCTGCAGGTTGTGGCCTTCGCCAGGGATGTACACCGTCGTCTCCTTGCCGTTGCTGAGACGAACACTAGCGATCTTGCGAAGGGCCGAGTTCGGCTTCTTCGGGGTCATCGTCTTGACCTGGAGACACACACCACGCTTCTGCGGGCAGGCATCGAGGATCGGCGACTTGCTCTTGTACGTGATCTTCTTCCGACCCTTGCGGATGAGCTGGTTGATCGTGGGCATGCTGGGCTACGCGGTCCGAGAATTCAGGGCGCGACAGGATAGAGAATGAATCGGTGAATGCAACCCCGCCGATGGCCAGTTCGTGGCCGCCAGCGGGTTTGCCGGAGGTCAGGCCTTGTCGGCCTCTTGGCTCTTCGGCGGCGGCGGCGGGTCAATGCCTTCCAGGCGGATGACCGGGCCCCCATCGTCGAGGAAGCCCTGCTTGCTGAGCCGGCCGATTTCTTCGGCGGCGGCGTGCAGGTCGACGTTCTTGCGCACGCGGGTCTTCTGGTAGTTGCGGAAGCCCGTGCCGGTCGGCACCAGGTGGCCGAGGATCACGTTCTCCTTGAGACCGACCAGTTCGTCGCGCTTGCCGGCGAGGGCGGCTTCGGTCAGCACCTTGGTCGTTTCCTGGAACGACGCGGCGCTGATGAACGAGTCCGACTGCAGCGACGCCTTGGTGATGCCGAGCAACAGCGGCGAAGCCGTCGCCGGCTTCTTGCGTTGCGTGCGCATCAGCGCATTGGATTCGCGGAAGCGGAACTTGTCGACGACGGCTCCCGGCAGGAAGTCGCTGTCGCCCGGATCCTCGACCTGCACCTTGCGCATCATCTGCGCCAGGATGATCTCGATGTGCTTGTCGTCGATGCTCACGCCCTGCGCGCGATAGACCGTCTGGACTTCGCGCATCAGGTACATCTGCACCGACTTCTCGCCCTGGATCGCCAGGATGTCGTGCGGGACGAGCGGACCGTCGACGAGAGCCTCGCCGGCCTTCACGTGGTCACCGCGGTGGACACGCAGGTTCTTGCCCTGCGGCACCAGGTGCTCACGTTCGAGACCGCCTTCGCCCTTGACGATGATGGTGCGCTTGCCGCGGCGCTTGTCGCCGAGTTCGACCATGCCGTCGATTTCGGACAGCACCGACGGATCCTTCGGACGGCGAGCTTCGAACAGCTCGGTCACACGCGGCAGACCACCCGTGATGTCCTGGGTGCCCTGAATCTCGCGCGGCGTCTTCGCCAACAGCATGCCGGCGGTGACGCGCTGCCCGTTCTCGACCTCGATATAGGCCTTCTCGGGGACCGGGTTGATCGCCAGGCGATTGCCGTTGTCGTCTTCGATGATGATCTGCGGGTGCAGATCGCCCTTGTGCTCGATCATCACCTTGCGCTGGACCTTCGTCTCGGCATCGCGTTCCGTGCGGAACGTCTTGCCTTCGAGGATGTCCTCGTAGCGGATGATGCCCGTGACTTCGGCCAGGATCGGGTTGTGGTGAGGATCCCACGAGCACAGAGCCGTCGGTTCCTTGACCTCCTGCCCATCGGTGACGTGGACCACGGCACCCAGCGGCACCGCGTGCCGTTCGAGTTCGCGATCCTTGCTGTCGACGATCAAGACCTCGCCCTTGCGCTTGAGCACGATGTTGTGCCGCGTCGCCTTGCCCTTGGCCTCGTCGGCAGCGACTTCGACCGTGGTCAGGTTGGCGAACTGCACGCGACCGGCGCGCTTGTTCTTGATCTCGGACTCTTCGACCTTCTTCGACGCCGTGCCACCGATGTGGAACGTGCGCATCG
>SXPB01000218.1 GCA_005776475.1 Planctomycetia bacterium
CGGCGTCGGGGTGCGAGATGATCGCGAACGTGCGGCGGCGCTTGATCTCGTGCGCGAGGTCGGGCATCGGGGGCGAACAGAGTAGCGACGGCGGTGGCGAATGCGAAGAGGTGGGCGTGGCCGGATGGCTGGACGGCTGGGTCCGGCGCCGGATCAGCGCAGCTGTTCGCGCAACAGCGGGTCGGCGCGCAGCGCGTCGAACCGCCGGGCGTCGAAGTCGGCTGGCGTGCAGCCGGCCGCGCGGGCGGCCAGCAGGAGACGCAGGGCTTCTGGCCGCACCGCCTCGGCGACGGCGGGCGAGCTGGCGGCGGCCATCGCGCCGGCGAGTTCGGCGAGGGCGAGCTTGTTGCCGGCGAAGAGATCCACGACCCGTTGCGTTGCCACGCCGAGGCCTTGAGTGTCGCCGGCGTTGGCGAGGCACCGGAACTGGCTGGCGGCGGTCCCGACCAGACGTCGTTCGTTGCGTTCGTTCGGATTGGCCTGGAAGCCCGGGGCGAACAGGTCGATGGCGGTGCCGGCGGCCGCTGCAGCTTCTTGCCACTGGCTGGCGGCGACTTCGAGGTCGCGGCGGATCAGCCAGGTGTTGCCGCTCATGGCCGCCACCATCGCCGCGCCGGTGCCGGACTCGAGGTTCGCCGCGGCGAAGCCGAGCCCTTCGTCGAGCAGCGCACGACCGCGCTCGAGCCACAGCCGTTGGTCACCGGCGTCGGTGGCCAGCACCTGCAGCAGCTTCGTCAGGGCGGCGCCGGCTTCCTGGCGACCGACCCAGTCGAGTGCGCCGCCGGGCGGCTCGGGGCCCATGCGCACGTGCTCGTCGAGATGGTCCAGCGCCGCCTTGCTCTGGCCGAGCGCTCCGTGCGTTCGCACGGCGAGCAACAGCAGCTCCCGGTGGCGCGAGTGCCAGCGCGCCGTGGCGACGGTCTGCTCGCGCAGGGCGAGGCTCGCGGCCAGGGCCGTGCTGACGAGGGGCTGCGCTTCCGCGGCGAGCTTCTGGTCGAGCAGCTTGCCGATGAACAGGCGCTGCAGCTCCAGCTGGCGGTTCTTCCACTCGGTGCCGCCGAAGTTCTCGCGGTGCAACTCGTCGCCGATGGCCACTGCCTCGCGCAGCAACGCCAGCGCGGAGCCAGGTTCGCCGCGAGCGTCATCGACCAGCGACTGCATGCGCAGGACCTCGATCCGTTGCGGTCGTGCCGCCGTGCGTGCCGCGGGCGTCGCCATGGCGTCGAGCTCGGTGCGGGCCTGCTGCAGCGCCGATGCCATTTCCTCCAGATCCCAGTCGCGGCCAACTCGACGGCCTTCGTTGTGGGCGAGCGCCAGGTTGGTGCACGCGGTCACCAGCTGTCGCTGCAGCGAGAGTTCCTGTGGGGCGATGGCAAGTGCCTGGCTGGCGGTGGTGCGCATCTGCCGCAGCGCCGCGAGCGCTTCGGGAATGTCGCGTGCATTCTGGTGGGCACTCGCCAGGTGGTTCTGCAGTTCGATCTCGGCGGTGCGATACACGACGATTGCCGGATGGTCGGCGACGAAGCGGGCAAGCGTCGGCTGCAGTTCGTGGCACAGGTCGAGCACTTCGTCGCTGCGTTCCGCCGCGTCGAGCACACCGACGAGATGCAAGGTCGCGCGCGCGCTCGGCCACTCGTTGCGGTCGGGATGCGTCTGCCGCAGCTCGAGCAGCGTCCGCACCTTGGCCATGGCTTCGGCGGGCCGACCGGCGAGCCGTTGCACGTTGGCGTGGTCGCCACCGACGGCGAGTCGCAGGGCCATCAGGCCATCGGCGCCTGGGTGGCGGGCGGCCAGGGTCTCGACGAGTTTCTCGGCGGCTGCCAAGTCGCGACAGGCGGCTTCGACGTCGTCGCCCACGACCTGGTCGGCGCGCAGCGACAACAGGCGGATGCGCAGCCGCAGGTTGCGCTCGTCGTCGGCGGGGTTCGCGTCCGGTGACTGGGGGATCGCCAGGGCAGTGTCGATGGCGGTGATGGCGTCCGTCGTGCGGCTGCGGCGATCGTGCACGACCGCGAGCAACGTCAGGGCTTGCCGGTGCAGGTCATGGCGCTGCGACTCGGGCATCGCGCGGCCGGCGGGCGTGGCGAGCAGCGACAGCGCCGACTGCACGTGGTGTTCCGCTTCGGCGATGCCGCCGAGTTGTTGCTGCATGCTGGCGAGCCGGACCAGCACGTCGATCGTGCGCGGCACGAGGCTCGGATCGTCGGGCGACGCATCGGCGAGGAAGCCCTGGTAGATGCGTGCCGCCCGCGACAGCATGTCGGCGCGAATGCGTTCGAGATGCGGCACCGCAACCAGCTCCGAATCACCGACCTGCACCAGTTCGCCAACCGCCTGCAACGAAGCCCAGTGGCTGGCCGCCGAACGCGTCGCGTGCGCTTGCGCGTCGACCCAGAACACCGTGCTGGCGACGAAGCCAGCCAGCAGCGCACCGAGCACCATGCTGGCAGCGACGACCTGCAGCCGGTGGCGGGCGCAGAATCGGCTCAGCCGATACCAGGTCGTGGGCGGTCCGGCGCTCACCGGTTCCCAGGCGAGGTGGCGGCGCAGGTCGGTGGCGAGTTCGGCCGGCATCGCGTAGCGGCGGTTGCGATCGCGGTCGATCGCCTTCATCACGATCCAGTCGAGATCGCCGCGCAGGCTCTTGCGCAGCGCCGGCACGCTGGTGCGTCGGTGCAGCGCGACCGTGCCGGCATCGGCCCCGAGGTCGGTGATGCGCGTGCTCGGCGTCGGCGGCTCGCTGGCGCGCAGGGCTTGTCCGACATCGCTCTGGCGCAGCAGCTTGGCGGCCACCGGCAGCGTGCTCGTGAGCAGTTCGTACAACACCACGCCGAGGCTGTAGACGTCGGATCGGGTGTCGACGTCGTTGGTGTTGTCGGCTTGTTCCGGACTCATGTACTCCGGCGTGCCCAGGCGATGGTTGGCCCCGGTCAGCGTCGCCTGGCCGAGCGGTGCGCCGACGGACTTGGCGACGCCGAAGTCGATCACCACCGGACTCGGCTCGCCGTCGCGGTCGGCAACCAGGATGTTGGAAGGCTTGAGGTCGCGGTGCAGCAGCCCCTTCTGGTGCGCGTGCTGGACGGCATCGCAGACGCGCGCGAACAGGCGCACGCGCGCTGTCGTGTCGAGTTGGCGTTCGTCGCAGTAGCGACCGATCGGCAGGCCGGGCACGTACTCCATCACGAGGAACGGCCGACCCGTGTCGGTCCTGCCGGCATCGAGAATGCGCGCGACGCCCGGATGATCCAGCAAGGCCAGCGCCTGCCGCTCGACCGCGAAGCGGGCCAGGACTTCGTGCGAGTCCATGCCGGCGCGAATGACCTTGATGGCACCCTGTCGGGCGATCGGTTCGTCCTGCACGCCGAGGAACACCGTGCCCATGCCGCCGGTGCCGAGCCGGTGTTTGATGCGCCAGGTGCCGATGCGCTCGGGCATCTCGGGAGGGTGCAGCAGGCCAGCTTCGCGCAGCGATTCGATGTTGGCGCGCACCGCGTCGGCGATCGGACCAGCCGCCTGGAGAGCTTGTTGCAGGCCCGGTTCGCCGTCGCGTTCGAAGGCGATGATCGCCGCTTCGACTTGGGCCATCAGATCCGCGGAACCAGGCTGCATGGGCCGAAATACTACCCCGCCAGCCGGCGGCGCGATGACGGCTCTGGGGCGTGCCTCGTTTCGCGGCACGGCAAGCGATAGCCTGCATCGTCATGGACGGGATCGAACCTGTGCTCGCCGCCGCGTGGACCCAGCCGCTGGTGCGCTTGTGCCATCGGCTGGCCAACACCAACGACCTCAACGACATGTTCCAGTCGGTGGTGCAGGCCCTGGTCGAGACCACGGGATTCTCGCGCGCTTCGGTGCTCACGTTCGATGGCGCCGGCGTCATGCGGTTCCGCGCCTGGCAGGGGCTGAGCGAGCACTACCGGCGCAAGGTCGACGGCCACTCGCCGTGGCGTGCCGACGAACGCAACGCGCGGCCGCAGTTCATCGGCGACGTGCGGTCGGTGCCGGCGTTGCACGAGTTGCAGCCGGTGTTCCAGAGCGAAGGCATCCAGGCGCTCGCGTTCCTGCCGCTCGTCGGTGGCGGCCGCCTGCTCGGCAAGTTCATGCTCTACTCGGAGCACCCGGTGCAGTGGCGTGGCATCGACAACGGCTTTGCCCTGGCCGCGGCCGACCTGCTCACGAGCTTCCTGCTGCGCGAGGAAGCGAGCGAGAAGCTGCTGCACGCGCGGCGCATGGAGAGCCTCGGCCTGATGGCCGGCGGCATCGCGCACGATTTCAACAACCTGCTGACGACGATCCTTGGCTACGTCGCCCTGATCCGCGAGGAGACCGTGCGTGGCACTCCCGCGCGTGGCTACGTCGAAGTGCTGCTGCACACGACGGAGCGCGCCGCCGAACTCACCAAGCAACTGCTGGGCTTCGCGCGTCCCGACACCCGGGCGCACGAGGTGGTGGACCTGGCCGAGTTCGTCGCCGAAGTGCGGCCGAGTTTCGAACGCATGTGTGGTCCGGAGCGTCGCCTCGAGGTCGTCGCCGCGGCGGAACCGATGCTGGTGCTCGGCAGCCGGGTGCAGTTGCACCAGCTGCTGCTCAACCTCGTGCAGAACGCGTGCGACGCGATGCCCGCAGGCGGGGCGGTCACCATTGTGCTGCAGGCTGCGGCCGATCCGGACGCCGTGGAACTCACGGTGAGCGACACCGGCATCGGCATGGACGAAGCGACGCGCGCGCGCGTGTTCGATCCGCTGTTCACGACCAAGAGCAACGGTCGCGGCACCGGACTCGGCCTCGCCACGTGCTACGCGATCGTCGCCGGCATGGGCGGCGAGATCTCGGTGCGCAGCGCCCCAGGCCACGGCGCCAGTTTCGTAATGCGCGTGCCGCGGGCGCGCACGCCGGCGCCGCGGCCGACATCGGTTGCCCCGGACAAGCCGGTGGCGCGGGTGCTGCTCGTCGAGGACCAGGACGACGTGCGTTCGATGCTGGTGCGCGCGTTGCGCACGATGGGCTTCGCCGTGGCGAACGCCGTCAATGGCCGCGCAGCGATGTCGATGCTGGCGGAGCAGTCCTTCGACGTCGTCGTCAGCGACGTGGTGATGCCCGAGATCGGCGGCATCGACCTCGCCCACATGGTGATGGAGCGTTGGCCGGACGTGCACGTGCTGCTCGTGACCGGCTTCGTCGATGCGCCGGAGGGCGTGCCCGAAGGCGTGCCGGTGCTGCACAAGCCGTTCTTGCCGCGCGAGCTCGGCCACCGGATCCGGATGCTGACGGCGAAGTGAATCGCGCCGGCGCGCCCTCGGCGCGTGGTCACATCTTGTCGGGATCCTGGCCGCGCAGCACCGAGTTGCCGTCGAACG
Source organism: Planctomycetia bacterium (assembly GCA_005776475.1). Taxonomy (GTDB): domain Bacteria; phylum Planctomycetota; class UBA1135; order UBA1135; family UBA2386; genus UBA2386. The sequence goes on from SXPB01000218.1 coordinate 5,358, forward strand.
TCTCGCGCAGGTTGGCCCGCGCCGGCTGCCGCAGCATCGACTCGTTCAGACGCCCGCTCTGGGCGAAGAACGCGATCGGGTTCTGCCACACCAGCTGCTCGATGCGGGCGCGCGGCACACCGGCCTGTTCGAGCTTCACCGCGGTGCGCGGCACCATCATCGGGTCGCTGACGCCCCAGTCGGCGGCGCTGTTCACGACCATGCGCTCGACGCCGTACTCGAGCACGATTGCGACCATGCGGGCCGGGTCCATCTTGGTGTTCGGGTAGATCGAGAAGCCCGACCAGCAGCCGAGGCCGCGGGTGATCTTGATGGTCTCTTCGTTGCCGTGGTCGAGCAGCACGCGCTCCATCGGGAACCCGCTCGCCTTGACGATCGCGATGCAGCGCTCGAAGCCCTTCTTCTTGTCGCGATGCGGCGTGTGCACCAGCACCGGCAGGTTGTGGCGCTTCGCCAGCTCGATCTGCTCGGCCATGAACTTCTCTTCGGCCGGGGTCTGGTCGTCGAGGCCGATCTCGCCGATGCCGATGCAGCTGTCCTTCTCGCAGTAGCGCGGCAACACGGCGAGCACGTCCTTGTTGACGCGGTCGTCGTTCGCTTCGCGCGGGTTCAGGCCCATCGTGCAGAAGTGGTGGATGCCGAACTGCTGGGCGCGGAACCGTTCCCACCCGATCAGCGTGTCGAAGTAGTCGATGAACGTGCCGATGTGCGTGCGCGGCTGGCCGAGCCAGAACGCCGGTTCGAGCACGGCGCGCACGCCGGCGAGGCTCATGCGCTCGTAGTCGTCCGTGATCCGGCTGTACATGTGGATGTGCGGTTCGAAGATCAGCATCGCTGGTTTCCGGCTCGGAGGTTCATGAAGTCGTGGTCCCGCCGAGGCGGGCGAGTACGGCGCGGATCGGGGCGCGCAGTTCGCGCGGCAGTCGTTCGCGGGCGAACGCGGCGAGGTCGCTGCGATTCGCCGCCAGCAGGCCTTCGGCGGCGGCAAGGCGCACGCCGTCGTCGCCGTGCTCGAGGCCGCCGACCAGGCGCGCCAGCGAGCCGGGGCACGGCGCGCGGCCGATCAGGCGCCAGGTGTCGCGCCACACCGCGCGCCCGGCCGCTTCGCGTTCGGTGGCCAGGTCCTGCAGCATGCGCGACAGCTCGGCGTTGGCGTGGCGTTCGGCGTGCAGGCAGCGGCGCAGCGGCACGTCGAGGAAGGCGAACTTCAGCAGCAGCTTGTTGGCGGTGGCGAGATCGAAGCCGGGCGTCCCGACGGTGCGCGCGAACAGGTCGCCGTCGCACAGCGCCGCTTCCAGGTGCAGGGCGACGTTGGTGCGCTGCACCTCGCCGAACAACCGCACGGTCAGCTGGCCGACGGGCAGGAAGTGCAAGGCGCGCAGCAGCATCGCGCGTTCTTCCATGTCGCCGTGCGCGAACAGATCGAGCGCCTCGGCCTCGGTGGCGGCGGTGGCCAGCAGCACGTGGGCGGCGGTCACGTCACAGCGGCGGAAGGCATCGAGATCGACCGTGTGGCCGCCGAAGTCGCGCACGCCGCCGCCGACGATGTCGCGGCCGGTGCGGCGCGGCACGCTCGGGAACAGCACCGGCAGGCGCGTGCGATCGCTGCGGATCGCCTGGGTGATCTCGTCGGCGGTGGCGGCGGCGGCGCCGAGCAGGGGACGCAAGTCGATCGTGGCCATTGGCGGGGGCGAGGAGGATAGCGTCTTGCCTTGACCGCGTCATCGCGTCGTCGGCGTCGGTTCGTTACCTTGCGCCGATGCAGTTCCCCGCCTGGGATCCGGTGTTGTTCGACATTCCGTGGTTGCCGATCGACGTGCGCTGGTACGGAATGATGTACATCGTCGGCTTCGTGGTCGCCCAGTTCGTGCTGGTGCGGCTCACCCGGACCGGGTTCCTGCCGATCTCGGCCGATGCGGCGGCCGACCTGATCTTCTACTGCGTGTTCGGCGTGATGCTCGGCGGCCGCGTCGGCTACGCGCTGTTCTACGACCCCGACCTGCGGTCGCCGCTGGCCTTCCTGCAGGTCTGGAAGGGCGGCCTCGCCTTCCACGGCGGGCTGATGGGCGTAGCGGTCGCGCTGTGGCTGTTCTGCCGCAAGCACAAGGTCGGTTGGGGTCGGATCGCGGACGGCTGCGCGCTGGCGGTGACGCCGGGCATCTTCGCCGTGCGCGTGGCGAACTTCATCAACGGCGAGCTGTACGGTCGGGTCTGCGAGAAGACGACCGCGTTCGCCATGCAGTTTCCGACCGATCCGCGGGCGATGCAGCGGCTCGGCATCCAGAACAACTGGTCCATGCGCGACAAAGAACTGTGCATCCAGGTCGCCTACGGCAAGTGCCGTTTCGAAGACGTGCGACCGATGCTCAACGACCTCGATGCGCAGGGCCGGGCGATTCCTTGGGAGACCGTGGCGCCCAAGCTGGATTGGGCCAAGGTCAGTGCCGAGATGGTCGGCGGCGAGCCGTGGGTGCCGTATCGCCACCCGTCGCAGATCTACGAAGGGCTCGGCGAAGGCGTCGGGCTCGGCATCCTGATCTGGATCGTGTTCCGGCTGACGAGGCACCGGAAGCTCCGTCCAGGCACGTTCGCGGTGATGTTCCTGCTCGGCTATGCGGTCATCCGTTGGTCGTTGGAGACCGTGCGTGAGCCCGATCCGCAGCACGGTGAAAACGTGCTGTTCGGCATGACCATGGGGCAGCTGCTCAGTTGCGGGCTCGTGGTATTCGCGATCGGCCTCGTGTTCTGGAGCTGGTTGCACGCTCGCAAGGACGCTTCGGCCAAGGCGTGATCCGCGTTCTTGGTCGTGCCCAGGCTGGTTGCCGCGGCCTCGGGCGGGAATAATCGTCGCCGACGCGCCGTCCGCGGGCTCTCCCGCTGCGTGCACGAACCCCTAGCATGACCTTGTCCTTCCGCTGTGCGCTCCTGTCGCTGCTCGTGCTGTTTGCGAGTGGCTGCGACAACGTCGGCCGCGCGTTCGACCGCGACAACGACCCGGACGAACCCGATCCCGACGCGACCGAGTCGATCGTGCAGGTCGTGCCGGTCGGCGGCTTCACCAAGCCCGGTCGCCCGAAGGTGCGCACCACGAATCCGGAAGGGCCGGGTTGGCCGGCCGCCGTGCCGGTGGTGGTGGAGTTCAACGAAAGCGTCAACGAGGCGTCGATCCTGCCGACGTCGCCGACCGCGACCGATGCGCGGGTGATCCTGCGCGTGAAGGGATCGACCACGGCGTTGCCGTGCCAGTACGACTTCCTGATGGCTGGCCGGGTGTTGGTGCTGCGGCCGATCACCGCCCTCAGCGTCCCGCCGAATGCAACCTACGAAGTCGTGCTGTTGGCCGACTCGCGCGACAGCGACGGCGTGCGCTTCCAGGTCGAAACCGGCGGCACCGTGCTCACCGAGTTCCAGACCAACCAGGATGCCTCGTTCACCGACGGCCGCATCCTGGCGCTGTGCCCGCGCGACAACGCGACCGACCATACGCGCGAAGGCGATGTGTTGGTGGTGTTCGATCGCCCGGCGAACGCCGCCACGGTGGTGGCGGCGAATTGCTCCGTCGCCCCGGCCGGCGGCAGCGCGCTGGCCGGCACGCTCGATCTGCCGCTCAGCACCGTCGGTGTGCCCGATGGGCGCGTGGTGCGGTTCCGGCCGCAGGCGACCCTGTTGGCCTCGACCACCTACGAACTGACCGTCGACGGTGACATCACGTTCGGCCAGGAGGGCAACCTCGACTTCCGCGGCCGCACGCCGTTCGCGGACTTCGAAACGGTGGCGCCGACGGTGCCGACCGACGTCGAGATGAGCAACCCGACGCCGGGTTTCCCCGACCAGGTCAACCGCGGCACCGTCGACAACGTGGTGCTGCGCGTGACGACACCGGCCGACACGCTCGCCGGCGACAAGGTGCGGGTTCGCATCTACGGCGGCGACAAGACCACGAATCCCGTCGGCGATCTCGGCTTCGTCGAACGCATCGCGGACGTCACGGCCAACGGGGCCCAGACCATCGACGTGTCGTTCGCGGGGGCGTTGGGAACGCTCGGCGACCCGGACTTCGACGACGGCGAGTTGACGTTCACCGCGCAGATGCAGCGCGGCGCGCAGTACTCGACGTGGGTGCACCAGCCGTCGGACTCCGAGCCGCGGTTCGACATCACTCCTCCGACGCTGGCAGTGCTCGGACCGCCGGCTTCGGCCGATGGCATGAGCCTGTTCGTCGATCAGGAGGACACGCTCGTCTACGGCCGCGCCAGCGAGAAACTGGCGGCGGCGTCGTTCGCCGATGGCGTCAACACGCGCACGATGTACGCCTGCGACGACGCCGGCCGCTTCGTGCTCATCCCGGCCCCGATCGGTCGGCTGGCGACGCCGCGGGCGTTCACGCTGACGTTGACCGACCTCGCCGGCAATCTGGCGGCGGCGACGGTGTCCGGCACGCTGGTGCAGCGCGGGCACGTGACCGGCACCTTGGCCGGCACCCTGGTCGTCGAAGCCTTCGATGCGGCGACGATGTTGCCGGTGGCGGGGACCACGGTCCTCGTCGATCCGGGCACGCCGACCGTGCCCGCGACCGGGCAACTCGTGGGCACGACCGACGCCAACGGGCTCGTCACCTTCACCGGGCTCGTGAGTCCGTCGCACACGGTGACGTTGGTGCGCAGCGGCTACCACCTGATCACGATGTACTCGACGCCGGCGGCGCGCGTGTCGCTGCCGTTGACGTCGACGACGGCGTCGGCGGCGACCGCGACCGGGAAAGGCACGGTGGCGTTCACGCCCGGCGCGAACGTCAGCGCGATCGTCGGCAACACCGCGGTCGTCGATCGGGCGATCCTCGGCATCCGCACGACGAACGGGGCGCCGAACACGATCCCGGACACCGCGATCACGCCCAACCGGCTGCAGCTCGTGACCGGATTTGCAGGCACGTTCGAACCGACCGCCGCGCCGGAGTTCACTTCGCACGGGGCGTTGATGATGGGCCCGACCCTCACGGTGCCGACCCCGCCGGGCGCCCCGGCGACGCCTGGGGCCGATTCGCGGCTCAGCCTGGCGCTGGCTCCGGCCACCGCGCAGTACACGGTGTTCACCAACGGCTACACGCAGGACCTGGCGCTCGCGACCGGGCTCGACACCGGCACGCTCGTCGGCGGCAAGCCGCGCATCCGCGTCGGCATGGCGGCGGCGGGGTTCGCCAACCAAGGCCTGCTCGGCCTCGGGTTCGCGACCAACACCATGGGTTCGGTGTGGTCGGTGTCGACCAGCCACAGTTCGACGATTGCGCTCGGGCTGGCGCCCTTCGTGCAGACGGTGTGGAGCGTGCTCGATGCCGAGGACGGCGCCGGCCGCATCATGCGCACGCGGCAGTTGCTGGTGACGAGCCTCATCTTCCCCGGGCCCGGGCCGTTGCCGTTGCCTGAGATCACGCCACCGGGGGGGCCGGTGACCGGCTCGCCCGCGGTCAGCTTTGTCGATGGCTTCGATCCGGCCGTCGCCGCCGGTTCGTTGTCGAGCTTCGAAGTGACCGCGACCGATTCCGCCGGGCGTCGTTGGCTCGTGTTCGCGCCCGACCGCGATGGCGCCGTCGGACCAGACACCGTGCAGTTCCCCGATCTCACCACGGCCGCCGTCACCGGCCTCGCGCTCGGCGCCTGGTCGGTGCGAGCCGAGGCGCGGTTGTGGTTCTCGACCACCGGTGCCACCATCGATGACTGCGTGCTGGCCGAACGGGGCAAGCAGGAAGTGAACTACGCGCGCTCCGCCGCGGTCACCTTCACCGTCCAGTGATGGCTGCGGCGACCGGCGTCGCGTTGTTGTCGGGCGGACTCGACTCGGGCGTTGCCGCGGCGCTGTTCGCGCAGGCGGGGAATCGCCTCGTCGGCGCGCTGTTCTGCGACTACGGCCAACGCGCTGCGCGGCGCGAGGCGGCGGCGGCAGCGGCGTTGGCGGCGCGCCTGCACGTGCCGTTGCAGACCGTGCCACTGCCGTGGTTGTCGGCGCTCGCCGTGCAGTCGGGATGCAGGTTGGTGCCGGGCTCGGGTGAACTCCCGCACGGCACGATCGCGCAGCCGGGCGATGCCGCCAGCGCGCGCGCCGTCTGGGTGCCGGCGCGCAATGCGGTGTTCGTCGCCATGGCGGCGGCGTTCGCCGAGACCGCGGGTGCCGCGTGCATCGTCGCCGGCTTCAATCGCGAAGAGGCGGCGACGTTCCCCGACAACTCGGCGGCGTTCCTCGCGGCCGGCAGCGCGTTCCTCGCCTATGGCACGCGGAGCCAGGTGCGCGTGGTGAGCCCGACGCTCGAACTCGACAAGGCGGGCATCGTCGCCGCGGCGCAGCGACTCGGGTTCGGTGCGAACGACTTCTGGTCGTGTTACGAAGGCGGCGAGGTTCCGTGCGGCCGGTGCGAGTCGTGCCTGCGCAGCCGCTGGAATCGCTGAGCGTCGTGCCGCGCTCGTTCAGCGCACCATCATCCAGCGGTTGCCGTCGGCGCCGTTCGTGTTGATGGCGAGCGTGCCGCCGACGATCATGTTGGCGGCGACGCCGGTCAACGCGGCGCCGGGCGGTGGCACGCTGCTGACGCCGCTGTAGTTGGCGTCGCGCGACATCAGGATCTCGCCGCCTTGGTTGACGAAGTAGGTGGCGGTGCCGCTGCGGCCCTTGGTGATCGGCCAGGCGATGCACGACCAGCACGATTCGGCATGGTCGGCGGCGATGCTCGCATCGTTGGCGGGCAACGCGACGAGTCCGATGCCGGTGGCATCCGGCAGATGCATGCTCATCAAGTAGCCGTGGCCGGTCGAGCGGCCGACGGCGTTGACGTTGCCGATGGACGCCGGCAGGCACGCTGGCGACAGCAGCAAGCCGCTCGTGCGCAGGCTCCGCACGCCGGCCATTTCGTCGAGACCGAGCGCTTCGCCGCGGCCGTCGCGGTCGGCATCGACGACGGCGCGCGACTGGCATTGGATCTGGGCGGTGGCGATCGAACGCAGGGCGGCGATCACGGCGCGTTCGTTGGCGGCAGTGCGCGCACTCAGGAAGTTCGGAATCGCCATCGCCGCAATGATCGCGAGGATGACGACCACGATCAGCAACTCGATGAGGGTGAATCCAGCAGTGCGGTTTTGCATCGGGCCTCTCCTGACGCGGATCTACGGCCCATATCGGCTGACGACGCGTGGCTTTGCTTCCGTCTTCCGCGAGGGCGATGGCATGGTGAACGCACCGGCGGGGCAGGGGCGCCGTTTCGCGATGCGCCCGGCGTTCCTATGCTCGTCGCCACGCCATGGTCGGCATCTTCGGAATCGTCAATCTGACCCGCGACTCGTTCTCGGACGGCGGCCGGTTCCTGGACCCCGCTGCGGCGATCGCGCAGGCGCTGCAATTGCATGCCTTTGGCGCTGACGTGCTCGACGTCGGCGCCGAGTCGACGCATCCGGATGCCGAGGACGTGCCCGCCGCCGAGGAGATCCGCCGTCTGCGTCCGGTGGTCGAGGCCCTGGTGGCCCGCGGCATCCCGGTCAGCGTCGACACCTGCAAGCCGGAAGTCATGCGAGCGATGGTGGTGACCGGAGTCCGATGGTTGAACGACGTTGCGGGCTTCCGTTCGGCGCCGGCGATGGAAGTGGTGGCCATGGCAGCTTCCACACCCGGCATCCGCTTCTGCGCGATGTTCGCGCGCAATGCGGAACCGCGCGCCTCGCGTTCGTCGGTGGGCACGCTCGGATTGCTCGACGAGATCCGCGCGTTCTGCCGCGAGCGCATCGCGGCGTTTGCCGCCGTCGGCGTCGATCGCGACCGACTCGTGCTCGATCCGGGCATGGGCTTTTTCCTCGGCCGCGATGCGGCTCCCAGTCTGCACGTGCTGGCGGGCCTCGGCGAACTGCAGCGCGAGTTCGGCCCGCTGCTGGTGTCGGTGTCGCGCAAGTCGTTCGTCGGTGAGGTCACGGGGGCGCCGGTCGCGGAACGGGGGCCCGGCACGCTCGCGGCGGAGCTCTGGGCGGCGCGCCAGGGGGTGACGTGGTTGCGCACGCACGATGTGAAGGCGCTGCGCGCGGCGCTCGCGGTCGAGCAGGCGATCGCCGGCGCCACCTCGGGATTGCCCGGAGAAAAAAGGCCCGCGACCGGCTGAACCTCCCAAGCTACGGTCCGTTCGCCGGACTTCCCCGCATGCTCACTCCCCAACATCTGACGACCGGTGTGTTGTCGTCCGCTGTCCTCGCCGCCCTCGCCACCTCGCTCGCCGCCCAGACGCCGCCACCGGGAGTGCAAGGAGACGGCCGCATCGTGGTGACCGCATCGCGCACTGCCCAGGATCCGTTCGACGCGCCGCGATCGATCGACGTGATCGACGGCGAGGCGATGCGATCGGGGCAGTATCGCACGCTGCCGCAGGCGCTGCGCACGCTGCCGGGCACGCTGGTCCAGGAGACGGCGCCGGGCCAGGGCTCGCCGTTCCTGCGCGGCTTCACGGGCTACAACAACCTGCTGTTGCTCGACGGCATCCGGATCAACAACTCGACGTTCCGATCCGGCCCCAACCAGTACTGGTCGACCATCGACCCGCTGTCGCTCGATCGCATCGAAGTGTTGCGCGGCCCGGCCTCGACGCTGTACGGCAGCGACGCGGTCGGCGGCACCGTGCAAGCGTTCACCAAAAGCCCCGATCGCTATGCACCGACCGGCGTGCGTTACGGCGGCGAGCTGCGGACACGTTGGGCTGACGCCGAGGACAGCATCACCGGCCGCGGCGAGATCCACGTCGGGCTGGTGCGCGACGACGGCCTGCGCACGGGCGTCCTGGTCGGCGGCGATGCGCGCGCCTTCGGCGACATCGAAGGCGGCCGCGCCACCGGCGTGCAGCCCAACACCGAACACGACGAGACGGCGTTCGACGTCAAGCTCGAGCACTGGCTCGGCAAGGACGAGAAGCTGGTGTTCCTGCACCAGCAGATGGCGCAGAACAACGTGCCGCGCACGCACTCGACGATCTTCGGCGAACGCTACGCGGGCACGACGGTCGGCACCGACCTGCAGCGCGACCTCGACCAGAACCGCCGGCTCACCTACCTGCAGTGGCACAAGACCGGCATGGCGGGGGCGGTGCAGGCGATGCGGCTGTCGGTGTCGTGGCAGACGCAGCGCGAACTCGAAGACCGCATCACCAGCACCAATTCGCAGCGCTGGCAGGCGTTCGAAGTCGGCACCGCGGGTGTCTTCGCGCAGTTCGAGAGCGACCTCGGCGAGGCCGGTCGTCTGACCTACGGCATCGATGCCTACCACGACAACGTCAACTCGTGGTTCCGCCGGTCGGGCACGCCGCAGGCTTCGGACCCGATCCAGGGCCAGGTCGGCAACGACGCCAGCTACGACCTGCTCGGCGTGTTCGTGCAGGACGAAGTCCGCTTCGGGGACCGCTACGCCGCGCAAGCCGGGGTGCGCTACACGTGGGCCGCCGCGGACGCCGACAGCGTGCGCGATCCGTCGAACAACAAGATCGCGGTCGCCGACGACTGGGATGCGGTGACGGCGAACGTGCACCTGCGGGCGGACCTGGTCGCCGGCTGGAACGTCTACGGCGGGGTGAGCCAGGGCTTCCGGGCGCCGAGCCTGTCCGACCTCACCAGTTTCGACGTCGCCCGCAGCGGCGAACAGGAAGTGCCGGCCCCGGGCCTGCAGGAAGAGAACTACCTCGGCTACGAGGTCGGCACCAAGCTGCGTCGCGGTGACGTCACCGGCCAGCTGGCGTGGTTCTACACCGACATCGAAGACCAGATCCTGCGGTTCCCGACCGGCGCCACCAACGGTTCGGGCCAGCCGATCGTCACCAAGGCCAACGTCGGCGAAGGCTACGTCGAGGGCATCGAGCTGCAGTACGGCTGGGAGTTCTGCGAGCGCACCAGCCTGTTCGGCGCGCAGACGTGGCAGTACGGACGCGTCTCCAACTTCAACAACAACGGCAGCACGCGCGGCGAGGAGTTCGTGTCGCGGCTGATGCCGTTCACCAGTCTCGCCGGCCTGCGCTGGCAGGACAGCGCGGGGCGCTTCCGCGCCGAGACCCTGGTCGTGCGCGCCGAGGACGCCGACAAGACCTCGGCTGGTGACAATCGCGACACCCAACGGATTCCGCCGGGTGGCACGCCCGGCTACACGATCTGGAACCTGCAGTGTGGCTGGCAGATCGACGACCGCACGACGTTCGAACTCGCGTGCGAGAACATCACCGACGTCGACTACCGCGTGCACGGTTCGGGGAGCAACGGAACCGGTCGCAACTTCGTGCTCGGGATGAGTGTCGTATTCTGATCAGCCGGGTCCCTTTGTGGGATTCCCAGGTCGGGTCAGTGCCTCAAGTTCGGGCGGCCGTCGGCCGAAACTCACTCCGTCGTGACCCCATCGCCGGGGCCGCACGGAGTGCATGGAATCGGTCAACGAAATCAAGGAAGCCCTGTCCGCCCGTTCGCGCACCGCGACGCTGGACGAACTGCGTAGCGAGGGTCGCAAGCGCGTTCGCCTGATTCGCGCCGAGCACGTCGCGGCGATGATCAGCGAGGCGGTCCATGCCGCGATCGAACAGTCGGGCCTGATCGCGCCGGAAGAAGCCGAGAAGCTGGTCGAGAAGAGCCGGCAGGAGTTCCGGACGATCCTGCGCGAACGCGAGCAGGAAGCCCAGCGTGCGCACGCCAACGAAGAGTCGCTGGCGCAGCGGCAGAAGGAACTGGCCGAACGCGAGCAGGAACTCGCCGAGTTGAAGCATCGCTTCGACGAGCTGGCGGGGGCGCTGGCCTCGACGCAGGCCGCATGCACGCAGGCGCAGGCTGAGGCCGAAGCGGCCCGGGCCGCTGCCGCCGCCGCCGAAGCACGGCCGCCGGTCGTCGTGGCTGCACCGATGCAGCCAGCGCAGCCGTCGCCGGACCTGCTGCTTTCGCTGGTGCAGGAGATGGCGACCATGAAGGCCAACCTGATGCACCAACAGGCCCAGCCTGCCGCACCCGCGGCGGCGCCGGTTGCTGCAGCACCCGTGCCGGACTTCACGGCAGCGCTCGAGAAGCTCACCGGGTCGCTCACCGACCGGTTGGAGAAGCTCGGCAAGAAGATGGGCGTCAGCGCCGCGGTCGAAAGCGATCAGCCGGTGGACTTCGGCGGCCTCTTCAAGGACACGGGCAAGTCGCTCGAGTCCAACATGGACAACATCGAGATCAAGCAGAAGGCCGCTGGCGGCATCGCCGCGAACCTGGCCCGCTTGAAGAAACTCAAAGGCGGCAGCTGAGCCGGTCGCCATCGACGCAACACATTCCGGGAAGAGTTAGGCGGAGACACACAATGACGCAGAACAAGCAGAATCCTGTGCAGGACCAAGGGGTGGACTCGACGGTTGCTCTGGGCAAGGGCCTGGACGTCGGCACCGCCAATCTCGCGGCCGCGGTGCAGAACGCCGAAGGCGGCATCACGGTCACCGTGGAGCGCAACGCGTTCCTCGACATCCCGAGCGACGTCTACAGCAAGAACATGCTGACGAAGCTCAAAGTCCCTTACATCGTGCACAACGGCAAGCTCGTCGTGATCGGTGAAGCGGCATTCGAGCTCGCCAACGTGTTCGGCCGGGAGACGCGCCGACCGATGATGGACGGCCTGATCAGCCCGAACGAGCAGGACGCGCTGCCGATGATGAAGATGATCATCCAGAAGATCCTGGGTGAGCCGCGTGTGCAGGGCGAGAACTGCTACTTCTGCGTGCCGGCCCCGTCGCTGGACGTCGACAACAACGTCGTCTACCACCAGGGCCTGTTCGAGAGCCTGGTCAACAAGCTCGGCTACAAGGCGCACGCGATCAACGAAGCGCACGCCGTCGTGTTCGCGGAGCTCGCCGAGCAGGACTTCACGGGCATCGGCCTGTCGTTCGGCGGTGGCATGGCGAACGCCTGCATCACCTACAAGTCGATCCCGTGCCTGTCGTTCTCGGTGGCGCGCGGCGGCGACTGGATCGACAAGAACGTCGCCAACGTGCTCGGCTGCCCGCGCAGCAAGGCGACCTCCATCAAGGAGCGCGGCATCGACATCCGCGACCCGAAGAGCCGCGAAGAAGAGGCGGTCGCGATCTACTACCGCAGCCTGATCAACTACGTGCTGCAGAACATCAAGACGCGGTTCGAGTCCGGCCAGAACATGCCGAGCTTCCAGAACCCGATCGACATCGCCTGCGCCGGCGGCACGTCGCTGGTCGGTGGCTTCATCGAGGTGTTCCGCGACGAGTTCGCGAAGATCGACTTCCCGCTCCCGGTCGGGCGCATCTTCCGAAGCGAAGAAGCGTTGACCGCGGTCGCCAAGGGCTGCCTCGTGGCGGCGGCGATCGGCGAGAGCTGAGCCGCTCCGGATCCGCGAGCGAGGCACGGGGCCCGATGGGCCCCGTGTTCGATTTTGGCCCGCGGTCCGACGCCGCCGGCCGGCGCGCTCACAAGGTGAGCGTGATGCGCACCCAGTTGCCGATGGCGTTCTCCTGCGTGCCCGAGGCGTCGAGCGTGAACGGGGCGCTGTAGAGCGGCCAACCGGCGAGGAACGGCAGATAGGGCGGGAAGAACGTCGGCGACACGGTTCCGTTCGCCGGCAGCACGCCGACGAAGCCGAGGAAGAACGGACTGGCCGGGTCGATCGACAGGCCGAGCAGGAAGCCGTTGTTCAGCGGCAACAGGCCGCCGCCCGGCAGCACGGTGCCCGGTTGGATGCCGTCACTCATGCACAGCAGGTAGGGGCGTCCCGCTTCCGTCGGCATCGCCAGCTGCAGTGCCGTCGGTTGGCCGAGCGGCGCGGTCGCCGGGGCGCGCAGCGACATCGCATCGAGCAGGAACAACAGGCTCTGCTGCACGAGCCTGGCGCGCACGGAGGCGTCGCCGATCGTCTCCAGCGGCAGGCCGAAGTTCACCACGCGGGCGCCGCTCACCGGGTCGAGCTTCTGCACTCCCGCGACGAGGCCGTTGCCATAGCGCAGGCACACCGTGCTGTTGGCGTTGGTCGGCGCCAGCACGTCGGGGTAGTTCACGTCGTAGGTGCCGAGCGTGCCGTTGTCGAAGCCCGAGGCCGCGATCCCGGCGCTGACGGTGCCGGCGATGCCCGCCTGCAGTGTGTAGGTTCCCGCGTCGTCGCTCGCGTAGATGGCGCCGAGCTTCTGGCGATAGAACGTCTCGTCGGCCACCGAGCCCTGCGCATCGAGGTCCCAGCCGATCTCCGCGCCCGACACCAGCACGCTGCCACCGCCGTCGAGGTAGCTGCCTACCAGCAATTGCTCGACCGAGCCGAACGTCTCGTCGGTGGTGCTCTCTTCGCCGCTGCACCAGACCACGGCCTGATAGCCCGGCAGTGCGACCCGCAGCAGCGCCACCGCTTCGTTGCTCGCCGCGTCGAAGCCCAGGGAGAAGTTCGCGTCGCGGCGAACCGCGTCGCCGAAGTGGCGCAGGTAGTCGCGGGTGTTCTCCGGCCCCTTGACGTTGCGATCGAGGCGGTCGAAGCCCTGCACCAGCAGCACCTGCGCCTGGCCGAGATGGTCGGTGCCGGCGGTCAGCACTTCGGTCGGGAACGAGCGCCCGGTCGCGTTCCAGGCGCGCACGCGGAACGACTTCCGCGAGTGGTGCGGCAGTGGGCCCGTCGACCAGTTCGTCGCCGTCACCGATGCCAGCTGCACGAACCCCTTGCCGTCGTCGGAGCCTTCGATCGTGTAGCTGGTGGCGCCCGCCGCGGGATCCCACGCGACGCGCAGGCCGCGCGCGCCGTCCTGCGTGACGCGCAGGGCCGGCGGTGGTTCGGGCGGGAACGGCGCCAGCGGTTGGAAGTAGCGCAGCACGCCGCGCGCGTAGGCGCGGGCTGCCAAGTAGCGGAAGTCCGGGTCGTGCAGGCTCGTGTGGTCCAGCGAGCCCGCGGTGTCGTGGAACGCGAGTTCGACCAGGATGCCGGGCATCGTCGACAGCAGACGCACTTCGCCGAAGTTCGCCGACTGTTGCCCGCGGTCGACCCAGGCCGGGTTCCAGTGCGTCTGCAGGTCGCTCACGATCTGCGTGTGCACGGCGTTGCTGAGGGCCGCGCTGCCGGCGGTGGCGCCGCCGCTGTAGATGAACGTGTCGGTGCCGGCGCCGCCGCCGGCGTTGGTGTGCAGCGACACGAACGCATCGGCCGTGCGCCATTCGGCGAACCGGGGCCGCGTGGTGACGTCGTCGTCGCTGTCCTGTCCGCCCGAGGTGTTGTCCCACACCGTGCTCGGCGCGCCCGCGAACTGCGCCCAGTAGCGTGCGCATTCGCGCCAGCGCGCCTGCAGGCTCGTGGTGCCGCCGCGCACGATCGAGCCGAGGCCACCGCCGAGCCGGACCGTGTCGGCGATGCAGACGCCGGCCGCGGGCGACAGGTTGCTCAGCGTGATCACCGCGCCTTGGGCGGGCGTGAACCAGAAGTTGCCGAGGTGGGACCAGGTGAGGTTGTCGAGCGTCTGGTCGACGACCGCGGTCGAGACGCCGCCGCTGTGCGCGATGCGGTAGGTCGCCGCGGTGCAGCGGTTGCTGCCGGCGCGGAACGCGACGAACACCGGGTAGAGGCCTTCCTTCGTGACTGGGATCGTCCAGGTCGCGGTCGCCGTCTCGATGGCGTTGTGGGCGGTGACGTAGCGGTAGCCGCCGCCGTTCCAGCCCGACGACCCCGACGTCGTCCAGCTGCCGGTCTCGACGTAGCCAGGGGCGCCGGCGTCGTTGTCGACCGCGCCATCGACGTTCACTTCGCCGTGCTCGCGCGTGTGCACGACTTCGGCGCCCATGTTCTGCAGGAACGGGATCAGGTACTGGTTGCTGATCTCGGCGGTGTGGATGTCCTCGATCAGGCCGTCGATGACGCCGCGCTGCGTCGTCCAGCCGAGCGTGCTGTGCCAGTAGTAGCCGTGGCCCGGCGAGACGGCGATGCGCTTGCCGCTCAGCGAACCGTACGGCAGCGTCAAGCCCGCGATCGGCGGCGCCTTCACGAACGGGAGCGGCAACGGCGCGGCTTCGCCGAAGGCGGTGCGCAGGTCCTCTTCGCGGCCGTCGGCATGCCGCACGAACGCTCGCACCGAATGCACGCCGGGCGCCCGCAGCGCGGTCTTGTCGATCTGTTCGATCGCGTGTTCGCGCGAGCAACCGGCGGCGAGCTGCAGCAGCGTCGGGTTGAACACCAGCCGCACGTCGCCGCCGTTGTGCTGCCAGCCCAACAACTGCGTGCCCGGCAGCACATGGCTCACGTAGCCAGCCGCCGCCTCGGCCGGCGTCGGACCGGCGCACAACCGCGCGATGGCGCTGCCGACGTCGGCGTGCACGGGGCCCACTGCCGCGAGGTTGTTCTGGCGGAAGAACAAGACGTCCTGGGCCGGCACGAGACCGACCAGCACGGTGGGGACGAACGCGCAGACGAAGGCGGACCGCATGGCAGCAGCAAGCCTACGCGCCGCCGGGTGGTTGTCAGGGCCCGGCTTCGTCGGCCGCCCGTGCCGTCGCCAGTTTGCTGCCCTCGGGACCCGGGCTGCCACTGCCGAACGTGTGGTGCGGTATCCTGCGCGCCATGCTGCCAGTCGCCGTAACGGGGTTAGTCGTGCTGTTGCTCGGCGCTGCAACCGTCAACGCGCAATGCGCGCCGCAGTGGCAGACGGGGCAAGGTTGGAACGGAACCAACAGCTTCGTGTTCGCATCGACCGCGTGGGATCCAGACGGCTCCGGCCCGGCTGCCAGCGTGCTTGCGATCGGTGGGCCGTTCACCCTTGCCGGCCGCGTGCCTTGCGCCCGCGTCGCTGTCTGGGATCCGACCACCGGCGTGTTCACGCCGCTCGGCAGCGGCTTCGACGGTCCGGTCGACGATCTGCTCGCATTGCCGAACGGCGATCTCATTGCGACGGGCACGTTCAACACGGCCGGTGGTGTTGCGTGTGCCAGCATCGCTCGCTGGAACGGAGCTGCGTGGACTCCGCTCGGGAGCGGCGTGCAGGGCCAGGTGCACTGCGTGGCGCGCCTCGCCAACGGCGACCTCGTCGTCGGCGGCGGTTTTGCCACCGCGGGCGGCGTGCCGTGCGCGAACGTCGCCCGTTGGAATGGCACTGCATGGAGCCCGATCGGTGGTGGCACCGACAGCTTCGTGTCGGACCTCGAGCAACTGCAGAACGGCGATCTCGTCGCGGCAGGTGCGTTCGCGAACGCCGGGGGGAATCCTGCCAGTGGCCTCGCGCGGTGGAATGGATCGTCGTGGTCGTCGCTCGGTGGCGGCGTTGCGGGTATCGCGATCAACCTGGTTGTCGTGTCCACGGGCGAGCTCCTGATTGGCGGTTTGTTCTCGGCCGCCGGTGGAGTGCCGTGCGACAACGTCGCCCTGTGGACGGGATCGTTCTTCATGCCGCTCTCGGGCGGCGTGCAGGGTCTCGTGTACGGGCTATCCATCCTGCCGAGCGGCCTCGTGGTCGCTGGCGGCATCTTCCCCACGGCCGATGGCTTGCCGGCGTCGAACCTCGCGGCATGGAATGGCGGCGGATGGACCGAGTATCTCGGTGGGGCCGACGGCCCGGTCGGCGTGTTCGCGAACATGCCGAACGGTGACTTCATCGCCGGCGGCTTCTTCAACACCATTGGTGGCGCCGCCTGCCTGCGCATTGCGCGGCACGATGGCACCCAGTGGCACGCGTTGACTCCAGGTTGCGATGGCGCCGCGTACGCGGCCGCCAGTGACGGCTACGGCACGATCTACGTCGGCGGCGAGTTTCGCAGCATGGGCGGCGCCACCGTGAACCACGTGGCCAGGTTCGCCAGCTCACCGCCGGCAGCGCTCGGCAGCGGTACCGACGGTCCGGTGCTCGCCATCACCGCCGATCCAAGCCAGGTCGTCGTCGGCGGCGGGTTCCTGGCTGCGGGTGGGTTGGTGACGCCCGGCGTCGCGAGCTGGTCGCCGGTGACGAGCCAGTGGTCCGCACTCGGGGCGGGTTTGAGTGGCTACGTACTGGCACTGACGAAGGTCGCCAACGTGCTCTACGCCGGCGGTTCGTTCAACGCTTCGGGACCGGTGCCGCTGGCGCAGGTCGCGGCGTGGAACGGCAGTGCCTGGGCGTCGCTTGGCGCTGGCGTCAACGACCAGGTGATGGCGCTCGCCGGTTCTGGCAACCGGCTCGTGGTCGGCGGGCAGTTCACGGCGGCGGGTGCGCTCGCCTGCAACCGCATCGCCCTGTGGGACCCGGCGGCGCAGGCCTGGTCGGCGCTCGGCAACGGCATCCCCGACCCGAGTGGTGCGGTCCACGCGATCGTCGAACTGGCGAACGGCGACCTGCTGGTCGGTGGGTCGTTCACCACCGCCGGTGTCGCGCCGGTGTCGAACCTGGCACGGTGGACCGGCACGACGTGGACCGGAGTCAGCACTGGCTGCAACGGGCGCGTGCGCTCGCTGCTGCGGCTGCCGGATGGCGACGTGCTGGTTGGCGGCGACTTCACCACGGCTGGCGGCGTTGCCTGTGCGCGGCTCGCGCGCTGGGACGGCGCCACGTTCACGCCCGCGGGCGCCGGCACGAGTGGTCCGGTCCACGGCCTCGCCTGGTACGGCACATCGCCGTTCGACCAGGGCGTGCTCGCCGCCGGTGCCTTCCTGCAGGTCGACGGCCAGTTGTCGGTGGCCACCGGGCGCTGGCTGACGCCGTGCCCGGCGACGGCCAATTCGCTCGGCGTCGCGTGTCCGCATTCCTCGGGCACCGCCGTGCTGACTTCGGCCGAGCTGCCGTGGACCGGGGCCACGTTCGATGCGTTCGGCGTCAACCTGCCCGCCAACTCGGTCGTGGTGACGGCGATCGCGACGCAGAGCGGACCCGTGCCGTTGGCGTCGCTGCTGCCGAACGCCGGCCCGACCTGCACGCTGATGGTGAACCCGCTGTTGCTGCTGGCCGCCGTGCCGGTTGCCGGCGTGGTGCCGTGGTCGCTGGCGATCCCGGACAATCCGGCGATCGTCGGGCTCGGGCTGTACGCGCAGATGGTCACGCTCGAATTCGATGCAATGGGCGTCTGGGTGCAAAGCAGCGCCACGAACGCGCTCGCGGTCGCGCCTGGCCGTTTCTGATCCGCGGGCCGTCGAGTAGGTTTCGTCGATGCCATCGATCCGCGAGAACCTGGACAACTGGGACAACCTCGGCAAGTGGACCAAGGACGGTGACGAGTGGTCGGAGTCGTGGGGCTCAAGTGCCACGATGTGGGCCGGCACGATCCTGCCGCGCATCGGCGCCTGCTTGCCGGCGAGCGACCTGGTCGAGATTGCGTGCGGGCATGGGCGCGTGACGCAGTTCCTGCTGCCGCTGTGCGAGCGCTACCGTGGCTTCGACCTGGCACCGAGTTGCGTAGCGACCTGCAAGGGCCGCTTCGCCGATCGAGCGCACGCGAGCTTTGCCGGCACCGACGGCAGTTCGTTGCCGGGAATCGGCACGGCCAGCGTCGACTTCGTGTTCAGCTGGGACTCGCTGGTGCACGCCGAACGCGACGCCATGGTCGGCTACGTGCGCGAGATCGGTCGCGTGCTGCGGCCCGGTGGCACGGCCTTCCTGCATCATTCGACGATGGCGGACCACGCCGACGCGGCCGGCAAGCTCACGCTGGCAAACCCACATTGGCGCGGCGTCACGGTGTCGGCCGGTTCGGTCCGCAGTGACGCGGAGGCCGCCGGATTGCGCGTGGTGGTGCAGGAACTGGTGACCTGGGGCTCGCCGACGCTGAGCGACTGCTTCTCGCTGCTGCACAAGCCGGTGGCCGTTGCCGCGCCGAAGGGCGAACCGACCTTGCTGCGCAACACGAACTTCAATTCGGAGCTGGCCTACCTGTTCGAGATCGATCGCCACTACCGCGGCGCCTTGCGACGCTAGCTCAGCGCGCGCAGCGTTCGACCAGGTCGCGCGAAGTCGCGAACACCTGGCGCAGGATCGCAGCGAGCTCGTCGCGACCGAAGCCGTCGGCGGGGCCGGCGCGCAGCAACGCCGCCAGCATCGCGTCTTCGCGGGCGGGGTCTTTCGCCGGCTGGCCGTTCTCCCGCTTCCATGCGGCGATGCGTCGGCACAGGCGGGCGCGTTCGTGCAGCACGTCCACCATGCGTTCGTTGATCGCGTCCATCGCCGCGCGCATTCGGTGCAGTTCGGGCTCGCTCATCGCGGCGGCATGCTACCGGCGCGGGCCTGCTTGGACATCTCGTGGGCACAGCACCGCGGCGCGGACCTCGGCGGGCCGGATCGTCGGTGCGGCCACGAGACCGCCCCCGTGCAATGCATCGACGGGAAGCCACCGGTAGAGTGCCCCGTCCAAGGGCACTCGAGTGCACAGCGCCCCAACCGAAGGACACATGCTCACGATTCCGGTTCGCCTGGTGCTGGGAGCGTTGCTCCTTGGCACCGTTTCCTTGTCCGATGCCAAAGCCCAGGCTGGCGAATTGCTGCCGCCGGTGCGCATCCTCGCCGGTGACCAACCGATCGACGTCACGACGGGCCATGCGGCACCGTACGTGCTCGATTTCGACGGCGACGGCGTGAAGGACCTGCTGGTCGGCGAGTTCGGGGACGGCGAGTTCCCGGTCGCCGAGTTGCCGGCGGCGCTGGCGGACGGCTGGAAGAAGCCAGGCAACTTCGCCAACGGCCGCTTGCGGGTCTATCGCAACCACGGCACCAAGGACGCGCCGCGCCTCGAGTCGTTCGAGTACCTGCGGGCTGGTGGCGGCATCGCCGCCATCCCGATGTGTTGATGCAATTCCTTCTGTCCACAGTTCGTGG
Organism: Planctomycetia bacterium; assembly: GCA_005776475.1. Lineage (GTDB taxonomy): Bacteria > Planctomycetota > UBA1135 > UBA1135 > UBA2386 > UBA2386. The sequence goes on from SXPB01000218.1 coordinate 25,129, forward strand.
ACTACGACGCCGACGGGCGCACCGACGTCGTCACCGGCTCCTACACCGGCGAGTTCTATCTGTTCCGTCGACAAGCCGACGGCGGCTTTGCGCAGCGTGAGTTGTTCGTCGACGAGAGCGGTGCCACGCTGATGATGCCGTTCGACACGATCTACTCGGTGACGCCCGAGCTGGTCGACATGGACGCCGACGGCGACCTGGATCTCGTGGTCGGCAATCGCTCGGGCCCGGTCCAGATCGTCACCAACATGGGCACGCGCGCGGCGCCGAAGTGGTCGAAGGAGCATCGCGACCTGACCACCGCCGACGGCGCGCCGATCGAAGGCAGCAATGCGCACCATGCCGATTGGGACGGCGATGGCGTGCGGGACCTCTTCGTCGGCAGCGAAGGAGGCGAGATCCGCTGGTATCGCAACACGGCCAAGAACGACGCGCCGCGCTACGCCGCGGGCGTGCAATTGCTCAACGCGGGGAACTCGGGCTGGGAGCCCGAGGGCAGCGTGCCAAGGCACCACGGCGGGCGGGTCAAGGTGCACGTCACCGACTGGAACGAGGACGGCAAGGCGGACCTGCTGGTCGGCGATGTCACCTGGCAGGAGTCGAAGTTGACGCCGCTGACGGCCGCGGAAGAGAAGACGAAACAGGCGCTCGAACGCGAAAGCGCGGACCTGAAGAAGCGGGTCAAGAACGCCAAGGACGACAACGAGAAGGTTGCTGCCCAGAAGAGCCTCAAAGAAGTGCGCGAGAAGCTGCACCCGCTGGATCGCACCAAGGTCCACACGCATGGCTTCGTGTGGCTCTACCTGCGCGCTGGGAAACCGGCTCGCTAGCAACCCGCCGGGAACGAGCAGCCAGGGTGGTCGCGGCCAGTGGCATGGGCCCGCCGGGTGCGGCGACCTCGCCAGTGCGAGTTGCTGCGTTGCGGCGCCGCACCAGCCCGGTTACGAAACGTCGTTCCCGATGGCCGCTCGTTCCAAAGCCGAAGTGCTCGCACCCGCTGGCAGCCTGCCCGCCTTGCGCGAGGCGCTGCTGCACGGTGCCGACGCCGTCTACTTCGGCCTGCAGGACGGCTTCAATGCGCGCGCTCGCGCCGCCAACTTCGCGCTCGCGGAGCTGCCGGAGATCACGGCGCGCATCCACCGCGCCGGCGCCCGCGCCTACGTCACCCTCAACACGCTGGTGTTCGAACCGGAACTGCCGGCGATGGAGCACGTGCTGCGCGCGATCGCCGCGAGCGGCGTCGATGCGCTGATCGTGCAGGATCCGGCCGTGTGCCTGCTGGCGCGCGCTGTCTGCCCACAGCTCGAACTGCACGCCAGCACGCAGATGACGATCAGCGAACCGGCCGCGGCCCCGTTCGCGCAAGCGCTCGGCGTCACCCGCATCGTCGTGCCGCGCGAATTGTCAGTAGCCGAGATCCGCCAGTTCGCCGAAGGCACCGACGCCGAGCTCGAAGTGTTCGTGCACGGCGCGCTGTGCGTGTCGTGGAGCGGCCAGTGCCTGACCAGCGAAGCGTGGGGCGGCCGTTCCGCCAACCGCGGCCAGTGCGCGCAGAGCTGCCGCATGCCGTACGAACTCGTCGTCGACGGCAAGGCGCGCCCGCTCGGTGACGTGCAGTATCTGCTGAGCCCGAAGGACCTGGCCGGAGTCGCCGCGATTCCCGACCTGATCGACATCGGCGTGCACGGCCTCAAGATCGAAGGTCGGCAGAAGAGCCCGCAGTACGTCGCGACCGCGACCGGTGGCTACCGACGTTGGGTCGATGCGCTGGTGGCGGGCGGCGATCGCAAGCAGGCCGAACGGCAGCTCGCCAACGATCTGTTGGCGATGTCATTGAGCTACACGCGCGGCTTCTCGGACGGGTTCCTCGGCGGCAGCGACCACCAGACCCTCGTCGAAGGGCGGTTCCCGAAGCACCGCGGCGTGTTCGTCGGCCGCGTCGTGCGCGTGCAGGGCAAAACGGTGACCGTCGTCGACGATCCCGAAGGCCGGCCGTGGACCGGCGCGGGCGGCATGCTGGTCCGGCCCGACGCGCCGACCGGGGAACGTTCGGCGGCGTTGGCGGGCGTGGCGCCAGCGCCACTGCAGCTGCGGGCCGGCATGGGCGTCGTGTTCGACCAGGGCGATCCCGAGGACAAGAACGAGCCGGGCGGCCCGCTGTTCGGCGTCGAGCGGCAAGGCCGCGAACTGCGGCTCGCCTTCGGGCAGCCGGGGCCGGACCTGTCGCGCGTGCGGGCGGGCGATCGCGTGTTCGCGACCAACGATCCTGCGCTGGCGAGTGCGGTGACGCGCGAACTGCGCGACGACGCGCCCGAGCCGGAAGGCCGCATCGCCGTCGATCTCGTCGTGCACGGCGCCGCCGGCCAGGCTTTGGTCGTGCGCGGCGTCGCGCGCGGCCACACATTCGAAGTGCGTTCGGCGTCGCTGCTGCAGGCGGCGCGTGGGGCGGGCCTCGATGCGGCGATCCTGCGCGACAAGCTCGCGGCCTTCGGCGGCACGCCGTTCCGGCTCGGGGACCTCGACACCGCCGGGCTCGCGCCGGGCCTGCACGTGCCCGCCAGTGAACTGAAGGAACTGCGCCGCGCGCTGGTTGCGGCGCTGTTGCCGCCGATCGAACGCGGCCCGGTGCGGGCGATCGAGGCAGCCCCGGCGATCGCTCGCGTGGCGGCGCGCTTCGCCGACGTGAAGGCCGGCCCCGCGGTGGCGCCGTACGTGGTGCCGCTGGTGCGCACCGATGCGCAGCTCGACGCGGTCATCGCGGCCGGCTGCAGCGAGGTCGAACTCGACTGGATGGAGTTCGTCGGGCTCGGCAGGGCATTCGAACGCGCGAAGGCGAAGGGCCTTGCGGTCACCGTCGCGACCACGCGCATCGGCAAGCCCGGCGAGGACGCCTTGGTCGAGCGCATCGTCAAGTTGCAACCCGACGGCGTGCTGGTGCGCCACTTCGGCGCGATGATGCGCTGCCTCGAGGCGAAAGGCCGCGGCGCCCGCTTCGTGCTGCACGGCGACTTCTCGCTGAACGCGACCAATTCGCTCACGGTGCGGCACCTGCTGCAGCAGGGGCTCGCTTCGGTGACGGCGTCCTTCGATCTCGACGAGGCGCAGTTGTTCGCGTTGCTGGCGCAGGTGCCTGGCGACCGGCTCGCGGTGGTGGCGCACCATCGCATTCCGACCTTCCACACCGAGCACTGCGTCTACAGCCACCTGCTCAGCAATGGCCGCGACTTCCGCTCGTGTGGACGCCCGTGCGAACGGCACCAGGTCGCGCTGCGCGACCACACCGGGCGCGAGCATCCGGTGATCGTCGACGTCGGCTGCCGCAACACGGTGTTCCATCACGAAGGGCAGCAGAGCGGGCAATGGACCAACCGGCTGCTGCACGCGGGCGTGCGGCGCTTCCGCGTCGAGTTCGTGCGCGAGACCGCAGCGCAGGTGGCGACGGTGGTGGGGGCGTGGCGCGATTTGCTCGCGGGTCGCATCGATGCGCAGGCACTGGCAGCGCGCACCGGCACCGCCGGCCAGATCGGCGTCGCCCAGGGCGGCATGAAGTTGCTCGCCGAGTAGCCGGTTGCTCAGGTCCGCTTCGGCGCCGTCAGCAGCCGATGCAGGAACCCGCAATAGCTGAAGGCGAACACGCAGGCGGTGTGCCACAGGGTGCGCAGGGCCCACGACGACGTGGCGTCGCGAGCCGGGGTGATCCAGTGCTCGAGCCCGCCGCCAACGATCGCCGCGAGCACCGCGACCATCGCTGCCGCCAACGCCGCGACAGCGCCGGGCGTGGCGCCTTCGGGCAGCTTCGGTGCCGGCCGCGGCGGCCACATGCGCGTGCCGATCGCGTGCAGCGCGAAGCCGCCCGCGACCAGCGTGGCCCATTCCATGCCCGACAGCGGGTAGTTGCGCAGGTGGGCCATGCCGGCGACCCACAGGATCGCGATGGCGACCGGCAGCAGACCGAGCAGCCGCAGCGTGGTGAAGGCGCGTGGTTTCGGCATCGCCTTCTGGACTCAGCCGCCGATCGACGTGCCGCCGGTGACGTACGTCGGGAACTTCTTCAGGAACACTTCGCGCGCGGCGGCATCGCGAGCGCCCTTGTTGCTGAGGGCGCCGCCATCGACGGCGATGTGGAACATGAAGGGGAACTCGAAGGCGCGCGTCTTCAGGTTCCACTGCGCCTTCTCAAGCACTTCACGGCCACCCTTGCTGCCGGTCGTCGTCCCCGTGTCCTCGTCCTTGATGCCGCCGCCGGTCGTGTTCTTCGTGCCCGAGCCGGTGTCGGCGGTCTTGGCTGCTTCGACCGAGGTGCGCTGGCGGCAGACGCCGGCGAAGGCGTAGACCTCCTTCTTCTCGCCGAACAGCAGGCCCGCCGCCGCACCGCCCGCGGCGCCGCCGACGATGCCGGTGCCGACGCTCTCGGTCAGGATGCCGGTTGCCACGCCGGTGCCGATGCCAGCCCAGATGCCGGCCTCCTCGTTGAAGTCGAACTTGCCGTCCTCACCGGCCTCGTAGACCGTGATCTCGTAGTGCGCCTTCTTCTGGCTGCCGCGCGGCAGCAGCTTCACTTCGCCCATGCCGGCGTTCTTGCACTTGGCGATGATCGACTCCTTGAGGCCCTGCACGAACTCCTCGTCTTCCTCGACGGTGGGGCACTGCAGCACGATGCGCAGCGTGTTGGGGTCGACCGAGCCGTCGTCGGGCACGGGCAGTTCACTGGTGTCGCGCCACATGGGTGGCTCACCGACGGACTTGAACTTGCCGGTCGCGGAGCAGCTGGCGAACAGGCAAAGGCCGGTGACCAGCAACAGGCGGAACAGGATACGAAGCGTGGAAGTCGTCATGCCGCGGGAGTGTCGCAGACGGACGGTCCGAACGACAGCATGCGATGGCCCGTCCACTCTCGTCTTTCGCGGCGGGGCCCTGGTGCGTAGCGTGTGGCAGTCCGCTCCTGCTCTCTCATGAACGTACTCGTCGTAGGCCAAGGCGGCCGTGAACACGCCCTCTGCTGGAAGCTCTCGAAGTCGCCGCTGCTCAAGCGCTTGTTCTGTGCGCCGGGCAATCCCGGCACCGCCCAGATCGCGCAGAACGTCGACATCGCCGCCGAAGACGTCGCCGGCCTGCTGCGCTTCGCGATCGCCGAGAAGATCGACCTGACGGTGGTGGGGCCCGAGGCGCCGCTGTGCGCCGGCATCGTCGACGAGTTTGCGAAGGCGAAGAAGCTGTGCTTCGGGCCCAACAAGGCCGCCGCCGAGATTGAAGGCAGCAAGGCGTTCGCGCGCGAGCTTTGCCGCAAGCATCGCATTCCGGGCCCGGGCTTCTGGGTCTACGAAGAGATGGCGCTGGCGCGTTCGTTCCTCGACAACCGGCCGGATGGACCGCTGGTGGTGAAGGCGTCGGGTCTCGCTGCGGGCAAGGGCGTCACCGTCTGCAAGAACAACGAAGAGGCGAAGGTCGCGCTGGCCGAGTGCCTCGAGAAGCGGCGCTTCGGCGAGGCCGGCAACAAGGTGGTGTTCGAGGAATTCCTCGAAGGCCACGAAGTGTCGCTGATCACGCTGACCGATGGCCGCACGATCGTGCCGCTCGAACCGGCCCGCGACCACAAGGCCGTGTTCGACGGCGACAAGGGCCCCAACACGGGCGGCATGGGCGTGATCACGCCGGTCGGCATCCTGCCGCGTCTGGCGACGCAGATCGAAAGCCAGATCGTGTTCCCGACGGTGCACGCGATGAACCGCGAGAACCGGCGTTACCAGGGCTTCCTCTACACCGGCCTGATGATGACGCCGCAGGGCCCGCGCGTGCTCGAGTACAACTGCCGGCTCGGCGATCCGGAGACGCAGCCGCTGCTGATGCGATTGCAGAGCGACTTGCTGCCGCTGCTGCTGGCCGCGACGGAAGGCAAGCTGGAGACGCAGGAGGCGCCGGTATGGGACAAGCGCGTTGCCGTGTGCGTGGTCATCTGCAGTGGCGGGTATCCGGGCGACTACAAGAAGGGCGTGCCGATCTTCGGCCTCGACAAGGTCGCGTCCGGGCCGGATCTGCAGGTGTTCCATGCCGGCACGTCGCAGCGCGCGGGCGGCGACCTGCTGACGGCGGGCGGGCGCGTGCTGGCGGTGACCGCGATGGGCAACGATGCCGCGACGGCGCGGGCGCGGGCCTACGAGGCGTGCAAACAGATCGAGTTCACCGGCATGCATTACCGCACCGACATCGGCCAGAAGGCGTGAGCCCGGCGGTGGCCGCGGCTATCGTGCGCGACCTGTGAAGCTCGACCAGGAACAAGGTCTCGTGCAGGCGCACCTGCAGAAGCACGGCTTCCGTTGGACCAACCAGCGGTCGTTGATCGTGCGCACCGCGCTGTCGACGCACGAGCACTTCACCGCCGAGCAGCTGCTCGACCTGTGCCGCGCGCAGGATCCCAAGGTCTCGCGCGCAACCGTCTACCGCACGCTCAGCGTGCTCGAGGAAGCGGGCTTCGTCGAAGGGCTCGACACCGGCGACGGCAGCCGTCGCTTCGAGCACGTGCTCAACCACGAGCACCACGACCACATGGTCTGCCTGCACTGCGGCGCGATCTTCGAGTTCCGCGACGAAGAGCTCGAACGGCGCCAGGAAGCCGCCGCGCGGCGCATCGGCTTTCGCATCGAGCGCCACAGCCTGCGCATCTACGGCTCGTGCCGCGCCTGCCACAAGACGCAGCGGGAGGCGTGAGCGTGGCGAAGGCGCGAGTGCTGGTCGTCGACGACGAACGCGACCTGGCCGAGTCGACCGCCTACTTCCTGGAGCGGGCCGGGTTCGCGGCCGAGTTCGTGACCTCGGCCGAGGCGGCGCAGGCGGCGATGGCGCAGGCGCCGTTCGCGGTCGTCGTCACCGACGTGCGCATGCCGCGCATGTCGGGCATGGAGCTGCTGGCGGCGATCAAGCAATCCGATCCCGACATCGAAGTGCTGCTGCTGACGGGCTACCCCGACCTGCAGATGGCCGTGGCGGCGATCAAGCAGGGGGCCTTCGACTACCTGGCCAAGCCGTTCGCCGAGAAGGACCTGCTTGAACGCGTCGCCAAAGCCGCGGCGCATCGTCAGGTGAAGGACAACAACGAGGGGTTGCGCGAACGGCTGCGGTCGGGGCCCGCGGGGCGCCGCCTGATCCACGCGGCGCCGTCGTTCGCCGATGCGATCGCGATGCTGGAACGCGCCGC